>DPHR01000082.1:5676-14721 GCA_003522945.1 Clostridiales bacterium
TTTGCGCCTGCGGGCGCAAACTCTGCGAGGCTTCTTTGACGTTCCGGCAAAGAAGGCGGGACAAATCCCGCCTTCTTTGTCTGAAATGGTTCAGTTCTTTTCGACGTCGTAGACGGTCTCGGTGCCGTCGGGCTGCACGAGGGTGTACACCGTGAAGCCGTCATAGGGCAGTACGCCGTCCTTGCCGCCGGTGACAAGGCAGCTGGAAGCATATTCCGCCTCACCGGTCGGCATGCCGATGGCGTCGTAGAGCTCCTGTACCGGCTTGCCCTTGAGCGAGAGCACCAACTCGATCATACCGGCCACGCGGTCTTCTGCGCCGTCTCCCTCCGGTTCGGCGGGCGCTTCGGTCACGGCAGGCTCTTCGGACGCCGGGGCTTCGGTCGCAGCGGGAGCTTCCGTTGCGGGCGTTTCGGTGGGCGCGGGGGTCTCGGCGTTTCCGCCGCAGCCGGCGAGAGCGAGTGCCATCAGCGCGGCAAGCAGCAGAGCAAGGATCTTTTTCATGTAGTTTTGTCTCCTTTGGTTTTTTATCAGTCTATAGCATAGACGGCGGATAGACGGGAAAAGTTTCCTCCCGCCGCCGCATATACGGCGTCGATCGTGCTGCCGACCGGCAGCGATACAATAAACCCGTCCGGGCGCGGCACAGCCTCATAGAGCGCGCCGCCGGAGAGGACATAGACGTTGGACGCATCGTCCGGCGTCACGCCGTCCCATGTGCCGGAAAAGAGCGTGTACCCTTCCGTACCGGCGCTCTCCGTCAAAACGGCTCTCCCATCGCCCAGGGCAGCCGTCTCGACGAGCGAGGCGTCCCGCTCCGGTGCGGGGGCGAGCGAATCGTACTCCACGAGATACCGGAGATTGCGCTCGACGAGCTCGATCACGAGCGTGCCGCCTCCCGGAAGCGTCGCGGCGGTATACTCGTTCCGGCGGGAAAACTCCGCCGAGGCGAAGTTCTCGGCGAGATACGGGTAGAGATTGCGCCCGAACGAATCGCGGTAGCAGAGAAGCGTGCCTGTCCCGACGCCGCTTTCGGTCGTGATCGTCACGCGGTCGGGGTTATCGGTGTTCGCGGTGAACGAAAAACCGGGGGCATATGTGAAATCTTCCTCCAGTTCTTTGCCCGCGGGATAGAGCATTTCGTAAAGATCGCCGCGGTGGGTGTTTCCGGCGGATACGGTGCCGGAAAAATAATTACTCTCGCGGCTGAGAGCTGCGAGCAGTGCGTCGGCAGCGAGCGCCGCGCCCTTCGCGTTCCAGTGGCTGTCCGTTTTGAAATAGAGCGGCTCGGCTTCCTGTGAGAATACATCGCGCAGATCGAGATACGAAACGCCCATCTCGCCGAGCAGCGCGTAGAGCGCGTCCATATCGGAAACGCTGCCGAGACGCGTCCGCGCCGGCATGTACTCCGGATAGAGCGTATTCTTGTTCGGCGCGGCGGTGAAGAGGAAGTCTCCGCCGCGGTTTTCCGCGTACTCCTGCAGAAGATACAATGTGCGCGCCGCGCAGTAGAGCTCGCGCGCCGTCATGGGCGCGTCGCCGGTATAATCATGGATCGTCGGCGCATAGAAAAGCCAGCAGTCCCGTCCGAGCAGGACGTTCTCCGCCGTGGACGCACGGAAGAGCGCAGCGTTGAGCTTTGCCCAGGCGGTGATGCCCTCGAGCCGGAAGGAAAACCGGCCATTCACATAGGCCGCCGTTTCCGCGAGAAAATCGGGATTGAAGTCCCCGTCCGCGGCGATCGCCGGCGCAGCGGGCAGTATCTCATTCGCCGCGGCGTCCGCCCCGCCTGTCAAAAGGAGTCCCAGACCGGGGACAAGGCACACGGCGAGGAACAGCACCGTAAAGATAAGAGAGAGAGTTTTTTTCATATCGTCTGCTGCCCTCCCTTAAAACTGCTGGTAAATGAACGGCGTGAAGCTCCCGCCCGAGAGGGCGAGGATCGCCGCGAGAAGCCCGAGCAGCGCAAGAACGTTCCAGACGATCTCCCAGCCGCGGCCGGTGCACCGCCGCGTGAGCGCGGGGACGACCGGCAGGGAGAGGACGGTGCCGCCAACGAGCGCCGCAATACGTGCGCCGGTCAGTATCTCCTCCGCGGCAAGCAGCCCGGCAGCGCCCGCTCCGGCAAAGGAGAACATTCGAGCGATGAGCAGGAAGCCCTGCTGCACGGAGGACGCGCGGAACATCGCAAAGCCGAGAATGACCGCGAGCAGCGTATAGACGTGCATCACGACCCGCCCGCCGCGCTTTTGGTGCAGCTTTTCGATCGGTGCTTTCAAAAGCCCCTCGCCGGAAACGAGCACGCCGTGCCAGAGGCCCCAGAGGATGTATGTCCAGCCCGCGCCGTGCCAGAGACCGGTGCAGAAGAATACGATGAGCTTATTTCGCACCGTCCTCCATTTCCCGCGGCGGCTGCCGCCGAGCGGGATATAGAGGTAGTCTACGAACCAGCGGTTGAGCGTCATGTGCCAGCGCCGCCAGAACTCGCTCACGCTGCCGGAGACATACGGGTAGTTGAAGTTTTCCGGAAACTCGAAGCCGAAGAGCATGCCGATGCCGATGGCCATGTCGCTGTAGCCGGAGAAATCGAAGAAGATCTGGAGACAGTAGCTCACCGCGCCGAGCCACGCAAGCCCCATGCCGAGCTGCTCCGGCGCGAGGGCGTATACGGCATTGGCGACCGCCGCCGCGCTCTCGGCGAGCAGGAGCTTCTTCAAAAGGCCGCGCACAAGACGGCGAAGGCCCGCCGCCGTCATTTCCGGCGAGATCGGGTGCTCCGCGAGCTGCGCCGCGGCATCCTGCCAGCGGACGATAGGCCCCGCGATCAGGCGGGGGAAGAACGCAAGATACAGGAAGAGCGTGTCCGCCCTCCGGCAGACGCGGGATGGCTCGCGATACACATCCACGAGATAGGAAATGCCGTGGAACGTGAAAAACGAAATGCCGAGCGGCAGCGCGAACGGCTGCGAAAGCGCCGGAAGATGCAGCGTTTCAAGCACGAACGCGAGATATTTATAAAACCCGAGCAGCGCCAGATTGCCCGCCGCAGCGATGCCGCACCAGAGCTTTGCTCGCTTTTCGTCCTTCGCAATGAGCCGTCCGAAGAGATAGTCCCAGAGAAACGCCGCGAACAGCACGGGGAGCGAGGCAAGACCGCCGAAGCCGTAGAACAGCGCGCTCGCTATTGCAAGAAAAACGTTCTTCGTCCGGCGTCCCGGCATGAGCCGGTAAAGAAGAAACGCCGCGGGGAAAAAGAGAAACAGAAATCCCGCCGTATTGAACGCCACAGCCGCAGCCTCCCTTCCTTCGGCAGATATGTATAGATAGCAGTATTATAGCGTATTTCCCGGTGCAGCGCAAGATGCAGCTTTTCGGCGCGGTTTGGGAGCGATTCGACAAATTTACAGTTTCTCCACACTTTTTTTATGGATTTTTCAAAGGGCGATGCTATAATACGGTCAAAAGTAAAAACCGGACTGTTTGGAAAGGAGCACATACAATGAACAACAACAAAGTGCAGGCCATCGTGGAGAAGGTCAAGGAGCTCGTGCAGCGCGGCAACGTTTCCCGTATCGTCGTGCGGAAGGGCGAGCGCGTTCTGCTCAACATCCCCGTGAACGTCGGCATCGTCGGCGGCGTTGTGGCGGTCGCCTCCGCCAAGTGGGTGCTGCTTGCGAGCATTCTTGCCACGGTCGGCTTCGGCTGCAGCGTCGAGGTCGTCAAGGAAGACGGCAACATCGTCAACGTTATGAGCGAAGAGGACACCCGGCGCGTCCGCACCGCCGCGCAGAGCGCGGTCTCTTCCGTGAAGGACGCCGTGCATTTTGAAAAGGTCGTCGATCAGACGACCGAGGCGACCTGGACCGTTCCCGAAGAGGAAACGCCCGCCGAGCCCGAGGTGCACACCGAGGAAGAGCACCGCGAGGAGTAATTCCGCCATACGCGAAAAAGCACTTGCATCGGCAAGTTAAATGAAGCGACGCGAAGGAGGCTTGACGAAATAAGTCCCAAAATTAAGCAGAAAGCCTCCTTGACAAATTCCGTCTTGCTTTTTTCTTCCTTGCATTTCCCTGAAAATTATGGTATAACAGTCCCGCGTGAGTTAGCAGTGTCTAACTCACGCGGGACTGTTATATTAAAAGGATACTCTCATGTTCAGCACACTCAGCAAACAACAGGAAAAACTTTTGCAGACCTCTCCCCTTTTTGACAGCCTGACGCCGGAGCAGATCCGTCCGGTGCTGTACTGCCTTCAGGCCGAGGTGCGCCGCGCCGCGCCGCGGCAGATCATCATTCAGCCGCAGGAGTGCTCTTCGGGGCTGTTCATCGTTCTCTCCGGCGCGATCGAGCTGGTCCATACGGACTCCGGCGGCCGGAAAAGCACGATGAACATTCTCTATCCGGGAGACTGCCACTGTGAAAACGTCGGGCTGCTGGACGCTCTCTCCGCGCAGGTGCAGGTTCTGGCGCTGGACGAGGTCACCATGATAAAGCTGGACATCAACCGCATTTTCGCCCCTGGCAGCTGTCAGTGTCCCTACAAGCTGGCCGTTGTGGAAAATCTGGTGCGCATTCTCTCCGCGGACAACGATTTTCTGAAGCTGAAGGCCACGCTGTTCAGCCAGAAAAGTCTGCGCAGCAAACTGCTCATATATCTCCGGCATCTCGCGCAGAAGCAGAACACCGACACCGTGTATGTCCCCTTCAACCGCACAAAGCTGGCGGATTTTCTGGCCGCCGACCGCAGCGCTCTCTGCCGGGAGCTTGGCCGGATGCACACGGAAAAGCTCATCGCCGTCCGGGGCAACCGCATCCGTCTGACCCTCGGCAGCGAATCTCTTCTCCCCTGACATTAAAAAAACGTCCCGCGGGTACGGCAGCTCTCTGCCGTGTCCGCGGGGTTTTTCCGTCCGGGGGATCAGTTCCGGACGATCATGACCATCATTTTGAACCGGGTGACGGCGGCGACCTTGTGCATCGCGCCGGGGCGGAAGGAGAAGCTCTCGCCCTGCTGCACCGTGTGCGGCACACCCTCGTTGGTGATGACGCCCTCGCCCTCCAGACAGAGCATCATGGCGTCGCCGCCGGCGGCGTGCTCCGGCGTGGCGCAGCCCGCGTCAAAGCTCATAAGCGCCATTTTCATATGCGGATTATTTACGATATCCGCGTTGACGATCTTTCCCTCCTCGTAGGGGAGCAGATCCTTCAGGGCAAATACTTCGTCCGTTTTGATAAGGTTCATACAAAATCCTTCCTTTGCTTCAATTTCAAGAAATACGCAGGGATCCTGCGCCAGCACGCGAAACGGCGTCTTCTGCGGGATCAGCAGCGCGCTGCCTTCCGGCAGAACGCGGAGCGAAGGTGCTTCTACGCGCGTCTCGCCCGAGAGCGACAGATAGAGATACGGATGCGGATAAAACTCCTCGCTGATATCGGTGCCGGCGGCGATCGAGAAGATCGTGGCATGCTCCTCCGGAGACATGAAGAGCGTCTCGGAGATCGTCATGCCCGCGCGGGGCGCATTTGTCCCGGCGAAGGTGAAAACCTGTCCGCGCTTCATATCAGTAGTGCCGGTAGGTCTGCGCCGGAGCCGTGAGAATGTTGGCGACGTCCTCATCGGTCAGCTCCATGCCGTACCACTTCTGGTAATACTCCTTGACCATGGCGTCCATATCGACGTCTGTGAAGAGCTCCGGATAGGCCGTCTTCGCCGACCACCACATCGCAAGCGGCGTATCCGTGCACGGCGGCCACCAGCGGTGCATGCCGAAGGGATACTTGAAGACCTGCTCTTCCTTCACGGCCGTGATACCGCTCCAGTCGTCCTCGCCCACCGTGTTGTTGTAAATGTCCGCCGGGGTCTTGTCCGAGAACGTCAGAATGAAGATCTTGTCGGGGTTCCACTCATAGATCTGCTCCATGTTGACGGAGGAGTTCGTGGCACGCGCGCCGAGGTTTTCCGCGCCGAGCAGATCCGTCCACCACGCCGCAAAGCTCTTCGCGCCCGCGATCACAAGGCCGGAATCGCTGTAGGTATTGATATAGAGATACTTTTCCACGCTCTCCGTGGGATTAGCTTCAATGCGGCTGCGGATCTCCGATTCCACTTCCTCGCCGTAGGCAATGATGTCCTGCGCGGAAGAGGTCATCCGGAACGTCTGGGCATAGGTGTCCATCCAGGAGCGGAGCGTTTCGAGCGGGGAGGCGCTGCCGCCCTTATTGGGATGCGTGAGAGCCACGGCGGGGATGCCCGCCTGACGGATCGGCTCGGCGTCCGACTCGCTGTGGTAGAACACCACATCAGGATCGAGCTTTACGAGCTCTTCCATGTTCAGCTGGCCGCCGGCGTAAAAATCGCTGGAGACGTCCATGATCTCCGGGCAGTACTTGGCGAACACCGAGTATTCCACGCCGTTTTTCAGATCCGGCGTAACGCCCACGAGCTTGCTGATGTCACCGCCCATGAACACGGCGTAGACCGTAGCGGCGGGCAGCGGCCCGAGGATCACGACGCGGTCGATCTCGTCGGGCACTTCGGTCTCCTCGCCCTTGAAGTCCACCACGATATGCGTGCCGGACGACGCCGGCTCCTCCGCCGGGGTCTCAGCCGCAGCGGGCTCTTCCGCCGGGGCCTCGGTCACGGCCGGTTCTTCACTTGCCTCGGGCGCAGCGGGCTCTGCGCCGCAGGCCGCGAGCGACAGCACCATCAGTGCCGCCAGAAAAAGGGATAAAATGCGTTTCATTGGATTCCTCCTGAAAAAATTTATATTTTAAGTCCTTCGGACCAAAATACTTACGTATTGCACAGGGAAATGGCCGTGATAGCCTGATAGTCCATGCCGTCGTACTGCGCATCGACGATATCGACGTTGACCTTGAACACGCGCCCCATGATCTCGCGCGTGATGACCTCCGATGGCTCGCCGAAGTCTGCCGTACCCTCGCGTGAGAGGACGAGCGCCCGGTCGGAGATGCGCAGCGCGTGGCCGGGATAATGCGTGTTGAAGATGCAGCACAGTCCCTCTTCGCGGGAAAGGCGGCGAATCGTTTCAAGAATGACGAGCTGGTTGCGGAAATCCAGATTGGATTCTGGCTCGTCCAGCACAAGGAGCTTCGGCTCGGCGCACAGCGCGCGGGCGATCAGCACCATCTGCAGCTCGCCGCCGCTGATCTGGTTGCAGAGCTTGCGGCGCATATGCGCGATGCCAAGCTCCTCCATGGCGCGCTCGCACCGCTCGCGGTCCGCCTTTTCCGGCGTTCCGAACGTACCGATGCGGCTGCTGCGTCCCAAAAGGATCATTTCCTCCACTGTGAAGGCGAAGGGGAAGGTTTTTGCCTGCGGTACATACGCCATCTCCCGCCAGAGGCGGCCCGGCGTCATGTCCCGGATGTTCTCCCCGTCCAGAAAGCTCCCGCCGGACGTCCACGGCAGCATTCCCATCATGCTGCGCAGCAGCGTTGTCTTGCCGACGCCGTTCGGCCCCAGGACCGCCAGGACCTGACGGCTCTCTACGCAAAACGAGATGTTTTTCAGTATGGGCACAGTCTTCTTATAACCGAAGCAGCCGTTTCTCACTTCAAAGGTCATCGCCAGCTCCCTCCCGTCTTTTTCAAAAGCGCAATGAAAATGGGCGCACCGATGACCGCCGTGAGAATGGAGATCGGGATCTCCGATTCCGACGCGCTGCGGGCCACGGTGTCGAGCAGGAGCATGAACGCCGCGCCGATGCTCGCACTGGCTGGGATCACGCGCCGGTTGTCGCTGCCGAAGAGCATCCGGCAGGCGTGAGGAACGACAAGGCCGACCCAGCCGACCTGCCCGCACATGGACACGCACGAGGCGATCACCGCCGTAGCCGCGACGATGATCAGTGCGCGGATCTTTTTGAGATCCACGCCGAGAGAGCGCGCTTCATCGTCTGAAAGCGTCAGAACGTTGCACTTCCAGCGAAGCATGATCAGCACGAGCGTACCGGCGAGAATGACCGGCATACCCAGCCGCAGCCCCTTCCACGTTGCGCCGTTCAGACTGCCGAGCAGCCAGTAGGTGATCTCCGGCAGCTTGTCCTCGGAATCGGCCGTATACTTTATCAGGCTGACGAACGCCTGAAAGAGCGAATTGACCACCATGCCCGCCAGCACGAGCATGATGATGGAGGTCTCCCGGCGGTTCTTTCCGGCTTTGTAGGTGATCAGCATGGCAACCACGCCGAACGCCATCGCCGTAAGCTGTACAGCCACGAGCCCGCCGTTGAGTATCAGCGCGAGCGCCGCGCCGAAGCACGCGCCGGACGCTACGCCCAGCGTATCCGGGGATACCAGCGGATTCGAGAGCAGCGCCTGCATCCCGGCTCCGGCCACGGACAGCCCGCCGCCTACCAGCAATCCGAGCAGCACACGCGGCAGACGCACGCCGATGATGATGCGCTCCTGCGGATCGACCGACGCCGCCGCTGCGTACCCGCGCTTTACCACGCGGAAAATAATCTCCAGCGCGTCGCCGAGATGCACGGCGTACCGCCCGACGGACAGGCTGACCGCCGCCGCAGCGAGCGGGACAAAAATGAGCAGTGCCACAAACGGTGTGGCGCGAAGTTTGCGGAGCAAGGGGTTCATCGTTCCTTTCGGTTAGCATTGTCTAACCAAAAGGATAGCATAAGGCTCCGGGTCTGTCTGTTGCCGGAGCCACAGTCGTTTTATTGCCTTCTGCACCCTTTTCTGCCGTTAAAAGTAACCCCCCAGTAAAACTGGGGGTTCTTCCTATGCGGGCAAAGCCCTCTGCTCCTCGCGTAACGCGTAAACGTGTAATACGGTCTGCCAGCTGCGCAGGGATTGTTACTTGCCGCCCGTAAACGGGCCAATAGAGGCTATCGTCATCTGTTCACCTAATTCGTCCTCTTTGCGTCGATTGACAAGGGCACACGCGGTTCTGCCGGGCGGAAATGCCCTCATACGGCGTCAAAGCCCTTGAGAATACACAAAGTATTCGCTGCGGCCTTTTCCTTGCCTGCGAGCATTTCTGCTCCGGCAGAACTGCTTCGCATC
>DPHR01000053.1:0-1262 GCA_003522945.1 Clostridiales bacterium
ACGCGCCCGCGCAGCTGGTGGAGCTGGGCAAGGCCGAGCTTGTCGGCGTCCTCCACAATGAGGGTGTTGACGTTCGGGATATCGATGCCGGTCTCGATGATCGTCGTGCAGACGAGCACCTGAATTTTCCCCTCGACCATATCGTCCATGACGCGGGAGAGCTGTTCCTCGTCCATTTTGCCGTGCGCCACGCCGACGGAAACACCGCCGCCGAGCTGCTTTTGCAGCCGCAGCGCCACATGCTCGATGTTCTCCACGCGGTTGTGGAGATAGTATACCTGCCCGCCGCGGAGAAGCTCGCGCCGGATGGCGTCGCACACGGCCTTTTCGTCCTGCTCCATCACGAACGTCTGCACAGGCTGGCGGTCGCGCGGCGGCTCCTCAATGGTGGACATGCTGCGCAGCCCCGAAAGCGCCATGTTGAGCGTGCGCGGGATGGGCGTTGCCGAGAGCGTCAGCACATCGACGCCCTTCGACATTTCCTTGAGCTTTTCCTTGTGCGACACGCCGAAGCGCTGCTCCTCATCCACGATGAGAAGGCCGAGATCCTTGAAGGCAACGCTCTTCTGCAGCAGGCTGTGCGTGCCGATGAGAAGATCGACGCTGCCCGCGAGCGTCTTTTTGAGAATGTTCTTTTTCTGGCCGGGCGTGCTGTAGCGCGACAGGAGCGCGATCTCCACCGGGTAGCCGAAAAAGCGGCGCATCGCGGTCTGGTAATGCTGACGGGCAAGTACCGTGGTCGGCACAAGGATCGCGCACTGCTTGCCGTCTAAAATGCACTTCATCGCCGCGCGGAGCGCGACCTCCGTTTTGCCGTAGCCGACGTCGCCGCAGAGCAGGCGGTCCATCGGAACCGGCTTTTCCATGTCGTCCTTGATCTCCTGAATGCACCGGAGCTGATCGTCCGTTTCGGCGTAGCCGAACGCCTCTTCAAACTCCGTCATCCACGGGCTGTCCGGCGCGAAGGCGTAGCCCGGCGTGCGGGCGCGCGCGGCATAGAGCTTCGTGAGCTCGGCGGCGAGTTCTTTTGCCGCGGCCTTGGCGCGGCTCGTCGTCTTTTTCCACTCCGCGCCGCCCATACGCGAGAGCTTCACGGGGCGGTCCTCGCCGCCGCCGATGTATTTCGACACAAGGTCGAGCTGTGTCGCCGGAACGTACAGGCTGTCCGACCCGGCGTAACATATTTTAATGTAGTCCTTTTCGATGCCGTCCACCGGCAGCTTGAAGATACCGGCAAAGCGGCCGATGCCGTGGTGCTCGTG
>DPHR01000053.1:1466-1678 GCA_003522945.1 Clostridiales bacterium
GCCGATGCCGTGGTGCTCGTGCACCACAAGATCGCCGACCGAGAGATCGGCGCAGGAGCCGAGCTTCTCGCGGTCTGCCATGGCGCGGCGGCGCTTGCGGCTTCGCAGCACGCCCGCGGCGATCTGCGTATCGGTCAGCACGGCAAGGTGCGCCTCCGGCGCTTCAAGACCCGCGGAAAGCGCGCCCACCGCAACGGTGGCCCGTCCCTCCT
>DPHR01000053.1:1856-7403 GCA_003522945.1 Clostridiales bacterium
CCCTCCGGCGGCAGAGCGCCGTTCGGGAAGCCGCGCAGCGGCGGTATGCCGTTTCGCTCGAGCATCGCTGCGAGCACATCCGCCCGGCGGTCGTCCGAGGCGAACACCACAACGCGGAAATCGTTTTCAAGATACCGCTGCACGTCGGCAAGCGCCGTTTCCGCGCTGCCGCCGTAGCTCGGAAGCTGGCGGACGTTCGTATCGAGCACCGACCGGGGGGAGAGGGGATAGCGCCCCGCGCTGAAGGCGTCCGCCATCACGACAGCGAAGTCCGCGATTTTTTCGCATGCGTCCTTCCACGGCAGGAGATAATCGCCGGTTTCCGCGACCGGGAACGCGCCCTCGCGCAGGATCTTCAGATCGTCCGCGAGAGAGTCGGAAATATCCTTCGCTTTTTCCGCGCAGCGGTTCGGCGCGTCAATATAAACGATAGCGTCCGGCGCGATGAAATCGAGCGCCGTTGAATACTCACTGTATAATTCCGGGAGATACCGGTCGCTCCAGGACAGGGGCGCGCCGGTGGAAATAAGCTCCGCGTCCCGGCGGAGACGGCGCGCAAGCTCCGTCTGCTCGCGCCGCTCGGCGCGCGCGGCGTGGCTCAGAAGCGCCTTGGCGATGCTCCCGGCGCGGCTGGGATCAACGAGCGATTCGCACGCGGGCAGCACACGGAAGGATTCGATATTCTCCGCGCGGCGCTGCGTGTCGGTGTCGAAAAAGCCCATGGAGTCGATCTCGTCGCCCCAGAACTCGGCGCGCACGGGGCGCTCCGCGCCGGGGGAGAAGATGTCAAGAATACCGCCGCGGCGCGAAAACTGGCCGGGACCCTCCACCATGTCGCTGCGGCGGTAGCCGCACGCAAGCAGGCGCGGCTCGAGCGCTTCGGGGCCCTCGCCCTCGCCGAGACGGAGCGTAAAGGCGGCGTTTTCCAGAATATCCGGCGGCAGCGTGCGCTGCAGAAGGCCGGAAACGGTGCATACCGCAACGCCCGCGCCGGCATAGAGCGCGTCGAGCGCGCGCAGCCGCCGCTGCTCCTCCTGCCGGGATACGACCTCGATATCGCGCAGCGCGAGATCCCGCCCCGTGAGCTGCACAACACTCTCGCCGAGCAGCGCCTCAAGATCGGCGGCGAGCGTTCCGGCGTTCGTCTCGTCGGTACAGAGAACGAAGATGGGCCGGTCGGTCTCGCGGCGGAGTATCGCCGCGCCGAGAGCGCGCATCGCGCCGCCCGATTGGGTCAAAAGGGCAGGCAAATAGCCCTCCTCGACCCTCAGGGGGAGGGTAGCAAGGGAGGGTGTTTTTCCTATGGCTTTGATTATGGCGTCCATAAGTATAGAGAATACACCTTTATCGTGTCGTTTGCAAGAAAAAAGCCTCCCCAGAATGTGGGGAGGTCAGAACCCCTCAGCCACGGCTGCGCCGTGCCGGCGCCCCGATTCGGGGAGCCAAGTCCGTTATCCGAAATCTTTCTTGCCTCCCCTATCGAGGAGAGGCGGGTCTTGCCGCAGGGGTTTAGGGGTTTATTGTATAATTGATTACCAGGCGTTATCGAAATCACACCAGCCGTGATCCTCTTCGCCGTCCTCGTCGGGCAGCTCGCCGAGCACGACCGGCACCTCGCGGTACTCGCCCGCGCGGTAAACGATGAGGCTCGTCTTGCTGCCCGGCGTAAGACCGTTTTCCGCGGCGGTGAGATCGGCGGCGGTGGCTATGTCCGCGCCGTTCAGCCGGATGATGATATCGCCGCTGCAAAGTCCCGCGACGCTCGCCGGTCCGCCGTCCTCCACGGCGTAGATCTGCACGCCGGGGACCATGGCGTTGCTGTCCGAGCCGTTATAATAGTCCGCCGCGGCGCAGCTCACGGTCTGAACGATCACGCCGAGATAGGGGCGCTCGCCGGTGGGCGCGCTCGTCGCGGAGGGGGGCGTATCGGCATGGACCGCCGCGGAGATCGCCGCGGCGCCGGAAATATCCCCGCCGGTCTGGACCGTCTCCGATGAAGGCGTGGGGACGGCGGTTTTGGTATTCACGACAGGCTTTTCCGCATCGGAAAACACCGTGGTGAGCAGCGAGCCGAGCACGAAAAAGGCAAGACACAGCGCGCCCACGCGCAGCGGCGAGACCGTTTTCTTCGTGCCGGACGATTTTTCTTCCGAAAAAGAGTAGCAGCGCGGCATATTCGGCGCGTCGTCCTGCCGTATATAGCTTGCGTCGGTAAATCCGACGGATCGATCGCGCGTGGGTTTTTCGTTCATACCTGCCGCTCCTCTCCAAGTTTTTTTCTTATTATAGCGTGGAGTTATGACAAATGCATGAACAACCCGGGAATTTTCCTCGGTATTGCATTTTTTGCGCTTTTACGCTATGATAATTGATTGAAAAAAGGCCCCCTTGTGCAAAGGGGGCTGTCAGCGGAGCTGACTGGGGGATTGTATTCTCCGGAAAACGACAATCCCTCCGTCACGGCGCTGCGCGCCGTGCCACCTCCCTTTACACAAGGGAGGCTTGAATATGGAGGAGGCAATCTCTATGGCAAGCAAATATCTGGATATGTGTCCGCCGGTGCTGGCGTCGCTCAAGGCAGGAACGCCGATCATCGCCATCGAGACCGGATTTTTCATGCAGCTGCCGTACCCGCGCAATCTGGAGGCGCTGCAGGAGTGTGAGCAGGCGTTTTACCGGCGCGACTGCGTGCCGTGCTGCGTCGGCATCGTGAACGGGCGGCTCAAGGCGGGCCTTTCCAAGCAGGACATGGACACGCTCTGCCGCAGCGGCGGCAGCTGCACGCGCTCGCAGATCCCCGCGCTCGTCGGCGGCGGATCGACGTCCGGCACAGGCCCCTCCGCTACACTGGCCATCGCGCGTATGGCGGGCATTATTCCGGTCATGGCGCCGGGACTGCGCGATTCTCTCGCCGATCTGGACGCGCTCTCCGGCTCTTCGCGGCTCGTGTTCTGCGGCAAGGTGTCGCCGGACAAGGCGCTGCTTTTCTCCTCGCGCGGCGTGCCGGTGCTGCGTCTGCCCGCAGAGGAGCTCGCGGACGCATATCTCGTGCAGCGCGATCTTGAGGTGAACGAATGCACGGTCATCCCCTGCGGCGATACGCTCGGCGATATTGCCGAGAAAGCCTCCGCCGTAGCGATGGACATCAAGCGCAAGGTCTCGGCGGTATAAAAATAAAAAAGGATCTTCCTCTTTATGAGGAAAACCCCTCCGTCAAAACCTCCGGTTTTGACACCTCCCCTGTTAGGGGAGGCAAGACAGTTTTTCGAAAACCTACTTGGCTCCCCTAACAGGGGAGCTGTCAGCCGCAAGGCTGACTGAGGGGTTTACAACTTTCTCTCCGTCTTGTCTCGTTCCGCTCCCTCGTCAGAGGGAGCTTTTTTTGTATCAGCCGAATTTTCCCTGTACATAGTCTCTCGTGCGGGTGTCCTCGGCTTCGTTGAATATCTTCGCCGTATCGCCCATCTCCACGAGCTTGCCGAGCAGGAAAAACGCCGTCTTATCCGAGATGCGCGCAGCCTGCTGCATGTTGTGCGTGACGATGACGATGGTGTACGTCTTTTTGAGCTCGAGTGCCAGCTCTTCGATGCGCCCGGTGGAGATCGGGTCGAGCGCGCTCGTCGGCTCGTCCATCAGCAGCACCTCCGGCTCGGCAGCCAGCGCGCGGGCGATGCACAGTCTCTGCTGCTGTCCGCCGGAGAGACCGAGCGCGCTCTTTTTGAGCTTGTCCTTCGTCTCGTCCCAGATGGCGGCGCTTTTGAGCGATCGTTCCACGATCTCGTCAAGCTCCGCGCGGCCGCGCACGCCGTGCAGCCGGGGGGCGTAGGCGATGTTGTCGTAAATGCTCATCGGGAACGGGTTCGGCTTCTGGAACACCATGCCGATGCGGCTGCGAAGCTCCGTAACGTCGATCTTGTCGCCGTAAACGTTGTGCCCGTGGAAGAGCACCGCGCCGTCAATTTTGCAGCCCGGCACAAGATCGTTCATGCGGTTGAGCGTTTTGAGATACGTGGACTTGCCGCAGCCCGAGGGGCCGATGAGCGCCGTGATCTCGTTGGGAAAAATGTCCGTATCGATGCCGTAGAGCGCCTGAAATGCGCCGTAGCGAAGGTCGAGCTTTTTGGTCTGCAAAATGGGTTCCATAATTTTTACCGTTCCTTTCCGGCCTTGCGCGCCGTGAGCGAGGCGAGAAGATTGAGCGCGAGCGTCAGCACGAGCAGCACCGCCGCAATGCCGAAGGCGATATCAAACTTGCCCTGCTCGCTTGCGTAGAGATACAGCGCCACGGAAAGCGACGCCGAGGAGGATTCGAGCGCCGCCTTGAGCCCCAGCAGCCGCAGACCGAAGCCCGCGGTAAAGAGAAGCGCCGCGCTCTCGCCGGTGATACGGCCGACGGAGAGGATGCAGCCGGTCACGATACCGTCCACGGCGTTCGGCAGCACGACGGTGCGCACCATGTGCCACTTGCCGCTGCCAAGCGCGAGAGCGCCCTCGCGGTAGGCTCTCGGCACGGCGAGCAGACTCTCGCGCGTGTTCGCCATGACCGTGGGGAGCACCATGAGCGCGAGCGTGAGGCCGCCGGCGAGAACGCCCTGCTTAACTCCGCCGAGCTTGATGAAGAACAGCATGCCGATGAGACCGAAGAGGATGGACGGGATACCCGTGAGCGTTTCGGCGGCAAAGCTGATGAGCCGCACGACGCGGGGATTTTCCGCATATTCGGTGATGTACACCGCCGCGCCGACGCCGAGCGGAAGCGCCGCGCCCATGGCGATGAGAATGAGATAGAGCGTGTTGCAGATGTTGGGGAGGATACCGGTCGTTCCGGCGAGATAGCTCGTCGCCGTCGTGAGGAACGACCAGCTCAGCTGCGGCAGACCGCGCTTTAAAATGATCCCGATCAGGAAGAGAAGAATACCGCCAGTTATCACCGCCGCGGCGATAAGGGCTGCTTTCAGAAAAATTTCCCGGAGCTTTCTCATGCCTTGGCGCTCCTTTCGCTGAGAAGCCGCAGCGCGGCGTTGATGAGAAGAATGAAGAGGAACAGCACCAGACCCACGGAGAAGAGCGCGTCGCGCTGCAGGGAGCCGTAGGCGGCGTAGGACATTTCGGAGACGATGGCGGTCGTGAGAAACCGGACGGAGGCAAAGAGCGACGGCATATTCGCCACGTTGCCCGCCACCATCAGTATTGCCATCGCTTCGCCGACGGCGCGGCCCGTGCCCTGGATAACGGAGGCGATCACGCCGCTTTTCGCCGCCCTGAGCGAAACGAGAAACCAGGTTTCCGCCTTCGTTGCGCCGAGCGCGAGAGAGGCTTCCTCATATTCGCGCGGCACGGCGCGCAGCGCCGTTTCCGAAACGGACACGATGTACGGCAGGATCATCACCGTCAGCACGAGAATGGCCGTGAGCAGGCACGCGCCGGAGGAGAGGGAGAACGTTTTCTGCACAAACGGCACGAGCACCGTCATGCCCACAAGACCGTACACGACCGAGGGGATGCCCGCGAGCAGCGCCACGCAGCTGCGCGCCGCGGCGGCAATGC
>DPHR01000063.1:0-3108 GCA_003522945.1 Clostridiales bacterium
GTGTGCCCTTGTCAATCGACGCTAGGTGCCCGGCAACATCGGAGGGCCATGGAAAAGCGCATTTCAATACCAACCTTTCTTGTAGGTTTATGCGGATTATAAATCGCCGCCGCGCATTTGTCAATAGCAAAAGGAAGATTTTTGTTGATTTACCTACTTCCCTGCTATATAATAGGATTTATACACAAGGGAGGAACGGAAAATGCTGATCTCAACCAAAGGGCGGTATGCGCTTCGGGTCATGGTCGATTTGGCCGAGCATTCGGCGGACGGATTCATTCCTCTGAAGATGATCGCGGCGCGGCAGAATATCTCCGAAAAGTATCTGGAGAACATCATCAAGCTGCTCGTGAAAGCAAAGCTGCTGACCGGCGTGCGGGGAAAGGGCGGCGGATACCGCCTGACAAAAGCGCCGGAGCAATATACGGTTGGGGACATTCTGCGTATGACGGAGGATTCGCTGGCGCCCGTCTCCTGTCTGGAGCCCGGCGCGGCGGCGTGCTCCCGCGCGGCGGAATGCCGCACGCTTTCCCTGTGGAAGGGGCTGGACAAAGTCATCAACGACTATCTGAACAAGTATACGCTCGCCGATCTGATGCACAACGATCCCGGCGGATACGATTATATTATTTGAGCGGAAACGAAAAGATGCCCGCCCGTGAGTTGTCCTCACGGGCGGGCATACGTTTATAATTTTAAAATGGGCCTCTGCCCTGTCATGCCGGCATGTTCACGATCCCCGCGAAGAGGATCTCGCCGCTCTCGCCGGTGACGGCGAAGAGGAACGGCCGGTCGAGCGTGAACTCGACACGCTCATCCGGCGGCAAGGCGGCTCCGCACGCGACCATCACGGTGTAGGCCGCCGCAACAACGCCCTCCTCGTCAATGGTGACGCGCGCGGAGTGCTTGGCCTGTGAAAGGAAAATGCTGTCGGCCTTGTCGTCGGTGAGCGGGGAGAAGTCGGCCTTGCCCACGTCAAACACGTCCGTCACGCCGAGCGCGCGCAGCGCGCCGGAAAGGTCGGTATCAGCGGAAACGTCAAATTTCGGCACAGAGAGATCAATGGTCATATACTTGCTCTCGGCGCTCTCCGGCGAGAGAAAGAAATCGACCGCGCTGCCGTCGGAGAGCAGCGCCTCCGGCGTCACGCCCTCGTCCGGCAGCAGGAACCACATCGTGCCGCTGCCCTCGAGATATTTGCCGACGGCGGCAAAGTTATCGGCGGCATAGTACGCGCTCTCCATGGTCTCGTGCATGAATTTGTGCGTCACGTCGCCGTCCGGCGCGTGGAATACGCCGTCCGCCGTGGCGCTCTTTGAAAACTCGCTGCCCCACTTCGCGCGGAAGTATATGGTCGAGGCGAGCGCAATCACCGTCTCCGGCGCGAGCGAAAGACCGTCGGCGCTGTCCTTCAAAAGGCCGCCCGTCTGCTCGTTGATCCAGCGGCGGAGCGCTTTGTTGAACGCCTCGGAGCCCATCTCGCCGCGGTAGGCGGAGGCATAGTAGCTGTCCGCGAGGCGCGCGAGGGTGTTGGAATTGTAGTCCATGCTGTCGGAGAGCCAGAGCGAGTCGGCAAGGATGCTCGTCACCGCGCCGTCGTTCTGGTAGTTCGCCGCCCAGACGTTCCCGGCGGTCTTGCGCAGGGACTCCATGCTGTCCGCGCCGAGCAGGGAGAGAATCTGCGCGCGGGTGTCCCCGTCCGTGACCTCCGCGAGCATCGAGAGCGCCATATACACGCTCACCGGCGAGCACACGGCGTTTTTGCCGTCCGCGCCCGAGAGCAGCGCGGGCAGCGCCGCGCGGATATAATCGTCGAGCGCGCCATCGACCGACGCGGCCGCGGTGTTCCGTGCCCGGCGGTCGGCGCTCCAGGCGTCGTACGCCGCTTCGTACTTCGCGCCGGAGTACTTCGCTTCGCTCGGATACGGCGCGCTTTCCGGGTAGGTTGCCTCGGCAAGAGCAAAGGCGTTTGTGCCGCCGCACGCGGCAAGGGAGAAGAGCGCAGAAAGCGCAAGCAAAAGGGCGATAAGGCGTTTCATAATGTTTCCTCCTTTGAGAGTGCTTCTATCCTTCTTTGGGAGTGCTTCTATCCTTTGGACGCGCGGCATAGGAAAAAAGTTCCCGCCGCTTGTGCGTATTGCGGGGGATGTGGTATACTCAATACAGGAAGTGAGAAAACCCCTCAGTCAGCCTGCGGCTGCCAGCCCCCCTGTTAGGGGCCGAGGGAGTTTTCGGATGACCCGCTTGCCTCCCCTGACAGGGGCAGACGCTCCCCGGCGGGGAGAGATGCCGCCAAAGGCGGCAGAGAGAGGGCGGGGGTGGATCTTGCCGAAGGCAAAAGACGGAGAGGGTCCCCACTGCCGCGGTCAATGCAAAGGAGAAACCATGAACGACGCCGAAAAAAAACCGGAGCTGCAGGGCAAGCTGCGCGAATTTCTCGTGATGCGCAATCTTTACGAGGCCGCCGCGCGCCAGCTCACGCTGAAATTTGAAATTTTAAACGACGAATTCAGCGTCCTCTATGCGCGCAACCCGATCCACCACATCGAAAGCCGCGTGAAAACGCCGGAGAGCATCGCCGCGAAGCTGATGAAAAAGGGCATGCCGGTCTCCATCGAGACGGCGCGCGAGCACGTGAACGACATCGCGGGCGTGCGCGTGGTGTGCAGCTACATCGACGATGTCTACCGCGTTGCCGAAATGCTTGAGCGGCAGAAGGATATTGAGATCGTCAAGCGGCAGGACTATATCAAAACGCCGAATTATAACGGCTACCGCTCGCTCCATCTCGATATCCGCGTGCCGGTGTATCTCTCCGACCGGACGGAGTATGTCGTGGCCGAGATTCAGATCCGCACGATCGCCATGGATTTCTGGGCGAGCCTTGAGCACGATATCCGGTATAAGGCCGACAAATCCCGCCTGCCGGAGGGCATCAACGAGGAAATGCTCGCCGTCTCCGGCAAGATCGCCGACATCGACCGCCAGATGCAGGACATGTACCTCCGCATCCGCGCCGCCGAAACGGAAAAGAACGAATAACAAAAAAGCGGAGCCGCGGAGGAATTTTTCCTCCGCGGCTTAGAGCTTGTCAAAAAAGTATTTTTG
>DPHR01000063.1:3429-4950 GCA_003522945.1 Clostridiales bacterium
TCTGCGAGGCTTTTTCGACAGGCTAGGAGCCGCGGAGGAATTTTTCCTCCGCGGCTCCATTCGTTTATGCCGTTTATTCCACGATCTCCGCGTCCAGCAGATCGAGAATCGCCTGGTCAGCGCTCCAGAAATACGCGCTCTCGCCGAGGACTTCGGTGATCCCGGCGCGGTCAAAGTACCGCCGGACGTTCTCGCTCATGCCGCAGCAGGCCACGGTCTTGCCCTGCGCAAGAAGGCTCTGGCACAGCTCGAGGAGCGCCTGTGCGCCGGACACGTCCACGCTCGGCATGCCGCGCATCGAGAGGATCACGTGGTCGTAGGCGGGCATCTCCGCCATACGGTGGTTGAACTCGTCCACCGCGCCGAAGAACAGCGCGCCCGTCACATACGCCACACCCGCCGATTCGAGGATCGGCGGCTTGCCGTCGATGGCGCGGAGCTTGTTCGTGTCGATGGCCGAAAAGCTCACGCGGATCTGACTGGACTTGGCCATATACAAAATGGCGGAGTAGACAACGCCGAGCAGGATGGCGACGGTGAGATCGAACACGACCGTTGCGATCATCGTGAGCAGAAACTGGCTGATGCCGGATTTGAATTTGTGGCGGAACACATAGCGGATGCCCGCCCAGTCGTTCATGCGCCATGCCGTGACCATGAGCACGCCCGCGAGCGCCGAGAGCGGCAGCCGCGCCATCACGCCGCCGAGCAGGAACATGGACGCGAGCAGAAACACCGAGTGAAAAACGCTCGTCAGCCGGGTCTGCTGGCCGGACTTGACCGCCACGCTCGTGCGGGCAATCGCTGCCGTAGCGGGCACGCCGCCGAAGAGCGGCAGCAGAATGTTGCCGACGCCCTGCGCGATCAGCTCCTGATCGGCATTGAATTCCTCACCCTTCATGCGCGAGGCGGAAGCGCCGCACAGAAGGCTTTCGATCATGCCGAGCGCCGCGATCGTCACGATGGGCGAGAGCAGGTCTTTGACCATCGAGAAGCTGAGCGACGAAAGATCCAGCCGGTCGGCGAGCAGCAGCGTGCGGGGAATGTCGCCGACGGTGGCGAGAGAATCCATATGGAACACGCCCGCGACGATGGCGGCCGCGATGATGCCGACGAGCGAGCCGGGGACGCGCGCGCCCCACTTTTTCGGCCATACGACCATGACCGCCACGACGAGCAGCCCGATGAGCGCCGCCTGCCAGTTCACATGGAACCCGAGCCGCCCGTAGGAGAGCAGCTTTTCGATGTTCGTCAGACCCTCGGACGTCGTGCCGAAGAAATTGTCGATCTGGCCGAGCGCGATGATGATCGCAATGCCGGACGTAAAGCCCATAATGACGGGCATCGGGATGAAGCTGATGAGCCGCCCCAGCCGCAGCACACCGGCGATGAGCAGCAATACACCGGCGGCAAAGCACGCGAAGAACACGCCCTGCAGCCCATGCGCCGCCACGATGCCGACGAGCACGGCGCTCATAGCGCCGGTCGGACCGGAGATCTGGAACGACGCGCCGCCGAGCA
>DPHR01000153.1 GCA_003522945.1 Clostridiales bacterium
CACGCAGGCCTACCACTTCACGCTGCCCGCGAGCGCCGTCGGCACGCGCGTACCGGTCTGCATCCTCAAGGGCGATCTCAGCGCGAAGAGCCCGTATAACTCCAGCGAGCTCGAGCTCGTCATCGCCGAGGATATCCCCGTAGGCAAGGTAACGCCCGTCCCCACGCCGGCGGAATACGCCTCCGCGCCAATGGCCGAAGAGGATGTGAGCGGCAAGATGTTCGTCGCCAAGAAGGGCGCCGATAAGGTCTACCCCATGTTCAAGATCGAGACGGCCACCGCCGTCAAGTACGGCGACACGATCTACGCGACGGTGCAGGTGAACCCCGCGGCGAGCGGCGCTTTTACTTACTCCTATCTCTATTTCGGCACGCGCACGGCGCTTCTTGAGCAGCTCGAAAAGGACGGGCCGTTCAGCGTCGTCGGCGGTGTGAACGGATCGTCCACGCAGACTTACCACTTCACGCTTCCGGCGAGCGCCGCCGGAACGCGCGTTCCGGTCTGCATCCTCAAGGGCGATCTCACCGCGAGAAGCCCCTATAACTCCAGCGAGCTTGAACTCATCGTCCCCGCCGACGTTCCGGAAGGAAAGCTCGACCCCGTCCCCACACCGGTGGACTATCCCGCCGCCCCCTGCGCCGAGCAGGACGTGAGCGGCAAGATGTTCGTCGCCAAGCAGGGCGCCGATAAGGTCTACCCCATGTTCAAGATCGAGACGGCCTCCGCCGTTAAATACGGCGGCAAAATTTACGTCACGGTGCAGGTGAACCCCGCGGCGAGCGGCGCGTTCACTTAC
Source organism: Clostridiales bacterium (assembly GCA_003522945.1). Lineage (GTDB taxonomy): Bacteria > Bacillota > Clostridia > Oscillospirales > Oscillospiraceae > Apopatocola. Next base: position 797 of record DPHR01000153.1, read on the forward strand.
TCGTACCTCTATTTCGGCACGCGCACGGATCTCGTCGCGCAGCTTGACGCGGGCGGCGCGTTCGGCGTCGTGGCCGGTGTGGTCGGAACGAGCACGCAGACCTACCACTTCACGCTCCCCGAGAGCGCTGCCGGCACGCGCGTACCGGTCTGCATCCTCAAGAGTGATCTCACCGCGAGAAGCCCCTATAACTCCAGCGAGCTTGAGCTCATCGTCCCCGCCGACATTCCGGAAGGCAAGCTCGACCCCGTCCCCGTGGCGGCGAGCTATCCCGCCGCGCCGGTGGCTGAGCAGGACGTGAGCGGCAAGGTGTTCGTCGCCAAGCAGGGCGCCGATAAGGTCTACCCCATGTTCAAGATCGAGACGGCCACCGCCGTCGTGGTCGGCGACAAGCTCTATGTCACGGTGCAGGTGAACCCCGCGGCGAGCGGCGCTTTCACCTATTCCTATCTGTACTTCGGCACGCGCACGGATCTCGTCGCGCAGCTCGATAAGGGCGGCGAGTTCAGCGTCGCCGCGGGCGTGAACGGCTCGGCCACGCAGGCCTACCACTTCACGCTTCCGGCGAGCGCCGCCGGAACGCGTGTCCCGGTCTGCATCCTCAAGAGTGATCTCACCGCGAGAAGCCCCTATAACTCCAGCGAGCTTGAGCTCATTGTTCCCGCCAATATCCCCGAAGGCACCGGCTCGAGCGAAGACCCGGATAAGAAGCCGGAGGCCGCGCCCGCGATCCCGAAGCTGCCCGACAATCTGAAGGAAGCCGGCATCAAGGTTCTGAAGGCCGAGGACAACGCGGAATTCAAGATGCTCACCGCCGCGAAGACCGGCATGGTCGTCGCGGGCGAGAAGCTGCTCATCCGCTTTGAGACCGCCAACACCTCGTTCGACAAGCTGTACTTCGGCTCCAAGGACGATGCGTTCAAGTCCCCCTATGTGCAGGGCACGGCGCGCAGCGGCGGCGGCTGGGTGTTCGAGTTTGAGCTGCCCGCGTCCTACCGCGGCACGCCCATGCCCATCGCCCTCGGCAAGCCGGACGGCGGCTGGTATACCACCAAAGACCTCGTGATCTCCATCCCTGCGGACGGAGACTGCGACACCGGCACAGAGATCTCCGATGCCGAAATGAAGATGGTCGCCGCCGGCGGCTTCAACGAGTCGAGCTTCAAGATCAGCTCCTCCACTGCCGCGCTCATCGGCGATACGATCTACTGCACCATCACCGGCGAAATGACCGGCGTCCACGCCGGAAAGCCCGCGGTGAAGCTCTATCTCGGCAGCCGCGACGATAAGGACAAGTCCTCCGCTGTTTCCGGCAGCGTGAACGGTCTGCAGACGACCTTCTCGTTCGGCGTCTCTGCGGACAAGCAGGGGACATCCATCCCCGTTGTCATCGGCTTTGCCGACGGCAGCTGGGACGAGAACCAGGATTTCTTCCTGAACATCCCGAGCTTTGGCCGCGCGTTTGACCCGAGCTATTACACCGACGGCGTGTACGATCTCTACGGCAACGCCTACCCCTATCTCGACAAGGTCGACAACCGCGGCTTCCCCGTGGACACGCAGTCCACGCTGACCGTTTCCGGCGACACCGTCACAATCAAGTGGGTCACCCGCGCGAGCGATACCGACAAGATCTACATGGGCCTTGTGACCGACCCGATGGCCACCCGCGAGGCGAATGCGATCGGCAACGCCGACTATGAGCCCATCGGCATGAACTACAAGGTATTCTATATCACGCTCCCGAAGAGCGCGCTCGGCGACAAGATCCCCTTCGTGCGCCATTCGCCGCTGTGGTATCAGGATACGAACGGCTGGCTGGAGAAGCAGGATTATCTGGTTCTCACCGACTATCTGCCCCGTCTGACGGACGATACCGAGACGCGGCTGGATGATGCCGGTATCCGTCTGCTCGCCGGCGGCAGCCGGGTGGAGCAGAGCTTCAAGATCTCCTCTTCCTCCGCGGTGCTCAAGGGCACGACCATCACCTGCACCATCACCGGCAAGGCGGCAGGAAACAATTCCTCCAAGACGCCGGACAAGCTGTATCTGGGCGACCGCAGCGATAAGGATAAATCCGGCTATGTCACCGGCACGCAGAACCCCGACGGCACCACGACGTTCGTTTACACCGTGAACGCCGAGCGGCAGGGCTCCTACACGCCCGCGACGGTCGGCTTCTCCGATAACTCGTGGGACACCTCGCAGTCCTACTTCCTGAACGTCCCGAACTTCAACGGCACGTTTGACGCCTCCGCCTTCACGGACGGCGTGTACGACCTCTTCGGCTACGCCGACACGAAAAACGCCGTCATCCCCGTCGACGCGGGCGCGGCGCTGACCGTGTCCGGCGATACGATCACCATCAAGTATGTCACCCGCACCAGCGGCTACAGCAAACTGTACTTCGGCTCCGTGAGCGACGACGAGGCGACGCGCGAGGCCAACGCGGTCTCCGCCGGCATCCTCAACGCGGACGATCCCTACAGCTACCGCGTGTTCTCCGTCACGCTGCCGAAGAGCGCCCTTGCGGAAACCATCCCGTTTGTGAGCTGCAGCAAGAGCGGAGCGTGGAGCACGAAGCAGGATCAGCTCCTGCTGCCGCGCTTCCTGCCGCGCCTGAGCGGCGGTTCCGACCCCGTCGATCCGGTCGATCCGAGCGACCCGAGCTCGGTCATCAAGGACGGCACCACCTACACCACCACCGCCGAGACCGGCGCTGCGATGTTCAAGGTGCGCCGTGTCGTCATCACGGCGAAGGACGGCAAGTATCAGCTGACGCTCACGCTCAACGGCACCAGCTACGATTACCTCTACCCCGGCACCGGCACGCAGGCCGACGCCGTTGACCGGAGCGAGTGGGCTCCCGCCAAGGTCGTGAGCGGCACGATCGACGGCGAGACGCGCGACAACTGGCACACCTACACCATCACGGTGGATAAGCTGACGAACCCGCTGGCCGTCACCTCTCACAGCCAGAAGAACGACAAGTGGTACGACCGCAGCATCACGCTGGACATCGAAAATCTCAAGCGCACCGCCGAGGACGGCAAGTATTCCGCCGCGGCCGAGTGCGACGCGGCGATGTTCAAGATCATCGACACGAAGCTCAACGTTGTGAACGGCACGATCATGGCCACGCTGACGCTCAGCGGCACCGGCTACGATTACCTCTACCCCGGCACAGGCGACGAGGCCGAGAAGGACAAGGACAACTGGGCGCCCTTCGCCGTGGACGAAAACGGCAAGTACACCTACACCATCCCCGTGTCTGAGCTCGATAAGCCCCTCATCATCTCCTCGCACAGCCTGAAAAACAACATCTGGTACGACCGCACGGTGACGTTCCGTTCCGATTCGCTCAAGAAGATCGGCGACGCGGCCGACCCTGTCACTCCGACACCCACGCCGACCCCGACGCCGACGCCTACCCCGAACCCCACCAATCCGGACAACGAATCCGATCACGAGACCGACACCAGCGGCTCCACCTCCCGCGTGGATAACAGCACGACGCTCAGGGACGGCGTCTACGCGCCCGACAGCTTCTCCTTCTCCGGCGGCTCCGGCCGCGCGCGCATCGTGTGCGACAAGGTCACGGTGAAGAACGGCCAGGCGTACGCTACCATCCGCTTCGTGAGCAGCAGCGGCAACCCGCCGCAGTACTCCTATGTGAAGGCCTCCGGCAACACCTATTACTCCAACGACGGCAGCACCTTCACGATCCCCGTGGAGCTCAACAAGAACAACCGCATTCTCGGCATGACCACCAAGATGTCCTCCGCGCACGAGATCGAGTACATCATCTTCGTGCAGCTCAAGACGAACGCGAACAACCAGAAGGACAACACCGACGGCAAAACGCTCAGCACCGAAGCGCCCGAGATCATGGGTCTCACGTTCCAGGAGGAGATCAAGCTCGAGTACGCGCAGTATCTCAAGCTCTTCCGCTATGAGGGCAACATCGTCCTCGCGGAGATCGACGTCATAAGCGACACGGTGCTCGACACCGACGAGGCGAAGGCCGAGATCGCCAAGGCGGACAGCGCCGCCGCGTCTGACGGCACGGAAGAAGCCGTCGCCGAGGAAGAGAGCGCCGACAACGCGCAGATCAAGGCCGACTACGTCGCCGGGCTCTATAAGCAGAACGTCCTGCGCTATCTGTTCGTTCCGGAAGGAACGGAGCTCCCCGCGGGCCTTGAAAAGCAGCTCATCATCGTGACGCTGCCGGCGAAGAGCATCTATCTGATGGACGAAACGCCCGTCGATACCTTTGAGATCTTTGAAGCGCTGAACCTTGTCAAGGTGTTCGGCGCGGAGACGAGCGAGAACGAGATCCTCAGCAAGGGTCTTGCCGACGGCAGCGTGCTGTACGGCGGCAGCTGGGATAAGCCCGAGTACAAGAAGCTCGTGCAGAACAAGACCGATCTCGCGATCACGTCCGGCAAGCTCCTGCCGCTGAGCGGGGAAACGCTCACCGAGCGCAAGCAGACCGCCCCCGCTGACGCGGAGAGTCTGACGGCGGTGGAGTATCGCGACCGTCTGTACGATCTGGCCGACCGCTTCGCCGTGCTCGATATCCCGATGCTCATCGACCGCTCCGCCGACGAGGCCGATGCTCTCGCGCAGGCCGACTGGCTGCGGCTCTACGGCATCCTCTTCGGCGACGAGACGACCGCCGAGCGCATGATCCGCGAAATTACCTCCCGGGAGGGTTAATGCATGAAACACACGACAAAGAGAATTTCGGCGCTTCTTCTGGCGCTGACGCTGCTTTTGACCGTCATGTCCGGCTGCGGGAGCACAACTCCCGCAGCCGCCGGGGCGACCGCCGCTCCGACG
>DPHR01000125.1:0-2343 GCA_003522945.1 Clostridiales bacterium
GTGTGCTCTTGTTAATCGACGCTACTATCCGGAAAAATCAAAGGACGATAGGAGACCAAACGTATGGATGAAAAGAAGGTAACGTCCGCCCCGGAGCAGTCCGGGGATCGGGACCAGGCGCTGTTCGCCTCGATCCGGCGCGAAAAGCAGCGCAAAAAGCGCCGCCGCATCATTGTGACGGTGTCGATCGTTGTGGTGCTCGCGCTCGCCATTTTCTTCGGCGTGCGCGCGGCAAAGAAAAAGGTCAGTGAGGCCGTCGGCAGCATGAAGGCCCCGACCGTGAGCGAAGCGACCGTCACGACCGGCAGCATCAGCACGACCGTTTCCGGCTCGGGCATGCTCACCGACGCGGACACGCAGCAGATCGTCCTGCCCAAGGGCGTGAAGCTCGAAAAGATCCTCGTCAAAGCGGGCGAGACCGTGAAGAAGGGCGACGCGCTCGCCACGGTGGAGCTCTCCTCCGTTATGGGCGCGATGAGTACTGTGCAGGCGGAGCTCAATAAGCTCGACGAGCAGCTGCGCGCCGCGACCGGCGAAACGGTGCAGCCGTACATAACGACCGGCGTGAACGGCCGCGTGAAGATCGTCTACGCGCAGAAGGATGACGACGTCTCTGCCTGCATGATGGAGCACGGCGCTCTCGCGGTGCTCTCGCTTGACGGGTGCATGGCCGTGGATATCGACGCCGGCTCTCTCGCCGCGGGCGACAAGGTCAGCGTGACCGTAGACGAAAAGACGTACCCCGGCACGGTGGACAAGCTCCAGAGCGGCAAGGCGACCGTCCTCCTCACCGACAACGGCCCGGCGGTCGATGCTGCGGCCAGCGTGCAGGATGCGGACGGCAATGCCGTCGGCAGCGGCACGCTCTATATCCACAACCCGCTGCGCATCACCGGCTACGCGGGCGTTGTCTCCGCGGTAAACACCGCCGAGAACCGGCAGGTGTACGCGGGCAATTCCCTCTTCACGCTGCGCGACACGGCCTACAGCGCGAACTACGAATCCGTCCTCAAGAACCGCCGTGAGAAGGAAGAGGATCTCATGGCGCTGCTCGGCATGTACAGCGCCGGAGCGGTAACAGCGCCGTTTGACGGCTCCGTCTCCTCCATTGACTACAGCGACAAAACGACCTCTTCCTCCGATAAAACGGACTCCTCCGCCGGCGGCGGAGGCATGGTGTACGGCGGCATGATGAATGCCTACACTTCCTCCGGCTCAGACGGCTCGGATTCCTCCGGAGACGGCTCGTCCTCTTCCGGCAGCACGGCGGCAAGCGGCGAAACGAAGCTCCTCACGCTCTCGTCGGATACGAGCATGAAGCTCACCGTGAGCGTGGACGAGACGGATATTCTCTCCGTGCAGAATGGGCAGAAGGCGCAGATCACCGTTAGCACGATCGGCGACGAGGTGTTCTCCGGCGTTGTAACGGCGGTGGAGCGCTCGGCAAAGAGCAGCTACGGCATCACGAGCTACAGCGTGGAGATCACGCTCGACAAAGACCCCCGCATGCTCCCCGGCATGACCGCCAAGGCGCTCATCCGCATTGAGGGCGTGGATAACGCTCTGCTCATCCCCGAAAAGGCGCTGCGCCAGACGCGCGACAGCTCGTTCGTCTATACGACGTATGACCCCGCCACCGGCACGCTCGGCGGTGAAACGGCGGTCATTCCCGGTCTTACCGGCGGCGGCATGGTGGAGATCACCGAGGGCCTCACCGAGGGACAGACCGTGTACTATCAGGAGGCCTACGACCCCTACGCCTATTATTACGGCACGGGCGGCAACGCGAGCGGCGGCGACGCGTGGATCGAGGACGCGAGCGGCGGCGACGCGGTTATCGCCGAGGACGACGGCGCCTACGCGGACAGCGAGCCGCTGGAAGGATAACGCTATGATCGATTTACATGACGTTTCCAAGGTCTACCAGATCGGCGAGGAGCGCGTCCACGCGCTCGACCATGTGACGCTGCACATTTTCCCGAAGGAGTTCGTGAGCGTCATCGGCCCCTCCGGCAGCGGCAAGTCCACGCTGATGAACATCATCGGCTGTCTGGACGTGGCGGACGCCGGGACCTACCGGCTCGACGGCATCCCCATCGAGGAATACAGCGAAAAGCAGCTCGCCCGCGTCCGCAATCAGAAGATCGGCTTCATTTTTCAGAACTTCAATCTGATCGCCAAGCTCTCCGCAGAGGAAAATGTGGAACTTCCGCTCGTCTACCGCGGCGTAAGGCCGGCGGAGCGGGCAAAGCGCGTCGCCGCGGCGCTCGAGCGCGTGGGTCTCTCCAACCGCGCCAAGCACCTGCCGACGGAGCTCTCCGGCGGCCAGCAGCAGCGCGTGGC
>DPHR01000125.1:2589-3690 GCA_003522945.1 Clostridiales bacterium
CAGCGCGTGGCCATCGCCCGCGCGCTTGTAACGGAGCCCTCGCTCCTGCTCGCGGACGAGCCGACCGGCAACCTTGACTCCAAAACCAGCCGCGAGATCATGGACATTCTCCATGAGCTGCACGAGCAGGGAAACACCGTCGTGCTCATCACGCACGACAACGACATTGCCCGTCAGGCCAAGCGCAGTATCCACATTCTCGACGGGCGCGTCACGGAGGTGCAGCTATGATATCATCCTTTAAAATGGCGCTGCGCAGCATCGGCTCAAATAAGATGCGCGCCGCGCTCACGATGCTCGGCATCATCATCGGCGTTATGGCGCTCGTCGTGCTCGTAAGTCTTGTTAACGGCGCCACGAACACCGTGACGGACGAGGTATCCAGCCTCGGCAGCAACTATGTGGACGCCTACGTCTGGCGGCAGGAGGTCGGAAGCTCGCTCACCATAAACGATCTCAGGAAATGGGCGCAGGAGAACGAGTATGTCGAGGCCGTCGCGCCGGTCAACACCGGCGACGCCAAGGGAAAGGCCGGCTCCTCAAGCGACAGCATCAGTCTTTACGGCACGATGCCGGCGTATGCCGACATCAACGGTCTCACGATCGAATACGGCCGTTTCCTCAAGAATACGGACGTGGATAACTCGAGCCGCGTATGCGTCCTCTCGAAGCAGGCCGCCGAGCAGATCGTCGGCTATGCCGACTGTGTGGGCGAGGATTTCTCCATCGACGGCATGCGCTATACGATCGTCGGCGTGCTCGGCGAGCGCACCTCGCTCGTCTACGGCGGCAGCCGCGTTCCCAGAGTCTATATTCCCTTTACCTCATTCACGCGGCAGTACCCCCAGAACGGCAGCGCGATTTCCGAATTTTACGTCACCGCGCCGGAGGGCACGAAAATGGCCGACGCCGAGGCAGCCGTCAAGGAATTCCTCTATGACTTTTTCGGCAACGGCGACAGCTTCTACGTCTATTCCATGAGTGTCATGGAGGACACGATGGGGTCCGTGACGAACATTCTCAAGATCCTGCTCGGCGGCATCGCAAGCATATCGCTCATCGTCGGCGGCATCGGCATTATGAACATCATGCTCGTCACCG
>DPHR01000125.1:3893-4593 GCA_003522945.1 Clostridiales bacterium
ATCGGCATCCGCAAGGCCATCGGCGCGGACCGCGGCACCATTCTGCTGCAATTTCTGATGGAAGCGGTCGTTCTCTGCATGCTCGGGTGCGTCATCGGAATTTTTCTTTCGTGGTGCATCCTGCGGCTTGCCTCGACCATCGCGGCGGACGCCGGCATGCAGTTTGCGCTCAGCGGCAGCGTTGTTGCGCTCGCGGCGATCTTCTGCTTTGCCATCGGCATGATCTTCGGGCTGTATCCGGCAAACAAGGCCGCGAAGATGAAGCCCATCGACGCACTGCATTACGGAGGCTGACATGGAAGCAAAACGGAAAAGAACAAAAAATATCATCATCGCCGCGGTGCTCGTGGCCGTCGCCATTTTGATGGCGACGCTTCCGGCGATGCTTTCCTCCGGTCAGAAGGAGGAGAACACGGGCACGGCAAAATCCGTCGCCGTGCAGCGCGGCGACATTGACTCCACCGTTGCGGGCGCGGGCACGCTCTCCGGCGGGGACGGCGTGAAGATCACCGTGCCGCACGGCGTGGAGATCACGGAATATCTCGTGGCAAACGGCGATGTCGTTGCCGAAGGGCAGGCGCTCGCCACCGTGGACAAGACCTCGGTCATGAACACGATCGCCACGGTGCAGAACAATCTCGAATACCTCGCCGGCGAGGTGCGCACCGCGGCCTCCGGCGCGACGAACGCCTATCTCGCC
>DPHR01000171.1:0-757 GCA_003522945.1 Clostridiales bacterium
GGAGGCCGCGCTCACGCGCGGCGATCTCTTCGTTGCGGAATTGGATGGACCCGTCGCGGCGGCCGCTGTTCTGAATCGGATACAGGTCGATGTATACGCCGGTGCACCGTGGGAGTTTGAAGCGCCGGATGAGGAAATCTTCGTTATGCATACGCTCGTGGTCGATCCCGCCGCCGGAGGGCACGGACTGGGCCGCGCGTTCGAGACATTTTATAAGCAGGAGGCCGCCCGGCAGGGCTGCCGGTATCTCCGTATCGACACGAACGTGCGCAATACCCGCGCGCGGCGGCTGTACCATTCGCTCGGGTATAAAGAGATCAGCGTCGCGCCGTGCACGTTCAACGGTCTGAGCGATATTGATCTTGTACTGCTCGAAAAAGCACTTTGAGATCCATAAGCAAAAGCCGGCGGACGGGAATCACATCCTGTCCGCCGGTTTTGTTATTCGGTTTTTGGCGCGTCGCCCCGGAAGATGAGGATCCCGGCGGCGGCAAGCAAAAGGATCCCGCCGCCGATCACGGCGAAACCCGCGGGGCTCGTCGTATCGAGCAGGAAGGAGAAAACAAACGAGCCCACCGGCATGAACAGCACCGCCACGGTAAAGATGATGCTGAACACACGCCCGAGATACGCCTCATCCGCACGAAGCTGGACATACGACATGAACTGAATGTTGAAAACCGTCAGCGCCGTGCCGGAGAGGAGGAACGGAATAAGGCAGACGATCGCGCTCCCTGTGAGCGCGGCGAGCGGCTCG
>DPHR01000171.1:919-10221 GCA_003522945.1 Clostridiales bacterium
GAGCGGCTCGAGCGCGAGCGCGGCGCCCATCGCGCCGAGAAAAAACACCATGAGCCGCGCGTTTTCCTTTACCCGGCTTCCAAGGCGCGAGCTGATAAGCGAGCCGAGAAGTCCGCCCGCCGCCTCCATAATGAGCACCTTGCTGTAAAACTCGATGCCGAAGGAGGCGTACATCACGTCGGTATACGGGCAAAGGAGGTTGAAGCCCGCAAGGAAGAAGTTGACAAGCGCCGAGAGCAGGATGAGAAACAAAAGCTGCCGCTCCCGCACAAGATACGAGAAACCCTCGGCGATATCTCGGAAGATGTTCTTTTTCTGCGCCGGTTTTCTCTGCGTATCCGAAAATGGCGTGAGAAGCATTTCGGAAACGGCGGACAAAAGGAACGTGAGCGCATCGAAGAGCAGCGCCCCGCGCACGCCGATCCACCGCACAAGCAGCATGCCGACCATCGGCCCCGCGATTTTTATGACCTCTCCCCCGCCGTTGCTGACGGAATTATACATGCCGATGCGTTCACCGTCGACCATCTCACGGACGATGGAGCGGTACGTCGGAGAGTTGAAGGCGTACACAACGGCAAGCAGAGCGTTCGCCGCGATGACGACCTCCGCCATGCGCGGCGAGGCGACGAAGAAGCTCACCGCAAGGCATATGGCCGCAGAGAGAACATCCGTGACGATGAGGATCTTTTTCCGGCTGCCGCTGTCGGCCTTCGCGCCGCCGATAAGGTTGAATACGATCTGTATGACCGTCTCCGAGCTCTGGTAAAGCGCCAGCACCCACGGCGCGTGAGCGAAAGCGCCGACAATGCTCACGCTGTTCGCGTAATCAAAAACAATGTTGCCGAGCTTGGACGTCCACTTTCCAAACCAGAGCAGCGCCTCGTTCTTTCTCTCTTTTCGCATATCTCCCTCTCAGCCGAGCAGCACCCAGCTCTCTTTCTCTTCCGAATAAAACATTTCGCTGTATTCTGCTTCGTCACATACGCACAGAACGTCCTTCATACCCCAGATGGTGTTGGTCTTTGCAAACTCCTCCCGCTCGATCCAGAACATGCGCCCTTCCTCGGAAGAGTTAAGCTCGCCGGTAAACCGGTCGGCGCGATAAAGCGCGACGATAAAGCGCGTACCATCCTCGCGCATCCAGTCCTTGATACCGCAGAGCACGGGATGCTCGATCAAAAGGCCGGTCTCCTCGCGCATTTCGCGGATAACGGAAGCGAGCATCGACTCGCCCGGCTCCACATGGCCGCCGGGAAATACAACGCCGCAGCCGATCTTATCCTGCACGAGCACGCGGCTGCCGTCGCAGATCACGCAGAGGTTCGTTAGCTCAACGAGGCTTGCACGGCTCATGCTTTCGCTCCTTCCCGCTCAAGGATGGTCATAAATTCCTCGCCGGTGATGGTCTCTTTCTCATAAAGATACTGCGCGAGAACATCGAGCTTCGATCGGTTCTCCGTGAGGATCTTTTTCGCCTTCTCGTGCTGCGTCTTGACGAGCGCGACGACCTTATCGTCAATGACCTTCTGCGTATCCGCCGAGCACGCGAGCGAGGCGTCGCCGCCGAGGTACTGGTTCGTGACCGTCTCGAGCGCGACCATATCAAAATCGTCGCTCATGCCGTAGCGCGTGATCATGGCGCGGGCGAGCTTCGTCGCCTGCTCGATGTCGTTCGAGGCGCCGGTCGTGATCTCGCCGAACACGACTTCTTCCGCAGCACGGCCGCCGGTGAACGTTGCGATCTTGTTTTCGATCTCCTGCTTGGTCATAAGGTATTTGTCGCCGGTCTCGACCTGCATCGTATACCCCAGCGCGCCGGAGGTGCGCGGAATGATCGTGATCTTCTGCACGGGCGCGGAATGGGTCTGCATCGCCGCGACGAGAGCGTGGCCGATCTCGTGATAGGCAACGACCTTCTTCTCCTGATCGGAGAGGACGGCATTTTTCTTCTGGTATCCGGCGATAACGACCTCGATACTCTCTTCAAGGTCCGCCTGCGTCACGATGGTGCGCCCGTTGCGCACAGCGCGCAGCGCGGCTTCGTTGATGATATTGGCAAGCTCCGCGCCGGAAGCGCCGGAGGCCATGCGCGCGATCGTATGGAAATCCACATCCTCCGCAGGCTTGATCTTGCGGGCGTGGACTTTCAGAATGGCCTCGCGTCCGGCGAGATCCGGCAGTTCGACCGGTACGCGGCGGTCAAAGCGGCCGGGGCGCGTAAGCGCGGGGTCGAGCGATTCGGGGCGGTTCGTCGCGGCGAGGATGATGACGCCGTTGTTGCTCTCAAAGCCGTCCATTTCCGTGAGAAGCTGGTTGAGCGTCTGTTCGCGCTCGTCGTTGCCGCCCATTGCGCCGCCGCTGCGCTTCTGGCCGATGGCGTCGATCTCGTCGATGAACACAATGCACGGGGCCTTCTCCTTCGCCTGGCTGAAAAGGTCGCGCACCTTGCTCGCGCCCATGCCGACGAACATCTCCACGAACTCCGAACCGGAGATGGAGAAGAACGGCACGTTCGATTCACCGGCCACGGCCTTGGCAAGCATCGTCTTGCCCGTTCCCGGAGGGCCGACAAGGAGAATGCCCTTCGGCATCGACGCGCCGGCGTCCGTGTACTTGCTCGGATTATGGAGATAGTCCACGATCTCGGCAAGGCTTTCCTTCGCCTCGTCCTCCCCGGCGACATCGTCAAAGCGGATGCCGTGCGTAGACTGGACGTAGATCTTGGCATTGCTCTTTCCCATGCCGAAGGACATGACGTCTTTGCCGCCCATCTGATCCATGAGCTTCTTTCGCATGAACTGGCCGAAAATAACAAAGATGACCAGCGGCAGAATGAGCGTTAAGAGATAGCTCAGCACCGGCGACATGGTCTGCTCAATATCCTTGGCAAATTCCGCGCCGGAATCGTACAGGCGCTGCGTGAGCGTCGGATCGTACATAACGCCGGTCACATAGATCGTATTGTCGTCCTTGTCGGTAAATATGATCTCCGTGTCGCTCACATCGACCTTGCCGATCTTCTTTTCGGCGATCATGCGCATAAAGGTGCTGTAATCCGTCTGCTCCACGTGCTGCCGGTTCAGAAGCGGCGCGACGAAGATGTTGAAAAGAAGCAGCGCAATGAGCGTAATGGAGTAATAATACGCCAACGGTTTTTTCGGGTTTTTGACTTCCTTCATTGTCGAACCTCCTTGGTGTTTCTATGTTATATGAAGCTGTTTTAACGGATCTTCCGGCATTCGAGATAATAGCGCTTGTCCCGTGCGTTGCCCATGGAAAAGCTCTTTTTCGGCAGAGCGCCGTTCTTGAGTACGGAAAGGAAAAGACCGCTCTTTTCGACCGGCGGCAGCAGCACCGCAGCGCAGTTCGGCTTCTCGCCGAAAGAGCGTGCCGTATCGTCGCCGTGGATATAGTCGATATAGCCGCCGTGCGCGGCGATATACGCGCGGCAGAAGCTCTCCGCCGCCGCAACGCGCTCGCCGAGCGTTTTGTCCTCTGCTTCCCATTCCGTCCGACGCGCTGTAAATTCCGCAGCAAAAGCCGTCTTATCGGTATCGAAGATCACGCGGTGGATCGGCTCAAAATCGAGCGACGGCTCATGGATGTTCTCGATCTCCACGAGCGCGAAGCGGGCGGGATCGGTCTCCCGCTCGTTTTCCGGCAGAGTTTCGCGCTTTTCCTCCCAGAACCGCTTGGCCGCGGCGAGCGAGTGGTTGCCGTCGCCGACGGCAAAGGTGAGCTTGCCGTTTTCCGCTGCGTCACCGTATTTTTCCCGCTGCAATGCCGCATTATCGAGCGCGTCGAGCGCCGACTGCACCGCCGCCTTCGTCTCCCCGCTCACGCGCCAGCCGGCGATGTGGCCGCCGCCGAGCATAAGATCAAAATCGTAGACCTTTTCCAGTGCGTCCTTCGCCTTTTCCGCGAGGGACAGGACACTGTCTGTCCGGTCGTCCATCAGAAGGAGCGTATGCGGCATTTCGAGCGGCGCGCTGCGGCGGATGTTCACGCGCGGCGGCAGACGCTCCTCTACCGTGCCCTCCGTGGAGCGGACGCTCGTACGCTGCGTTCCGGTAAAATCGTACTGCTCAAGATCAAGCGCCGCAACGAGGCCGCGGCGGACGCGTCCGTCCGACAGCGTGCGCTCTACATAGATAAAGCTGTCCGGGACCGTTTGAAAAACACCCTCCGCGAGATAGCGGCGCATCGTATCGGCAATGCGCCCGTCCGCGCCGTCGGCGCGCGCGGTGTGCAGCCACGCCTCCGGCAGCATGAGAGAAAGCGTGCTCGGCTTTTCCGCCGCACGCGCTTCCGCCGCGGCCCAGTATTCCGGTTCGGACGTAAACTGGTCGCACGCGATCACGCTCCACGCGCCCATATCCTCGGCGCGCGGGAGAAGGATATCCGTACTTGTAACGATATGCATAGGTGATTTCTCCTTAATAAAAAGAGACCCGTGGGACTATATAATGGATAATACAGTCCCGCGGGTCGAATGTCAATCATGTACCGAGATACGCTTTTTTTACGGCCTCGTTGTTCAGAAGGTCTTTGCCCGCGCCGGAGAGCGTGATGCATCCGGTCTCCATGACGTAGGCGGAGTCGGCGACCTTGAGCGCCATGTTCGCGTTCTGCTCGATGAGCAGAATGGATACGCCCTGGCGGTTGATCTGACGGATGATCTCAAAGATATCGCGCACAACGAGCGGCGCAAGGCCGAGCGACGGCTCGTCCATCATAATGAGCTTCGGGCGTGCCATGAGCGCGCGGCCCACAGCCAGCATCTGCTGCTCACCGCCGGAGAGCGTGCCGCCCGCCTGCCACGAGCGCTCGCGCAGGCGCGGGAAAAGGTCGTATACCCACTGGATATCGCCGGAGATGTCGTCGCTGCGGAGATACGCGCCGACCTTGAGATTTTCGAGCACCGTGAGATCGGGAAAAATGTGCCGTCCCTCCGGGACGAGCGTGATGCCTTTTTTCACGATGGTCGTGGCGTCGCGCCCGGTGATGTTGTCGCCGCGGAAGTTGACCGTTCCGCCGGAGGGCTTTACGAGCCCGGCGATCGTGCGGAGCGTCGAGCTTTTGCCCGCGCCGTTCGCGCCGATGAGCGTTACGATCTCGCCTTCATGCACATCAAAGGAAATGCCCTTGACGGCTTCAATGCCGCCGTAGTTCACGCTGAGATCGTGAATGGAGAGGATCACATCGTTCATTCTTCCGCCACCCCCAGATACGCTTCAATAACTTTCGGGTCATCCTGTACAACGGCGGGTGTGCCCTGCGAGATGAGTCTGCCGAAATCGACCACATAGATGCGGTCGGAGAATTTCATAACGAGCTCCATGTGGTGCTCGATCATAAGGATCGTGAGATCGTATTTCTTCTTGATCTGCATGATGAACTGGCCGAGCTCTTCGGTCTCCTGCGGGTTCATGCCGGCGGCCGGTTCGTCGAGCAGGAGAAGCTTCGGGTCGGTCGCAAGCGCGCGGGCGATCTCCAGCCGCCGCTGCAGGCCGTACGGCAGAGATGTTGCAAGATCGTTGCGGTACTGCGCGAGGTTCTGCTCTTCAAGCAGCTCCATCGTCTCCTTCTCCATGCGCCGGTCCTCCGCCACGGAGATGCGGAGCGCCGCGCTGAAAATGTTCTGCTTCGCGCGCAGGTGCTTGGCTGTAAGGACGTTTTCAAACACCGTCATGGATTTCCACAGGCGGATGTTCTGGAACGTGCGGGCAATGCCGAGCTTTGTGATCTGGTCGGGCGTCGGGTCGAGAATTTTATCCTTGAGATACATCTCGGCGTTTATGCCCTGATATTCCTTCTGCATCTTCCCCGTCGGATGCGCGGAGACCATGAGGTTATCCTCAAAAAATACCTTGCCGTTTGTCGGCTGGTATACGCCGGTGATGCAGTTGAAGGCCGTCGTTTTGCCCGCGCCGTTGGGGCCGATGAGCGCGACGATCTCGCCCTTATCGACGTTGAGCGAGAGATTGTTCACCGCCACAACGCCGCCAAACTGCATGGTGACGTTTTCCATGCGAAGCATTGATTCACTCATGGTTTTCACCTCCGGAGACCGCAGCCTTTTTCCCGCCGAAGAGCTTTTTGCAGCGCGCCGCGATGCGGTCCCAGCTGAACTCCTTATCGCCCATAATGCCGGTACGGAAGAACAGCACCACGACCATGAGGATCACGGAGAACACGACCATACGGAAGCCGGTCTTGAGCAGGGGCACGCGGAAATCGCCGATGTACGTTGTTTTGTCGAGAAAACGCAGCCACCATTCGCGGCTCGCAATGACGAGAAACGCCGAAATAACGCTGCCCGTCACGCTGCCCATGCCGCCGATGACAACAATGAGCAGAATAAAATACGTCACGGCGATGGTGAACGTTGTGGAAGACACCGCGCCGAGGAACATTGCCATCAGCGCGCCGCCGACGGCCGCGAAGAACGAACTGATGATAAAGCTCATCTGCTTGTGCTTGGCAAGATCAATGCCCATTGCCTCCGCTGCGATCTCATCGTCTCGGATGGCCTTGAACGCGCGGCCGTAGGAAGAGTTGATAATAAGAACGATCAGCGTGATGCAAACGGCGGCAACGATGAAAATGCCGTAGTAGGACGAGAAGCCGGGGATCTTCGTCAGCCCAAGAGAGCCGTTCGTAATGCGGTTGAGCGGCGAGGAGGCGACAACGATGCGGACGACCTCCGCAAAGCCGAGCGTCGCAATGGCGAGATAGTCGCTTTTGAGCTTGAGGACCGGCGCGCCGATGAGCGCGGCAAAGAGCGCGCCGACAACGCCGGCGGCAAGCAGCGCTGCGATAATCGGCAGATGGAGATCGGCAAGCCAGTCGGCAACGCCGTAAAGATAGTACACGCCGGGGCGCGCCGCCGTGGGGATTGTGAAAATGGCGTAGGTATAAGCGCCGAGCGTCATAAACCCCGCCTGACCGAGAGAAAAGAGCCCTGTGAAACCGTTGCAGAGGTTCATGGACACCGCAAGCAGCGCATAGATCGCGCCGAGCTGCAAAACCGTGCGGAACATCGACGTACGTGGAACAAGCTCGCCGGCGCAGACGATGACCGCTGCAATGCAGAGAAAACCGACGGCGGAACAGATCGTTTTTTTCTTTTGACTCATGCTCACACCTTCTCTTTCAGCTTCTCACCGAACAGGCCGGTGGGACGGACGAGCAGCACGAGGATCAGCACGACGAACGTGAAAACGTCGCTGAACTCGGAATAGGCGCTGCCCTTGATGAACGTTTCGCAAAGACCGATGAGGAAGCCGCCCACCAGTGCGCCGGGAATGGAGCCGATGCCGCCGAACACCGCGGCGACAAAGCACTTGAGCCCGGGCAGAGAACCGGCCAGCGGATACACCGACGAGCGCGGGATGAAATACAGCACCGAACCGATGGCGGCCAGCGCGCTGCCGACGGCGAACGTGAAGCTGATGACGCGGTTGATCTTGATGCCCATGAGACAGGACGTTTCAAAATCACGCGATACCGCGCGCATCGCCATGCCGATCTTCGTCTTGCGGATGAGGAACGCCAGCGCCAGAACAAGGATTACGGTGAGGATGGGCGTAATGAACGTAACGAGCGTCGTAGAGATCTCGCCGAGCTTCACCGTTTTACTGAGAAAGCCCATCTCCGCATACGGATACGACTTTGGCTGCGCCGTGAAGAGATAGGTGGCAAAGTTCTGCAGAAAGTACGAAACGCCGATCGCCGAGATCATGATGGACATACGCGGCGCATCGCGAAGCGGCTTATAGGCAATGCGCTCGATGAATACGCCGAGCAGCACTGTGAACAGCACGACGAGCAGCAGCGATATGTACCACGGGATGAGCAGATCCGTCATGCAGATAATCATAAAATACCCCGCCATCATGAAGATGTCTCCGTGGGCGAAGTTGATGAGTCGAAGAATACCGTAAACCATCGTGTAGCCGATGGCGATCAGGGCATATATACTGCCGATGGAAATACCGTTCAGACAGTTCTGGAGAAATGCCGTCATAGAGCTTGCCTCCTCTTTCGGGTTGCCGATGCGACGGGGTAAAAGCGAATAAAGAGAATCGGCGGGATGACCCGCCGATTCAAAATGTTTATGCGGATAGAAAATCAGGCAGCGGGGGTGAAGGTGCCGTCGGTCTTCTGCGTGCCGACGAACTTGAAAGCGCCGTCGGACATGATCTTGATGTAAGCCATATCCTTGTTGGCGTCGCCGTTCTCGTCGAAGGAGATGCTGCCGGTCACGCCGTCAAAGGAGACGGAGGCAAGCGCGTCGCGGACCGCCTCGCCGGTGATATCACCGGAAACATTCTTGAGCGCCTCAATGATCGCCATGTAGGCGTCATAACCAAGCGCGGAAACCGCAGCGACCGTGTCATTGTTGCCGTTGAGCTTGAGCGCTTCGGCATCGCCGTTCAGATACGCCTTGAAGCCCTGCACGAACTCGGAAGCATCGGCGTCGTTCTCGTCAAAGAAGGTGGACAGCGCAACGCCCTCGCAGTTTTCCACACCGGCGTTTTCCATGATGGTCGCGTTCTCCCAGGTATCGCCCGCCATGATGCGAGCCGTGATGCCCATATCACGCGCCTGCTTGATGATGATGCCGGCGGTCGTAATGGACGACGGGATGAACAGAACATCGGGGTCAGCCGCCTTGGCCGCGGTCAGGATCGCGTTAAAGTCGGTTTCGTTGGTGTTGTAGGTGCCGGTGTAAACAACTTCGCAGCCGTCCATCTTGGCAAAGGCATCGGCGAAGTAGTTCGCAAGGCCGGTGGAGTAGTCGTCGCCGTTCTGCATGATGACGGCGGCCTTCTTGCAGCCTTCGTTGTTGGCGTAGCTCGCCATAACGGTTCCCTGGAACGGGTCAAGGAAGCAGACACGGAAGTAGTAATCGTTGCCGAGCGTTACCTGCGGGTTCGTGCAGGAGCCGCCGACGGCGGGGATCTTCGCCTGCTCGAACGTGGAGCCGGCGGCGATGGACACGCCGGAGCCATAAGAGCCGATAACGGCAATAACGCCGCTGCTCACGAGATTCTGCGCGGCGGTGACGGCCGCGGTCTTGTCGGACTGGTTATCGACCTCAACGAGCTCGATCTTATATTCCTTACCGTTGACCGTCACACTGGGGACGACCTTGTTGGCATAGCGCGCGCCGAGCACTTCCTGCATGCCGCCGGCGCCGTTCTCACCCGTGGCGGGCTCAAAAATGCCGATCTTCAGTACGTCGCCTTCAACGGCGGCCGCCGGGGATTCGCTGCTGCCGCAGCCGGCAAGCA
>DPHR01000171.1:10359-11245 GCA_003522945.1 Clostridiales bacterium
GCTGCTGCCGCAGCCGGCAAGCAGAGCGCAGATCATGCATGCGCAAAGTACGATCGCTAAAATCTTTTTCATGGTTTTTCTCCCTCTCCGGAATACGCACAGTCCGTATGTCACGGACAAATGTGTTTCCATTTCAAATATGACGGTAGTATAATACCGCCGGGAGAGAAATGCAACCCTTTTTTTCGCTAAATCGCAAAAAAATTTCAAACACACTCTTGGTTATCGTGCACGGAATTCCGGTTGTTCCCTACGGAACAGAAGGGCGTGGCGCGATAATCGGCGTCCGCCGCCTGCAATGCGCGGTTTTTCCAGCCAAGAACATAGAGGTCGTGCGCACGGCTCCCGAGGTCGAACAGGCGTTGGATGCTCTCATTTTCGTCTTTGACTCGTGCACTTTTGACGACAACAGGAAGAGCGGCGCTCGTTTTCATCTCCCGCAGCAGCGCCGCGCCGCGCGCATCAAATGCCAACACACGGATGTACGGCGGTATGCCGTTCGCGTCCCCGGCCCGCACGCCGAGCGCGGCGCACATCACCATACGGCGCAGCCGCGCGTGGGCGTACCGCTTTGATTTGGCAAGATCGGCGATCTCTTCCGGGGAGCTTCCGCGGCGCGCAGCTTCGTAAAGCCGAAAATGCAGCCCCTCCGCCGCGTCCGGCACGGCAGCAAAGTCCTCCGGCGTTTTCTCCCGCAGCCGGGAAAGATACGCCGTTCGCAGACTCTCCGGAGAGACAAAGCCGCGTCCGGCCTCATCCGCACCGCGAAGGACCTCCCACACCTCCCCGGGGACACGCCCGGCAAGGCTGTCCCCCGCGCGAAGAAGCGCGCGGAGCTCGGACGCGCTGCCCGCGCCGTCGTGGATCGAGCCTTCGCGCCGGACGG
>DPHR01000114.1:0-274 GCA_003522945.1 Clostridiales bacterium
CTTCGTCGTTCCCGACGACGTCGGCGGGCGCTACAGCGTGCTCTCCGCCGTTGGCCTGCTGCCGCTCTGCGCCGCGGGGATCGACATTGAAAAGATCCTCACCGTCGCCGAGGAGACGTTCGCCTCTCTCGACGAGCGCAGCGAAGCGAACCCCTGCTGGCAGTACGCCGCCGCGCGCCAGGCGCTCTATAAGAGCGGCAAGGCCGTGGAGATCCTCGCGTGCTACGAGCCGCGCTTCCGCATGATGGCGGAGTGGTGGAAGCAGCTTTACGGC
>DPHR01000114.1:532-880 GCA_003522945.1 Clostridiales bacterium
CACTCCATGGGCCAGTACATCCAGGAAGGCCCGCGCCATCTGATGGAGACGGTCGTGAGCTTTGCTTCTCTCCCCGGCGGATACACCGTTCCCGCCGATGCGCACGACGGCGACGGACTCAATTATCTCGCCGGACACGATTTCAACGAGATCGCCGCCATTGCCCGCGCCGCGGTAAAGACCGCGCATATCGAGGGCGGCGTCCCCAATCTCGCCATTGAGGTCACGGACATGGCGGAGACCGGCTTTGCCGAGCTCGTATGCTTCTTCGAGCTTGCCTGCGGCATTTCCGGCTATATGGAGGGCGTGAACCCGTTCGATCAGCCGGGCGTGGAGGCCTATAAAAAG
>DPHR01000114.1:1034-3417 GCA_003522945.1 Clostridiales bacterium
CCGGGCGTGGAGGCCTATAAAAAGCTCATGTTCCGCGGTCTTGCCGCGCTCAAATGAAGAACATTCGATGAACATTCGAAAAGCTCCTTGCAACGGGCGGCGGAAGATGATAGAATACAGAAAAAGAAGCGTTCGCATCTTTCTTTCAAATTTACAAATGAGGTGATTTCCTATGGTTAAACTCATCATGGGTCTGTCCGGCTCCGGCAAGACCAAGACCCTGATCTCTCTCGTCAGCGAAGCCATTGAAAAGGAACAGGGCTATGTTGTCTGCATCGAAAAGAGCCGGCATCTGACCTATGATATTCCCTATCAGGCGCGGCTGATCCGCACCGACGATTACGGCGTCCGCGGCAACACGATGCTGCTCGGCTTCCTGTGCGGCCTGCACGCCGGCAATTACGACATCACCCATTTCTTCATCGACGATCTCAACAAGATCCTCGACGACCGCTCCAACGAGGCGCTGGAGAAGTTTCTCGACACGCTCTCCGCGTTTGGCGAGCGCGAGAACATCAACTTCACCATCACCATCACCGCCGATCCTTCCGGCGCGGGCGACGGTCTGAAGAAATATTTCTGATATGCGGCTCGACAAGTGGCTGAAGGTCTCGCGGCTCATCAAGCGCCGCACCGTAGCACAGGAGGCGTGCGACGGCGGGCATGTGTCCGTCGGCGGGCGCGTCGCCAAGCCCTCCACCGATGTGAAGGTCGGCGACGTGATCGAGATCCGCTTCGGCGCGAAAACGCTGCGGGCGGAGGTCCTCTCCGTGCAGGAAACGGTTAAAAAAGACGATGCCGCCGCAATGTACCGCGAACTGTGATAAAAAAGCGCATTCTCTGTTTCGGCAGAGAATGCGTTTTGCTTTTTTGTTTTCTTATTTCTCATCCCCGGCGTGCGGCTCCGCTACGCGGAGCATGCGGAAGCCCTCGCCGTGAACCTCGTTGGATTCGAGAATGATGGTGAATGACGCCGGGTCGAGCAGCTTTACCTCGCGGGTAATGGTGAACATCTCCTTGCCCGAGCAGGCGCACAGCACCACATCGCGGTGATCCTTCCGGAAGCCGCCGCGCGCGTCGATGATCGTTGTGCCGCGGCCGCAGAGCTCGTCGATCCGCTCCGTGACGGCTTCGCCGTGGTCGGTGACGATGAGCGCGAGCTTTCCGGCGTTCGCGCCGTACATGATCTTGTCGGCAATGACGGCGAAAATGAGGTCGATCATCATGCCGTATACGATGCCGTCAAAATCGCGGAAAATGATGCCGCCGAGCACCACAACGATGCCGTCCGTGAGCATGATGAACCGGCCGAGCGGCAGGTGCGGGTGCTTGGCCTTGAGCGCCATTGTGATGAAGTCCGCGCCGCCGGTGGAGGAGTTGCGCATATAGATGAGCGCGTAGCCCAGCCCGCCGAGCACGCCCGCGCAGATGGCGGCGACGAGCCGCTCACCGGTGTACTGCGGCAGCATCGGGGCTATGTAATCCACGAAAAGCGAGGAGAGGATCATGCACCGCACGCTGCAGAGGAAAAACCGCCGCCCGAGCACCCGATAGCAGAGGATCGCCACAGGGATGTTGAGCACAATGGTCATCACGCCGATGGGCAGATCGAACAGACGGTATAAGATCAGCGCGAGACCGGAAAAGCCGGTCATCGGGAACTTTGCGGGCAGCGCGAAGTTATAAATGGCAACGCCGGTCAGTATGCTTCCCGCGATCTCCACGAGCGTATCGAATAACCATGTTTTCCCGAACAGCTTTCCCACGATGACCATCTCCCTTTCTTTTCCTTTTATCAAAAAAGAGCGGACGCGAATTATGAGACCGATTCGCATCCGCTCTTTTTCATTTTATCATGCAAAGGATTTGCTTGTCAATTCCGCCAAAAGCACGACGAGTTATTTTTACAATTCGACGAGCTCGTACTCGCGGCTGCCGACGCCGAGAGCGGCGGCGCACTCGATCGTGTGGATGCCGTGGAGCGACTCCACGCGCTCGATGAAATGCTTCTGGCCGGGGTCGTCCGTCGCGGCATAGATGAGATCGATGCACGCCTGATCGACCGCGACCGGGTCGAGCGAGGCGAGAATGCCGATGTCCTTCATGCAGGGGTCCTCCGCCACGGCGCAGCAGTCGCAGTCCACGGAGAGGTTTTTCATCACGTTCACGAACGCCATGCTGCCGTGGAAATAATCCACAACGGCGCTTGCCGCGTCCGCCATGCCCGCAAGGAACACGTCCTGCGCCGGAAGGCTGTCCCCGAGCCGGTTCTGGTCGGTCGTCGTGCCGCCGGAGTGGATCCACACCTTGCCCGCAGTGGAGGCGCAGCCGATGGAGAGCTGCTTGAGCGCTCCGCCGTAGCCGCCCATCGGGTGGCCCTTGA
>DPHR01000119.1 GCA_003522945.1 Clostridiales bacterium
GCCATGGACGCGACGCGCACCGCCAAGCGCCTGGGCGCGGCCTCCGTCACCTGTGTTTACCGCCGCCGCATCGAGGACATGACCGCCGCGCGCGAGGAGATCGACGGCGCCATCGCCGAGGGCTGTGAGATCATGCCCATGCTCTCCCCGGTGCGCATCGAGACCGAGGACGACCGAGCCGTCGGCATCGCAGTGCAGCCGCAGCTCTCCGGCCCCATCGAGAACGGCCGCCCGAAGCCCATCAACGCCGATCAGCCGGAGATCATTCTCCCGGCGGACGTCGTCATTACCGCCATCGGACAGGCTATCGACTCGGCGCACTTTGAAAGCAGCGGCGTCGGCACAGAGCGCCGCCGCATCAAGGCCGATCCCTCCGGCGCAGTGCCCGGCATGCCGGGCGTGTTCACCGGCGGCGACTGTTTCTTCGGCCCGTCCACGGTCGTGCGCGCCATCGACAGCGGCAAGGTCGTTGCGGGCAACATCGATCACTATTTCGGCTTCCATACGCCGATCACCTCAGGTGTGGATATTCCCCCGGCGCAGACCATCGGCAAGCCCGCGTGGGGCCGCGTCAACATGCGCGAGCGCACCGCCGGCGACCGCAAGGAGGACTTCAATCTCATGGAGGCGTGCCTTACGGATGAGGAGGCCGCGCAGGAATGCTCGCGCTGCCTGCGCTGCGACCATTACGGCTACGGCGCATTCCGCGGAGGGAGGAAGGACAGATGGTAAATCTTCGCATCAACGATAGACCCGTCACGGTGGAGGACGGTACCTCCATTCTCCACGCGGCGCGCCAGCTCGGCATTACGATCCCGTCTCTCTGCTATCTGAAGCATGTGAGCAAGGTCGCGGCATGCCGCGTGTGCATGGTGGAGATCAAGGGCACCGACCGTCTCATGGCGGCGTGCGACACGATCTGCGCCGAGGGCATGGAGGTCTATACGAACACGCTGCGCGCGCTCGTAGCGCGGCGCAACAACGTGCAGCTCATCCTCTCGCAGCACGACTGCAACTGTGCTACCTGCGTCCGCAGCGGCAACTGCACGCTGCAGAAGCTCGCCGCGGATATGAACATCATCGAGAATCCCTATGAGACGAAGCTCCCGGCCAACAACTGGAACCCGAAGCTCCCGGTCATCCGCACGGCGTCGAAGTGCGTGCAGTGCTTCCGCTGCATCGCCGTGTGCGAGAAGATCCAGGGCATGAGCGTGTGGGACTTTCTCGGCACCGGCAGCCGCGCCACCGTCGGCGTGCGCGGCGGCAAAAAGCTCGATGAGGTGAACTGCGCCTACTGCGGGCAGTGCATCACTCACTGTCCGACCGGCGCTCTCCGCGAGCGGGACGATACCGAAAAGGTCATCTCCGCGATCGACGATCCGAAGAAGGTCGTCGTGCTGCAGGTCGCTCCGGCGGTGCGCGCCGCGTGGGGCGAGGGGCTGGGCCTTCCCAAGGAGCTTGCCACCGAAGGGCGCATGGCGGCGGCGTTCCGCGCCGCGGGCGCCAACTATGTCTTTGACACGAACTTTGCCGCCGACCTCACGATCATGGAGGAGGGCAGCGAGCTTCTCTATAAAATGAAGCATTCGTGGGAGTTCCGGCGGCCGCTCTTCACCTCGTGCTGCCCCGGCTGGGTGCGGTTTCTGAAGCTTGAATACCCCGATATGGTGCCGCAGCTCTCCACGGCCAAGTCCCCGCAGCAGATGTTCGGCGCGGTGACGAAAACGTGGTTTGCCAAAACGCACAACATCGACCCCAAGGACATTTTCTGTGTCTCCGTCATGCCGTGCGTTGCGAAAAAATACGAGTGCGCCGTGCCGGAGATCAACAGCTCCGGCTTCCGGGATGTGGACGCGGTGCTCACGACCCGCGAGGTGGACCGCCTGCTGCGGCTCAAATGGATCAATGTGGCGGATCTGCCCGAGGAAGAGTTTGACTCGCCTCTCGGCGAGGGAACGGGCGCTGCCGTTATCTTCGGCGCGACCGGCGGCGTGATGGAAGCGGCGCTGCGCACCGCCTACGCCGTGCTGGAAGGCCATAACCCCGACCCGGACGCTTTTCAGGCTGTCCGCGGCACGGACGGGCGCAAGGAGATCTCCGCGACGATCGGCGGCGTGCCGGTGCGCGCGTGTGTGGCGAGCGGCCTTGCGAATGCCCGCACTGTTGTGGAGGACATCCGCGCCGGACGCGCGCAGTACGACTTCGTGGAGATCATGGCCTGTCCCGGCGGCTGCGCCGGCGGCGGCGGTCAGCCGTTCCAGGAAGGAATGGAGCTTGCCGGCGAGCGCGGTGAAACGCTCTACGAGATCGACCGGAACAACCCGGTGCGCTTCTCGCACGAAAATGCCTCCGTCCAGAAGGCCTATGACGATTTCTTCGATAAGCCCCTTTCGCACAGAGCCCACGAGCTGCTCCACACCGATCAGACAAAGTGGAGCCTCCGCTAAACTTTTTTACTGTCCCTTCCGTCTGCTATAATAGACGGGAGGGATATTTTTATGGTATCATGCGAAAAAAGGGAGGCGGCGAAGCGATGGAAACGAAAGTAAAACCAGCCGTTGAAACATGGCTCTGCCGCGGGTATCTCTTCGTGATGCTCGCGCTGCTGCCGCTTGCCGTCCACAACGGTTTTTTTGATATAACGGAAACGAAAACGATCTGCTTTACCGTGCCGACGGTCGTGTTTGTCCTTGCGCGTCTCGGCTTCACGCTCTACCGGGAAAACGGTCTCCCGCGCCGCAGGCTTGCGGGCGCGGAATGGGCGGCGCTGGCGCTCTGTCTTATATGCTTTATTGCGTCCGCCGCGGGCGGAGATTTTGCCGGATCGTTCCTCGGCGAGCGCGGGCGGTATCAGGGTCTCGGCATGATGTGGCTTTATGCCGCGCTGTACTTCGCCTTTTCCGGCGTGCGGATGCGCTCCGGTGATGTTCTCGTCCCGCTCGGCCTCGGCCTTTTTCTCAGCGGCGCGCTCACGGTGTGCAACCATCTCGGGTACGATGTGCTCGGCTTCTGCTCACAGCTTGGCGAGTTCGACCGCGGGCGGTACATATCCACGCTCGGCAACATCAATTTCGCGGGGGCGTATCTCACGCTCGTGTGGCCGGTCTGCGCCGCGGCGCTTCTCACGGAAGGGCGGCTCTGGAAAGGGATCCTTCTGGGGATCGTCTGCGTCACCGGCCTTTGGGCGGCGATGGCGGTGCGGAGCGAGAGCGCGGTGCTCGGTATCGGCGCGGCGCTCGTGCTGCTGCCGCTGTTTGCGAAAAAGGAGCCGGACGCGCTGCGGCGGTATCCGCTGCTGCTCGCCGGTACAGCGCTTTCCGTGCTCGCTTACCGGGCGGTCGTTTATGATTTCGGAAAACGGCTCTCCTCGCTCGGACGGCATTTTTCGGAGCCGGCGGTGATGCTGCCGCTCGCGGTGCTGGGGGCTGCGGCGTATTTTCTGCTTCGGAAAAGGGAGAACAAAACGCTTCTTCTCGTTCGGAAAATCTATGCGTATATTCTGCTTGGGGCGGCTGTGCTGGCGGCGGTCGTCCTTGTGCTGCTCAACACCGTGTGGAGCGCCGTACCGCTCGGCGGCATGGACGATTGGCTGCACTTTTCCGATGCCTGGGGCACCGACCGCGTCGGGGTATGGAAATACTGCCTCTCGCTCTTCGGCGATTTCCCGTTCGGGAAAAAGCTCATCGGCGGCGGCTGCGGCGTGCTCGCGGCGCTCGATGTGCAGCACCGGTATTTCCCGGACGCCATTCTCGATGCCGCGCACTGCGAATATATCCAGCTCCTGCTCAACTGGGGCGTGCTCGGTCTGGGGGCGTATCTTGCGTGGATCGTTCTGGCGCTGCGCCGCGCGTGGAAAAAGGGCGGCGCGCTCGCCTTCGCTCTCGCGGCGGGGCTTCTCGGCTACGGCGTGCAGGCTCTCGTCAACATTGCGCAGGCGCCCGGTATTTCGCTCTTTTTCGTGCTGCTTGCCGTTCTTCGCGGACAAAATGACGCGGAGGAATTGACTTGCGGATAAATGGTGTTATAATTGCGATATGTTGAGAAAAACACATATTAAGGAGTGTGAGCATATGAATCTGACCCCGGAACAACAGGCAATTCTGAACGGTGAAAAGGGCGAAGTGCTTGCCAAGGTGATGAAAACGCTTGTCATGTACGGCGACGCGTTCGGCGCGGAAAAGCTCGTGCCGGTCACGAGCAAGTACGGCCACACCGTCATCAGCTTCGGCATCAACACGATGAAGCCGGTGTATGACCTGTACGACCAGCTTCTTGCCTCCGGCGTGAAATTTCAGCAGAAGTTCACCGCCGACCCGCTTCCGCTCGATCCGAACGTCCCTTCAAATCTTTTGCAGGATCTCGTGTTCAAGCAGTTCATGTATAAGCTCCAGCCGCGCTACGAAGAGCAGCTCCGCCGCATGGGCATGAAGGACGAGAAGGACTTCACCTGCGCCTGCTACTTTGACGAAGTCGGCAACATTCCCGAAAAGGGCGAGGTCCTCTCCTGGGCGGAGTCCTCCGCCGTTGTTTACGCCAACAGCGTGCTCGGCGCGCGCTGCAACCGCAACTCCGGCATCATCGACGTGATGGGCTCGATGCTCGGCTATGTGCCGTACTTCGGCCTGCTGACGGACGAGGGCCGCAAGGCCACCTGGGTCGTTGAGGTCAAAACGACGAAGAAGCCCGAAGCGCAGCTTCTCGGCAGCGCCATCGGCATGAAGGTCATGGAGGATGTGCCCTACATCCGCGGTCTTGATGCGTGGCTCGGCATGGAGCTCAACAAGGACAACAAGGCGTATCTCAAGGACTTCGGCGCGGCGACCGCCTCGAACGGCGCGGTCGGCCTTTACCATATCGAGCATCTGACGCCTGAAGCCGTGGAGCAGGGCGACGCGCTCATCGCCCCCGGCGCGCAGGTCTACGTGGTAGACGACGCCGAGCTCGAGCGCGTGAAGGCGTCCTACCCGGTCATCTGGAAAAACCCGAACGCGAAGCCGAAGCTCGCCTTCATCGGCTGCCCGCATCTCACGATGGATCAGCTCATCGACTGGACGAAGAAGCTCGAGGAAGGTCTCAAGGCCTCGGGCCGTGACAAGCTCGCCGTGCCCACGGTGCTCACCACCGCGCCGCCGGTGCTCGAAGAGTTCAACAAAGGCCCCTATGCCTACCGGCTCAAGAAGACGGGCGCGATTTTGAGCTATATCTGCCCGCTGATGTACATGAACAACCCGCTCTCCAAGTCCATGCCGGTCATCACCTGCTCGAACAAGCTGCGTACCTATACCTCGGCGAAGTTCTATTCCGAGGACGAGATCGTCGGCATCATCACCGGAAAGGAGACCAAATAACATGGCGAAAACGTTCAAGGGCCGCGTTGTCGTTCCCGGCACCGTCACGGCCAAAGCTCTCGTTTCCCACGGCGGCTTCAATACGCTTGCAAGCTACCAGTCCGCGCTCATGTTTGGCGATAAGGACGTAAAGTGCGGCGATCAGAACAACCCCGATATCTATAAAAAGCCCATGATCGGCGTGGCACTGTGCCTGCCGCAGACCATCGGCTCCACGACCGGCGGCATGGTGTTCTACACCGCCGGCGCTCTCGGCAAGCTGCCCGCGTGCATGTGCTTCTCCAAGCCCATCGACTCGCTTGCCGCCGCCGGCGCCATCCTCTCCGATGTGTGGACGGAGACGCATATGCCCGTTGTCGATTCTCTCGGCGACGAGTTCCTCGAATATGTCAAGACCGGCATGAGCGTCACGCTCGCCGAGGATGGGACGGTGACGGTCGAATGAAATGCGCGATCTACGGCGCCGGTTCTCTCGGAACGGTGCTCGGCGCTTATATGACGAAGGGCGGCGTCCCCGTTGAACTCGTCAACCGCAACCGCGCCCATGTGGACGCGCTGCGCGAAAAGGGCGCGCACATCACCGGCACGGTGGACTTCTCCACGCCGGTGACGGCCATCACCCCGGAGGAGATGACTGCGCCCTACGACGTCATTTTCCTTATGACGAAGCAGCTGCACAACAAGGAAGTGGTCACCTTCCTGAAGCCCCTGCTCGCGCCCGACGGCGTGATCGTCACGTTCCAGAACGGCATCCCCGAGCCAGGCATCGCCGAGATCGTCGGCGAGAGCCATACGATCGGCTGCGTGGTCGAGTGGGGCGCAACGATGGACGCTCCCGGCGAGTGCGTGCTCACGAGCGACCCGGACAGCCTTTCGTTCCATATGGGCGGCATGCAGGGCGTTTCGGACGCAAAGCTCGCGGAGGTTCGTTCTCTGCTTGAGAAAATGTGCCCGGTGGCGATGGAGGATAATCTCCTCGGCGCGCGCTGGTCGAAGCTCCTCATCAACGCGACGTTCTCCGGTCTCGGCACCGTTGTGGGCGGCGTGTTCGGCGATGTGAGCGAGAAGAAGGACGCCCGGCGCGTTGCGGTGCGCTGCATGAAGGAGTGCATCGACGTCGGCCACGCTGCGGGCGCGACGTTCGCGCCCGTACAGGGCAAGGACCTTACGAAGCTGTTCTATTATAAAAACGGCTTCAAGCGCGCCATTGCGGAGTTTCTTGTGCCCATCGCAATGAAAAAGCACCGCGCCATCGAGCCGTCCATGCTGCAGGATCTCAAAAAGGGCAAGCCCTGCGAGATCGACGCGATCAACGGCGTCGTGTGCGAATGGGGCCGCAAGTGCGGTGCTCCTACGCCCATCAACGACCGCATCGTCGAGATCGTAAAAAAGGAGCAGGCCGGGGAACTCCCGCTTGAGGAAAAGAATATCCGCTTCTTTGACGATCTGCTGTAAACCGAATAAGCAAATGCCCCTCGGCCTTCCGCCGAGGGGCATCTGTATATTGTTTATATATGCGGCGTCGTCATTTTTCGGCAAAAAACTCTTCGCAAAAGCGATTCCATTTTGCTTCATACTCTGCATGGGATACGAGCGTCATATCTTTCGGAGTGAAGATCCCGCGCCGGTTGGCTTCCTCTGCGAACGCATAGATATAGTCACTTGAAGTCTCGATCACGCCGCGGACATGATCCCAGCCCTGCATTACGGCATAATAAAGCCGGGTGTGTCCGTCCAGAGAAATGTATCTCCCGTTATAGGGAAGCAATTGCAGGACGATATCCTCCGGTTTGTGAATGAAGGTGCGGATTGCCGCGATTTTTTCTTCATCTACGAAGAACTGCGACGGTTGGATATTATCCAGAGAGACCGTCAGACGTTCCATCTGTGGGAGTGCCAGCAGGATGCTTTTATGCGAATCGTAAAACGTTGTGATATGCGGCGCATAGAAGCAAAATTCCTCAATGGCCTTTTGGTATGCGTGTGGGTTCTCCCCTCGGACGATTGCTTCAAAATCGGAAACGATCTCAACCTCGCAGGGTTCGCCGTCTATGAGAAAGCCTCCATGCTGGTAAAGAACGTTTTTTGCAAACCGGGCGTCGTCATAGGAGTTTATCCGTTGAATTTCCATTTTCGGTCTATCCCTGCTCAATCGGTATAGCGGTTGATGAATTCGGCGCGGATCTTGGAATAGACGATCTTCTGCTCCTTGTAAAGGCCGAAGTTTGCCGAGAGCATGAAGCTGATGGCGGCGGCGATGGCATAGTACTGGATGTTTGCCCCGCCGAACATCTCCACGCCGAGGAATATGGCGCTGATCGGGCAGTTGAGCGAGCCGCAGAACATGCCGAGCAGCCCCACCGCCGCGCCGAGCCCCGGCGCGAGTCCGAAGAGATCGCCGAGCACGCATCCGGCGGTCGCGCCGATGAACATGGCCGGGACGATCTCGCCGCCCTTGTAGCCGGTCGTCATCGTGAGCACGGTGAAGAGCATTTTGAGCGCGAACGCCTCCGGGCGGGCATGTCCCTGCATGGCGGCGGCGATCACGTCCATGCCCGCGCCGTTATAATCCCGCGTGCCGAGCAGCACGGAGAGCAGCACGACGGCGCTGCCGCCGAGAAAGACACGCAGGTAGCTGTTCGGGACGGCTTTGCCAAGCGCTTTCCCGCCCTGCCGCAGCGCGATGCAGTAGACGATGCTCAGCACCGCGCACGCCGCCGCGATAGCGACGACCGTTCCGGCGCTCGCCCACGTAAACGGCACGGCCGCGCCGAGCGGGAACGTCTCCGCCGCCGCGCCGAGCGCGCTGGCAAGATATGCCGCCGTGAGCGACGCGGTAAGGCACGGCAGAATGGCGGAAAAGTGAAGGATGCCGACGCTTGCGACCTCCATTGCGAACACCGCCGCCGTGAGCGGCGAGCCGAAGAGCGCGGAGAACACGCTGCTCATGCCGCACATGACGATGAGGTGTATGTCCTTTTCGTCAAGCTTGAGCGCCCTGCCCAGCTGATAGCCGAGCACGCCGCCGAGCTGCA
>DPHR01000116.1:0-7584 GCA_003522945.1 Clostridiales bacterium
TTCAAACGAGAGCCCAACGAAGTGGGTCTCGTTTGAGAGCGTGTCAAAAAATCTTTTTTTGACACGCTCTGCGGCGCATCCTTCGGGATGCGCCGCTTCCTGTTTGCCGCGCTTTTTCGTTGACGGCGGTTTCTTTTGCGTGTAGAATCGTGTCGGAAGGCGGTATCCTCTATAATGCTGCGGCGAAAAGATCCCCGCGGGAAGCCGGTTCTGCCCCAGGTGCGGTGCGCCGCTCCCGCCGCGCAGTGAAAAACAATAAAC
Source organism: Clostridiales bacterium (assembly GCA_003522945.1). Taxonomy (GTDB): domain Bacteria; phylum Bacillota; class Clostridia; order Oscillospirales; family Oscillospiraceae; genus Apopatocola. The sequence goes on from DPHR01000116.1 coordinate 262, forward strand.
TTACTAAAGGAAGAAGACCGTATGAAAATTCCGTGCAAAAAGCTCCGTGAAAATGCCATACTGCCCACGCGCGGCACCGCGCTCGCCGCGGGCGTTGATCTTTACGCCCTGCTGCCGGACGGGCAGGAGAGCGCGGCCGTTGCCCCGCAGGGCAAGTACCTCTTCCCCACCGGCATCGCCGTGGAGATCCCGGAGGGGTACGTCGGACTGGTGTTTGCCCGCAGCGGCATCGCCACGAAGCGCCAGCTCGCCCCCGCCAACTGCGTCGGCGTGATCGACGCCGATTACCGCGGAGAGCTGCGGGTGTTTCTGCAGAACAACGGCACCGAGACGCAGACCGTGGAAAACGGCGAGCGCATCGCGCAGCTCGTCATCACGCCGTGTCTTGACATTGAGATCGAGGAAACGGACGAGCTCTCCGAAACGCTCCGCGGCGCGTCGGGCTTCGGCAGCACCGGCACGCACTGAAGCGGAGCCGAAAAACCGTCACGGAATAAACATCGCCCCGCATTTTGGATGCACTCTCCAAAACGCGGGGCGATTTTTTGTATTCTTTCACCGAAATAAAGACAGACTTGCCTGCACGATGCGCCGCACGAACCGCACGACCGTTTCGCGCTCATACCGGTCGTAGCCCTCCACCACGACATGCATCAGCCCATTGGACAGATGCGTGTACAGCATCTCCAGTTCCTCGTCGCTCGCGCGCAGCTCCTGCCGCCAGTAGGCGATGCTCTGCGGCCGGGCGTAATCGATCATCCGGTGGATGACCGTCGAGCCGGGATTTTGGAAGATCAGCACGCGGCAGGCTTCCTCGTTCTTCCCGATCATGTCGTAGATCGCCTCGATCAGCGCCGCAACATCAAACGATTTTATCAGCGTGAGCGACTGCGCGAACGCTTCAAGCAGCTCATTCTCGATCGCCTCCAGCAGCGCAAAGCAGTCGCTGTAATGCGAATAAAACGTCGCGCGGTTCAGCTCCGCCAGCTCGCAGACCTCCTTGACCGTGATCTTGTTCACGCTCTTTTCCTTCAGCAGCGTTAAAAGCGCCTGCTTGAGCGCGTGCTGCGTATACCGGACTCTCGCATCGGATTTTCCTGCCATGGGACACCTCATCACAAATTGTTTACAGAATTGGGCAACGTTTCTGTTCCGCATGTCGGTTTTCTTTCACGCGGCAGCCGGTTGACGGTTGTACATCTCTGTCGGAAAAAGTATACTATATACATGAAAGATAATCAACATATGTCTTTCGTATTTATCCCATGGAGGTGGATCCCTATGTATAAAACTTATCTTGTGACCGGCGCGACTGGCTTTCTCGGCCGCACGGTCGTTTCAGAGCTGCTCTCCCGCGGTGCGGCGGTGCGGGCGCTCGTACTGCCGGGCGACCGGCTCGCCGGAGTTTTGCCCGAGAGCGTGGAGCGCACGGAGGGCGATATCTGCAGCGCATCCGCGCTGGAAAATTTCTTTGCCGGAACGGATGAGAGCACCTGCGTCATCCATACGGCGGGCATCGTAACGGTGGCATCGTGCCCGGACGCTTCGCTCTACCGCGTAAATGTGGACGGGACGCGCGCCATTTTGCGCGAGTGCGCCGCGCATGGCATCGGCAAGCTCGTGTATATCAGCTCCGTCCATGCGCTGCCCGAAAAGCCCAAGGGCATGACGATCACGGAAACCGACGCCGTTTCTTCGGAATTTGTTTCCGGCGATTACGCCAAAAGCAAAGCAGAGGCGACATCGCTCGTATTTGCCGCAGCGAAAAATGGTCTGAACGCGAGCATCGTGTTCCCGTCCGGCATTATCGGGCCGGGCGATATCGCCGGAGGCAGCATGACGACGATGTTCCGCTCGTTCCTTGCGGGGCGGCTCCCGCTCGCGGTGCGCGGCGGATACGACTTCGTTGATGTGCGCGACGTTGCCCGCGGCATCGCCGACTGCGCGGAGAACGGGCAGCGCGGCTGCGGTTACATTCTCTCCGGCCACTATACAACGATCCGCGATATGCTCGAAGCGCTCAAATCCGCAGCCGGTGTACGGCGCACGGTAACCTATCTGCCGCTCAGGCTTGCCCGGAGCGCGGCGAAGGTCTGTGAGAAATTTGCCCGTAGGGGAAAGAAGCCTTTCTTCACGCCCTATTCCATAGCAGTCCTCGGCTCGAACGCGGATTTCAGCCACAGCGCAGCCAGCCGGACGTTTGGCTATGCGCCGCGTCCGCTGCTTGCGACGCTGCGCGACACGGCGCAGTGGCTGCGCCGGGCAAAGCCTATCACGGCAGCAACATGAAAATATAAGCCCCATACTCCGCCGGCGGAAGCGCATCAAGCGCTTCCGCCGGTTTCGTTTTCCACGCGCCGCTCCACATCCCGGACGAGCGCTTCAAACCGCCGGGCAGTATCCGGGCTGTCGGACTCAATGCAGAGCGCCGCGCGGTCGGCGCAGGGCGCGATGTGCACGCCGCCGGGGACCGTCCGCACGGTCAGCCCGTCGGTAAGATCCGCGCCCGCTTCCATGAGTCCCGCGGTGAGCGCGCGCATGAGCCGCGCGCGGTGCGGCGCACCGCAGTACACCCGGCAGGCGTACCGCGCCCGTTCGGAAAATGCCTCCGGCGTGCGCTCAAGCGCGCCGCCTCTCTGCTCGGGCAGGCGCAGTCTGCCCTCCCAGGCGTCGAGATTGGCCCGGTAGTACGAGCCGGGGTCGCCGATATCGCGCCAGTAGCCCTCCATCGGCACGCCGCGGATGCCGCGCCCGGACGCCATCAGCCGCGGGAAAAGATCGCGGGCAAAATCAAAGGGCGTATCCGCTGGGATGAAGCGCAGCACCTCCGGGGACAGAACATAGATGCCGGTATTTACCAGATCGGTAACAACGCGCTCCCACGCGGGCTTTTCGATGAAGCTGCGCACCCACCCCTCGCCGTCGGTCACGGCGAGACCGTAGGGCAGCGGCGCTTCGTGCGGATAGAGCGCCATCGTAACGGCGGCGTGCGCGCGCCGGTGCTCGTTCCAGAGGGTGCGAAGATCAAAATCGCACGCGGCGTCGCCGCTGATGATGAGCGCGTTTTCCCCCGCGATAAAATCCTCGCAGTTTTTCACCGCGCCCGCGGTGCCGAGCGCTCTGTCCTCGCGCCGGTACTGCATGCGCACGCCGAAGCCGCTGCCGTCGCCGAAGTACCGCTCGATCTGCTCGGGCAGGCAGGCCGTCGTGCAGCAGAGATCCCGGAAGCCGCAGCGCTTCAAAAGCGCTACGATGTGCTCGAGCATCGGCGCGCCGAGCAGCTCCGCCATGGGCTTCGGCACCGCGCCGTGAGTGACCGGGGCGAGCCGCGTCCCTCTTCCTCCCGCCAAAATGACCGCTTTCATCTTTTTATAAAAGCTCCTTTTTTTATTTTTACGGAGGAAGTTTCTGCATCGCGGCGAAAAAATATGCAAACAGCGGAAGAATGCGGCGAAAAGGGCTCGCATTCTTTGGATATTTGTGGTATATTATATTCTGTATTTTTATCTGCCCGCTCTGTGGTTCCGGCGGGCATGGGGAGAGGATACTTTGAACAGCCGCAAACCGCAGAAATTTGCCGAGCCCGGCCTCCGCATGTGCCTGCTCATCATGCTCATATTCGCGCTTGTAACCTTTTTTTTCGCCCGCTTCAACCGCTATATTGCCTACGGCGAGGCGGTCGTCACGGTGCTGCTCGCGATCTACGCGCTCATCCGCGCGAGAGCGCGCCAGAAGGAGCTGCAGGCGTTCGTTGAGAACGTCACCTACAACGCCGAATCCGCCACGAACAACACGCTCATCCACTTCCCGCTGCCGATGGCGGTGTTCCGTCTGAACGACAGCGGCGTCGTCTGGGGCAACCAGCCGTTCTGGGAGATGTGCGGCCGCACGAGCCCCGCGTTCGACGCGAAGCTCGCCTCGCTCGTGCCGGAATTCAACAGCAAGTGGCTGCTCGAGGGCAAAAACCGCATGGCGGATCTTCTCGAGGTGGACGGGAAAAAGTATCAGGTCAACGGCAACATGGTCCGCGCCGGAGAGCGCGAGGAGACCTATGAGTTCATGGGCATCACCTACTGGGTGGACGTGACCGAGTACGACGACGTAAAACAGGAATATCTCGCCACGCGCCCGGTCGTGATGGTCATGCTCGTGGATAACTACGACGAGCTGATGAAGCCGCTCACCGACCGCCAGCGCACCGAGCTGCGCGGCCAGCTCGACATTGCCATTGAGAAATGGTGCGAGGGACGCGGCGGCATTCTCCGGCGCGTGGACCGCGACCGGTACATCTTCATTTTTGAAAAGCGGCATTTTGACGAGATCACGAAAAACCGCTTCACGCTCGTTGAGAGCATTCATTCGATCGTCAATCTCACGGGCATCCACGCCACGGTGAGCATCGGCGTCGGACTCGACGGCGCGAGCTATGACGAGGACTATTCCTTCGCCACGCTCGCCGAGGATATGGCGCTCTCGCGCGGCGGCGATCAGGCGGTCGTGAAAAACAAGTTCAACTTTGAATTTTTCGGCGGGCGCGGCGCGGAGGTCGAAACGCGCACAAAGGTCAAGTCCCGCGTTATGGCAAACTCTCTCTCCCGGCTCGTGCAGGACGCCTCGCAGGTGTTCATCATGGGCCACCGGTACGCCGATCTCGACGCCGTCGGCGCGGCGGTGGGCGTGCGGTGCATCGCCCGGCGCTTCCACTGCCCGGCAAAGATCGTGCTCGACATGGACAAAAACGCCGTCGGGCCGCTGCTCACCATGCTGCACGGCGAGGAGGAATACAAAACCGCCTTTATCAGCGCGCAGGAGGCGCTGCTCGAGGCCGACAGCCGGACGCTGCTCGTCGTGGTGGACACGAACCGCCCCGAGCAGGTGGAGGACGAATCGCTGCTCACCGCGTGCAGCAACCGGCTCGCGGTCATCGATCACCACCGGCGCGCCGCGACCTATATCAAAAACGCCACGCTCACGCTCTATGAGCCGAACGCCTCATCCACGTGCGAGCTCGTCACGGAGCTCATACAGGAGCTGTGCGAGCCGACGGACATTCTCCCCTTTGAGGCGGACGCCGTGCTCTCCGGCATCGTGCTCGACACGAAAAACTTTACGATCCGCACCGGCGACCGCACGTTTGACGCCGCGGCGTTCCTCCGCCGCAGCGGTGCGGACACCACGCGCGTGAAGAAGCTCTTCCAGAACGGCATGGAAGAGACCATGGAGCGCTACGACATTATGAAGCAGGCGCGCATTTACAAGGGCATCGCCGTGGTCGCCGCGCAGGAGACGCAGAACCGCATCGTCGCCGCGCAGGCCGCGGACGAGCTTTTGAACATCTCCGGCGTGAACGCGAGCGCCGTTTTGTACCCCACCGGCGACGGCGGCGTCGCGGTGTCGGCGCGGAGCATCGGCAATGTGAACGTGCAGGTGCTGCTCGAAACGCTCGGCGGCGGCGGCAACCGCTCGGCGGCCGGGGCGCAGATACCGAACTGTTCGCTGCGCGACGCGGTGAACCGGCTCTTCGCCGCCATCGACGAATACTGCGCCACAGACTAATATAAAAACTAAGAGACCGAAGGAGGTCATATTCCATGAAAGTTATTTTCCAGCAGGATGTCCGCGGACAGGGCAAAAAGGGCGAGATGAAGGAAGTCTCCGAGGGCTACGGCCGCAACTACCTTCTCCCCCGCGGTCTCGCCGTAGAAGCGAATAAGGACAATCTCAACACCCTCGCGCTCAAGGAAAAGGCGCGGAAGGCGCAGGAAGCGCGCGAGCGCGCCGAGGCCGAGGAAGCCGCCGCCAAGCTCAAGGACGTTATCGTCACGGTGCGCGCCAAGGCCGGCGCGAACGGGCGTCTTTTCGGCAGCGTCACGTCGCAGGAGATCGTGGACGCGCTGCGCGAGCAGCACGGCGTCTCCATCGAGAAGAACCGCATCGTGCAGGCCGAGCCGATCAAGAGCTTCGGCAGCTTTGAAGTCAAGTGCAAGTTCGGCTACGGCATCGACGGCACCGTGCAGCTGCTCGTCATCGAAAAGTAAGAGCGGATGGAAGAACTGCTCGGACGGCGGGTGCCCTGGTCCGCGGAAGCGGAACAGGCGGTGCTCGGCTCGTGCCTGATCGACCCGTCCTGCCTGCCGGACGTTATGACGGCGGTGCGCGGCGCGGATTTCTATCTGCCGCAGAACCGGGATATCTTTGAAACGATCTTCTCCATGTTCACCTTCGCCAAGCCCATCGACCCGGTGACGGTGCTCGATGAAATGAAGGTGCGCGGCGTTTACCATGACGAGAGCTCGCAGCAGTACATCCGCGAGCTGATGCGCTTGACGCCCACGGCGGCGAACGTGCTCAAATACGCCGCCATCGTGCGCGACCAGGCGCTGCTCCGCAACGTTATCTCCGTGTGCGAGGAAACGGTCGAGGCCGCGTCCTCCGGCGCGGGCGAGGCCGGGGATGTGCTCGATCTCTGCGAAAAGAAGATCTATGCGCTCCGGCAGGACCGCGTTGTCGGCGGGCTGATGCCGGTGTCGCAGGTCGTGAACAGCGTCTACTCCAATCTTTCCGAGCTCGCCGCCTCCGGCCAGCCGATCCCCGGCATCCCGACCGGCTTCCGGGACGTGGACCGCCGCATCATGGGCATGAACAAGGGCGACTTTATCCTTGTCGCCGCGCGCCCCGGCATGGGCAAAACGAGTATCGGTCTCAACATCTGCCTGAACGCCGCGAAAGCCACGGGAAAGACCGTCGCCATCTTCTCGCTCGAAATGAGCCGCGAGCAGCTCGTAACGCGCTTTCTCTCCAGCGAGGGAGAGATCCCGCTCGGGAATCTTCTCACGGGCAATCTCACGATGGACGAGTGGAAGCGCACGGCGCACGCCTGCGCCGCGGTGTCCTCGCTCGATATTCTCGTAAACGACAACCCGACGCTCACCGTCGCGGAGATGAACGCGCAGTGCCGCCGGCTCAACAATCTCGGCCTTGTGATGATCGACTATCTTCAGCTCATGCAGGGCTCCGGCAGCAAGAACAGCTGGGCAAGCGAGAGCCGCCAGCAGGTCGTCAGCGACATTTCGCGCATGATGAAGATCATGGCAAAGGAGCTGAACGTGCCGGTGCTGTGCCTTTCGCAGCTCTCGCGCGCCAACGAGCAGCGGCAGGACAAGCGCCCGATGCTCTCGGATCTGCGCGAGTCCGGCTCGATCGAGCAGGACGCCGACATCGTCATGGGCATTTACCGCGAAGGCTATTACAACCAGGAGATCGAAAACCCGAATCTCACGGAGCTGATCGTGCTCAAAAACCGCCACGGCGAGACCGGCAAGG
>DPHR01000116.1:7724-8558 GCA_003522945.1 Clostridiales bacterium
ACCGCCACGGCGAGACCGGCAAGGACAGTCTCCAGTGGCAGGGCGAGTATACAACGTTCCGCGACGCCGACCGCTGGCACAATGAGTGAGCCGGTGCTCGACCGCAGCCTGCTCCCGGCGGGGTGCACGGTGCTGTGCGCCGTGTCCGGCGGGGCGGACTCGGTATGTCTGCTCGATCTCGTGCGGCGGCTCGGCGATGTGACGGTGCTCTGCGCCCACTTCGACCACGGCATTCGCGGCGCGGAGAGCGCGCGGGACGCCGCGTTCGTCGAAGCGCTCTGCAAAGAATGGGGCGTCCCGTTCTTTCTCGGCCGGGGCGACGTTCCGGCGTATGCCGCGGCGAACGGCTTGAGCATCGAGACCGCGGCGCGCGAGGTTCGCTACGCCTTTCTCGAGCGCACCGCGAAGGAACAGGGCGCGGACGTCATCGCCACGGCGCACAATTTAAACGACAACGCGGAGACCATTCTCTTCCGCATGGCGCGCGGCACGGGACTGCGCGGACTAACCGGCATCCCGGCGCGGCGCGGCAGGATCGTCCGCCCGCTTCTGCAGACGCCGCGGCGCGATATTGAGGAATATCTCACCGCGCACGGCATCCCCCATGTGGAGGACTCCACGAACGCGGAGACGGACGCTGCGCGAAACCGCATCCGGCTCGACGTGCTCCCGAGACTTGAGAGCATCCACCCCGGCGCGGCGGCGGGCATCACGCGCATGAGCGAAACGCTCGCCGAGGACGAGGCGTTTCTCGCCTCGCTCGCGGAGGAAAAGCTCGCCCTCTGGGGCGAGGCGATCCCCGGCGCGGAGCTTTGCGCGGTGCCGCGGCCCGTC
>DPHR01000086.1:0-192 GCA_003522945.1 Clostridiales bacterium
ACGGCGGCGAACGGGGAGATGAACGTGCAGGGCGTCACGAGCCCCGCGTCGCGGAAGAGCCCCGCGACCTCGGCGGCGCGGCGGATGTTTTCGATCCGGTCGTCGTCCGAGAAGCCGAGATCGCCGCAGAGACCGCGGCGCAGCTTGTCGCCGTCGAGCATGTAGGCGGCAACGCCCTTTTCGCAGAGCCGC
>DPHR01000086.1:434-7939 GCA_003522945.1 Clostridiales bacterium
CCTCCTGCGCGATCGTCGTTTTGCCGGAGCCGGAAAGCCCGGTCATCCATACGACGAGCCCGCGCCGCCCGGTGAGCTGCTCGCGCTCGGCGCCGGTCATGGCCTCGGCCGACCAGCGGATGTTGCGCTTATCGTAATCCTCGGAGAGCAGCGCCTCAGTGACGATGCCGCCGCCCGCGATCTCGTAATCGTCCACGATGACGAACCGGCGCGTGCCGTCGCAGCCGGAGTCGGCGGTGTCGAACGCCGTCGGACGGTCGAGCCGGAGGATCACCTCGGCGACTTCGTTTTTCTGCACCTCGCTGCGCTCCAGACTGTCCAGCTCCGAGGCGTCTACGACGCGGAGAATGCTCTCGAGCCGCGCTTCCACCTTGGCGGTGCCGCACTTGAAGAAATAGCGCTTGCCGGGGCGCAGCGGCTCCTTGCCGAGCCAGAACACGTTGGCGCGCAGCCGCACGCCGACGAAAGGCGCTTCTTCGCTCTCTAAGCACGCGATCTCGCCGCGGCGGACGAAGATCTGCTCGGTCATCGTAAAGCCGGCGGCGTCCCCGGCAATGAATTTCTCCGGCGTAGGCGCGGAAAATACCTCGAGCGAGGCGACCGTCGTTTTCTTCCCGGAGGGGTAGAATACGATCTTATCGCCCGCGCGGAGACTTCCGGCCTCGAGCGTTCCGGCCACGATGCGGCGCTCGTCGCCGCCCTCGGTGAATTTATAAACGCCCTGCACCGGCATGCGCAGCGGGCGGTTTTCCGGGCTCGGCACGGGGACAAAAGCGTCCATCTGCTCGAGCACCGTGGGGCCAAAGTACCACGGCGTGCGCTCGCTGCGGATGGCGATGTTGTCACCCTCCATGCCGCTCACGGGGATGAACGCCGCGGGCGAGATGTTGATTTTGGCGAGAAATTCGGTGAATTCCGTGACGATGGAGCGGTAGACCTCCTCGGAATAGCCGACGAGATCCATTTTGTTCACGAGCACCGCCACCTGGCGGATGCCGAGCATGGAGAGAAAGTACCCGTGACGGCGGGTGTTTTCCTCCACGCCGCGCGCGGCGTCGATCACCATGAGCGCGGCCTCGGCGCGGGAAGCGCCGGTGACCATGTTTTTGAGAAATTCAATGTGGCCGGGCGCGTCGATGATGATGTACCGGCGCTTGTCAGACTTGAAGAAGCAGCGCGCCGTGTCGATCGTGATGCCCTGATCCTGCTCGTTGTGCAGCGCGTCGAGCAGGAAGGCGTACTCGAACGGCTTCGAGTTGCGGCGGCAGTTTTCCCGGATGGATTCGAGCTTGCCCTTCGGCAGCGCTCCGGCGTCGGCGAGGAGACGGCCGATCACGGTGGATTTGCCGTGATCGACGTGGCCGACGGTGACGATATTCAAAAGCTCCTCGTTTTCCCAGACGTTTCTTGTTTCTTCCATTACATGTACCCTCCCCGGCGAAGCGTTTCGAGCCCGCCGCCGTCCTCGGCGTCCTGGGCGCGGCCGCTGCGCTCGGCAATGTTGGAAAGAGCGCCGGTGCGCAGCTCCTCAATGATCTCGTGAACGTTCCGGCTCTCGGACCGGATCGGCTTTGTGCACGGCGCGCAGCCGAGCGAGCGGTAGCGCGTGCCGTCGCCCTGGTTATAGTAGAGCGACACGGTGGGGATGTTCTCGCGCTCGATGTATTCCCATACATTCAGCTCCGTCCAGTCGAGCAGGGGATGGATGCGCACATGCGTGCCGGGGGCAAAGTCGGTTTTGAACTGGTTCCAGAACTCGGGCGGCTGGTCGTCCAGATCCCAGTCGTTGTGCTTGTCGCGCGGGGAGAAATAGCGCTCCTTGCTGCGCGAGCCCTCTTCATCGGCGCGCGCGCCGACGATGACGCCGGTGTAGGCGTCGGTGTTCGTGTCGCGCTCGTATTTCCCGGTCTGAAGATTGAGCCGGTAGCGCGGCCAGGTGCCGTCGAGCGTGTGGGTGAGCGCCTCGGTTTTGAGCCGGCGGCAGCACTCGACGCGAGAGCACTTCCCGTCCGGGAACGTTTCGTGGTTTTCAAGCGCTTCGCGGTTCTCACCGTAGACCATGTAAAGACCGTACTCCATGGCAAGCTTGTCGCGGTACTCGATCATTTCGGGAATTTTATAATGTGTGTCGATGTGGACGAGCGGGAAGGGGACGTGGCCGTAAAACGCCTTGCGCGCGAGCCAGAGAAGGACCGTGGAGTCCTTGCCGATGCTCCAGAGCATGCAGAGATTGCCGAACGCGGCGTAGGCCTCGCGCAGGATGTGCACGCTTTTGCTTTCCAGTTTATCGAGATGATCTCTCATTCTTCCTCAACCTCCCGCATTTCGTAGCCGTAGTGTTCCATGTAGAAGCCCAGCTTCGCGTTGATCTTGCGCACGAGCCGGGGCGAAATGTCGAATTTATTCTTCTGGTATCCGCGCTGCGAATCGACATACGCCTGAAAGCGCGGCGCGGCTGCCTCAAAGCCGGAGAGCTCCAGACGCCGGTAAATATCGCGCAGCGTATCGACCGGGGCGCGGCAGAAATCGGTGTATGCGATGTCCACGTACCGGTTCTTCGGGAAAAAGCCCTCAAGCTCGAAAAGCTCGCGGTACATGCGCTCGAAAATATCGATGACCGTGTTCTCGATGAGCTCGTCGATGTTATCCGGCTCTTCGGTCAGCCGGAGCGAGTCCATCTCGGTGCGGAACATGTGGATCGTGGAGCGGACGGTCTTGTAGGGGTCGCGGTGGATGTTGATGAACCGCGCGTCCGGATACATGCCCCACAGCTCGCGGATGCGCGCGGTGTTGTCCGGGCTTTTGAGAATGAGCTGCTTGCCCTTTTTGATGTAGGTGAGCTTGCGGACGGCGTAATCGTAGCTGCGCTCCCATTTGCGCAGTTCCTCCACGGGAAGGTCGCTCACGAACGCGCCTTCGATGTACTTTTTATAATTTTCCGGGAACGCGATCATGTGGATGATCGAATACGGCGAGATCGTCAGCACGCCGAACGTCTCCTCCATCGGGAGATCGAGCGAGTACTGCACGTTATCCTGCGGGCGGCCGTTCCGGATGCCCTTTTCGATCGGCGGCTGGATGAGCCGGCCGAGCAGCAGCGAGTAGGGCAGGCCGATCGTGTTTACGGGATCGAACCAGCCGAACTGCTCGTCGCGCGAGAGGACGTTCTGCAGATACGTTGTGCCGCTGCGCCAGTGGCCGAGAATAAAGATCGGGTCCTTTTCGATCTTCGTTTCACGGATGCGCTTGCGGTAAATGAGCGATTCCGCCGCCGCCGCGGGCGCGAGCGCGAGCGCCGTTGCGGAAATGTACAGCGCCTGCGGCAGCCGGTCGCGGGCGATATGGAAGTGGTTCTCTTCCAGCAGATGCACCCAGTTGTCCAGCCGGCAGGTCAGAAGAAAGTGTCCGGGATTGATAGCTTTCACGGTGTTGCCTCGCTAACATATAAAAATCTGGATATTAACATAGCAGGGGAATGTGAACTTAACGTTAAACATTCCCCTGCTATGGAGTCTCTTTACATGAATTTTGCGGCCTTTGCCGGCAGCGCGACGCTGAAGCGGCTGCCCTCTCCGGGACGGCTCTCCGCGGAGATCGTTCCGCCGTGCTGCTCCACGATGCGCTTGCAGAGCGTGAGACCCAGTCCGCAGCCGTCGGCGCGGCGGTCGGTCTCGCCCTGATAGAACTGCTCAAAAATGCGCGGGAGCGTTTCCGCGTCCATGCCGCAGCCGGTGTCCCACACCGTCACGGTGACGGTATCCGCTGCGGCGGCAAGACAGATGCCGATGCGCCCGCCGGGGGGCGTGAACTTCACGGCGTTTTCCAGCAGATTCACCCATACCTGATAGAGAAGCTCGCTGTCGCCGACGTAGTCGAGATCCGGGATGTCGGCGGAGACGGAAAGCCCGGCCTCCGTCCAGCGCGGCTCGAGCTGCAGCACGGCGCGCCGGAGCTGCTCGCCGAGCGGGAAGATCTCCGCCTTTCGATGGATCTCCCGGTGGTCGATGCGCGAGAGACGCAGCATGTCATCGATGAGCCCGACGAGCCGGTCGGATTCCTGCGCGATGTATTGGCTGTACTCGCGCTCCTCGGTCTCGGAAAGACCGCCTTCGGCGAGAAGCTGGGCATAGCCGTTGAGAATGGAGAGCGGCGTTTTGAGCTGGTGGGATACGCTCGAAATGAAGTCCTTGCGCAGATATTCGTTGGAGCGGAGCTCCGCCGTCATAAGATTGAAGTTGCGCTCAAGCTCGCCGAATTCCTCCACGCGGTCACGCTCCGGCACGGTGACGTCGTAATTGCCCCCGGCGATCTCGCGCGCGGCGCGGGAGAGCTCGCGGATGGGATTCGTCGTCGAGCGGGATGTGACCGTGATGAGCACCGCCACGGCCGCCACGGCGACGAGCAGAAGCAGTATGTCCTTGGCGGCGTAGCCGAAAACAAGATAGCGCATGTTGTCGCGCTGCTGGAAGATGATGCCGTTTCGCACGAGCGCGCCGAAGGTGAGAGAGAAAAGCGACGTGACGATCACGAGGATCAGCAGCAGGATCGTCAGCCGCGAGCGGACGCGCCTCATCGGATCACCGCCCGGTAGCCGAGACCGCGGACGGTCTGGATCTCAAAATCCGGCACGCCGGCGAGCTTTTCGCGCAGACGGCGGATGTGCGTGTCCACGGTGCGCGGGTCAGACTCGCTGTCGTACCCCCAGAGCTCATCCATGAGCATCTGGCGCGTGAAGATCTTCGTGGGCGCGGCGAGCAGCGTTTGCAGCAGCGCAAACTCCCGCGGGCGCAGCTCGTAGGAGAACCCCTCGCCGGTGACGAGCAGCGTGTCGGCGTGCAGCGTGCACCCGCCCACGGCGATCTCGCCGGAGTGCTGGATGCCGCAGCGGCGCAGCAGCGCCCCCACGCGCAGCAGCAGTTCCTCAAAATTCACGGGCTTTGTGAGATAGTCGTCCGCCCCGGCGTGAAAGCCGGTGCGCATATCGTCAAAGGAGTCCTTTACCGTTACCATCAGCACCGGCGTCGTGTCGCCCGCTTCGCGCAGCTCGCGGATGAGCCCGTAGCCGTCGAGCCGGGGCATCATCACGTCGGTGATGATGAGATGCACGCGGCTGTGCTCCAAAAGATCGAGCGCCGCCTGCCCGTCGGCGGCCTCCGATACCTCATATCCGGCGCGGCGGAGATGGATGCCGATCAGCCGCCGAAGCCCGGCGTTGTCTTCAACGACGAGAATGTTCGTCATGCTTTGCCCTGCCTTTCGGGGAGAAGATACACTATAATAATAAAGCGCGGAAAAAACGCTGTCAAGCTCCGGCGCACGGCGGGAAAGTTCACAAAACATTAATAAAGAAATGGTTGCGTTATTTGACGAAACGTGGTAGTATATGAACCGAAAAGGGCGAACCGATAAAAATGTGTTTGTTATTAGAACATGATGGGGATTGTGTTCAATTACAAATGCTCTGGTGGAAACTTCGCAAGAAACCGCCTGTTTCATGTTTCTCTTTTTCTTCTTCTCTTTCTCCTCTTTTTTACAAAGGATAAGCCGTTGGATATCGGATCGATGTCCAGCGGCTTATTCTTTCATACGCAGCAACTTTCTCTCGCCAAACGAGAAATTATATTGTATAATAACCCGTTATCACACAGGAGGACAGACGATGGAAAGACCGTTTGCAAGCGTTACCGTCACGGAAAAGGCCGCGCGCGCTCTGCGCGGCGGGCACCCCTGGGTGTTCGCCGGGGAGGTGCTCACGAAAGAAAGCCCCTGCCCGGACGGGGAGATCGTGGACGTATATACCGAAAAGGGCCGCTGGCAGGGCGCGGGGTTTTATAACGGCCGCTCGCTCATCCGTGTGCGCATTCTCTCGCGCAACACGAACGACAAAATGGACGAGGCGTTTTTCCGCCGCCGTATCCGGTATGCGCTCGCCTACCGGCAGCAGGTCATGGGCGATGACTTTGCCGCCTGCCGCCTCATCTTCGGCGAGGCGGACGGCTTCCCCGGCTGGACGGTGGACCGCTACGGCGACGTGCTCGTGAGCGAGGTGCTCTCGCTCGGCGTCGAGCGGCGGCGCGCGATGCTCTATGCGCTGCTGCGCGAGGAGCTCGCGGCGCTCGGCGTGAACGTATCGTGCATCTACGAGCGCAACGAATCGCTCATCCGCGAAAAGGAGGGCATGACCTGCGGCAAGGGGCCGTATGCCGCGCCCGGTCTGGAGACAAACCTGGAATAATAGGACGCCCTGCTTCGCCAAACTGGAACGACACCCTGAACAAGGCGCTGGCGCAATCGGGTGCAAGCCTTTGGCATCACCATCCAGGGGATTTTTCAATTGGACGATAACCCGCCAAAATCACGGGCCGGCCGCAGCGGGAGGGAATAACATGGCTTTGCGGGAAATTAGGAAGTTCGACGACCCCGTACTGCGCAAAATCTGCCGCCCGGTGGCCGCGGTGGACGACAATGTCCGCCGTTTGCTGAACGACATGATGGACACGCTGCACAACGCCCCAAACGGCGGCGCGCTTGCCGCCTGCCAAGTGGGCGTTTTAAAGCGGATGGTCGTGGTCGATTTGGGGGAGGGCTGCCGGTACAAACTTGTTAACCCGCAAATCGTATCCCAGCGGGGAGAGCAGTGTACGCCGGAAGGGTGCCTTAGCTTTCCCGGCGTTTGGGCCACGGTTCGGCGGCCCATGCAGGTAACGGTCAAGGCGCTGGACGAAAACGGCGCGCCGGTGCTTCTGCGCGGCAAAGGCCTGCTGGCCAAATGCCTATGCCATGAACTAGACCACCTGGACGGCGTTGTCTTTTTGGACAAAGCGGAACCAGACCAGGATAAAACACTACACCACACTTAACCACCCTGCCGGCCTATGACCGGCAGGGTGGTTTTTTAGGTATCTACTTCGTACAGATAAAACACGCCTTGCCCGGTGTCATAAAGGGCGACGGAAAAATTGTAGGAGTACCCATCCAACAAATCCCATTCGTCAGCCGGGTTATCGCAGCCGCTCCTTCTGTTCCAAAAATAATAGTACCCGTTTTCCACCCGCGGAACTACCGATTCTCCCGAATCATTCGTGAAAACCGGGCTTTGGCCCCAGCCGCCGTACAGGGTCACCCGCAGCGGCTGGGGCATGGGCAAAGCACGCCACCGGCCGCTGCCCTCCATTTGCCGGGCCAACGCGTTTGCCTTTTCTCGCTCGAACCGGATAACGGCCAAGGTTTCGCCATCTCCCAGAAAGCCGTCGTGGGTGTCCGAATAAAACACCAGCGTCCCGCCCTGCAAATCCACGCCGGGCAATCGCGGAATCGGAACCGGGTCATCGCCTGCCATGCAGCCGGGCAGCGCCAGCACCAACAAAAAAACACACAAGACGCGCCGGACGCTTTTCATGGCGCTCGGTCCCGCTTTTCGAAGGCCAGCAAGTCCCCGGGCTGACAGTCCAACGCCGCACACAGTTTTGCCAGCGTGGAAATTTTAAGCGCCTTGGCCTTACCGT
>DPHR01000086.1:8146-8997 GCA_003522945.1 Clostridiales bacterium
AAGCGCCTTGGCCTTACCGTTTTTAAGAATGGAAATATTGGCGAGGGTAATCCCTACCCGGTCCGCCAGTTCGGTCACGCTCATCTTTCGTTTGGCCAGCATGACATCAATATTAAAAACAATCTGATCTTCCATGCGTCTACCTCATATCGTAAAATCGCTTTGTTCCTGCAGTGCCGCGGCTTTTTGCACCAAATGGGAAAGCACCGCAGCCGCCACCGAAACCGCCACGCCGAAAAGCACCGCGGCCATACCAGCCAGCAGAACACCGGGGTGGTTCATATTCAAAAACAAAAAGACCACGTTGCCCGCGAACAGAAAAACCGAATCCGCCGCGGCCAGTACCGCGGCAACACGCAAATAACGCGCGTTCGCAGCGGAGAAGGATTGGTCCCGCCCAATATTTCCGGCAATTTTCCACCCGCATACCAGCACAGCAAAACAGGGAATTGCCGTAACGGACAGAAAAACAAGCCACGGCACATAGCAATAAGCAAACTCCGGATTGGCCGTCGCCAGTTTCTTACCAAAAATAGGGATACCAACGGCATAAATACCAAGGCCGCAAGCGGCCACCATCAATAGGATTCCTTTCAGCCATTTCGCCAACACAGATTGTGTCATGCCGGATATCATCCTTTCATCCTTAGTATACCGGGTCTGAAATATTGATTGTAGTATACCATGTGCAGCACAGAATTACAACAATTATTTATTGAAAAACGATAAATAATTGTTGTAATCACAAACTATTACGAGAAGTAATTTCGTTTTGCCGCCATGTCCTATGCCGGGCGGTCCATCCGGGAGCGGATTCGGTACGGCGGGGCATCTTGTCACCGGTCAAAACG
>DPHR01000086.1:9205-9551 GCA_003522945.1 Clostridiales bacterium
TTGTCACCGGTCAAAACAATCCCATCCTCATCCAAAAACACCGCAGCGTAAAACGCTGCGGTGTTTTTCACGTTTCTGGGGCCAGCCTGGCCAGCAGGCGGTATGCGCGGAACGACCCCAGCACCAGCGCGGCATCCTTTGTCCTGCGGTTTTCCCCTAATCCCATATGGCCGCCCGACACCCAATTCGTTTCCTTTTCCACCAATGCGGCTTTGGGTAAAAGGTACATGCCGTCCGCCTGCCGGTATTGGCGCAGCAGGGCAAGATGCTTTTGAAACCAATGTGACGCAACCGCTTCTGGGAATTGTGCCAACAGTTCCATACGGTGCAGCACCCGGGCCGTCAT
>DPHR01000086.1:9803-10817 GCA_003522945.1 Clostridiales bacterium
CCGTATCCCTTGGGAAAGCGCTGGTACGCATCCGCCATCACATACCGTACTACCGCGTCAATCTGCGCACGCTCCCTGGGCGCCGCTTCGCGGTAAATCGCGCGGTAGGCGTACAAATCGTAAATCAGCGGAAACTGGTACGCCCCATTTTCATACAGTTCCGGGCGGATAACCCGGCGGCTCTGAAAAGCCTTGGGGATTCCTTTATACGACGCTTGTTCGCCAAACAGGTCAAAATCCATCCGGCCGCAAAACGCGCTGACCAAATCAAGCCTTCGGCGGGTAAAGTCCATCAAGTTTTCATCCCGAAAGCCCGCTTCCAGTAAAAACGGCGCGAGCACAATGTTCTCGAACTGGCAAAAACAGTGGGACTGCGCAAAGTCCGAGGTATTCCATTGTTCCAGCAGCGGCTGGAACGACTGCCGGAACGCGGGAAATGACGCGTCCACACCGCGGTCCAGCAGCATGGGGAGAATATTTTCCAAATGATGATTGGTACTGCCGTGCACAGTGCTAAAATGTTTATTCAGCGCCAGCCGCGCCCCGTCCTGAAGCAGGCGCTGTACGTCATTGCTCTGCGCCAGCGTATGGCGCAAGTCTTCGTCCGGCGCTGCCGGGCTATGAAAATCACGCGATATCTGATACCGAATCGCCGGGCATCCGCTGCCCAACAGCCGCTCCGCTACAGCGGATGGAATCTCAGGTAAACGCACAAGCCCGCCTCCTAAAACGAATGATGGGACTGCAAACAGGGGTTTTGTTCCGCCGAATGCCGCAATATGCCGCCCAACCAGTCCAGCAGCAACCGGAAATACCGGTCGGGGCCGGCCGCCCGGTCCGCGCCGTGCGCCTCCCAGTGTAAACTGATCTCTAAAATATCCCGTTCATCGCCTGTAAGGCGCTCCAAGAGCGCCCGCTTGGTGGGAAGATAATCGCCGGTGCGCAGATAATGGGAAAGCTGAAGAAGAAAAAACACGGTTTTGTAAGCGCCCTGCAGCGAATCGTCCCGGTAAT
>DPHR01000130.1:0-4467 GCA_003522945.1 Clostridiales bacterium
ATCGGCAGCAGTGTCAGCTGCGGGAGCCTCAGTCGCTGCGGGAGCGGCGGTCTGGCCGCAGGCGCAGAGCGCAAGCAGCATGACGAGTGCGAGGAGCATGGCGATGAGTTTCTTCATTTCTTTTCCTCCTTTTGATTTGTACAGACGGTTTGTGTATGACAGCTGCGGGTTTTCCGCCCGCAGATGTGCCCGTTGGGGTGTCAGGCGTACAGCCTTTCCTTGATGCGCTGCGTGATACCCATCAGGATGTCGGCGCATTCCATGACCTTCCGGTCGGTCATGACCTGCATCGCGCCGGAGGAGCTGATGCCGGCGACAAGAGCGCCTCTCGCGTTATAGACCGGCACGCCGACGCAGCGGACGTTCAGCTCGTGCTCGCAGTTGTCGATGGCGAAGCCGCGCTCGCGGGTGCTCTGCAGCTCCTGCAGGATCTTGTCCTTATCGGTGATCGTCTGCGGGGTGTGCGCGGGAATGATCTCGGGCAGACGGGAGAGCCATTCCTCCGGCGGGAGATTGGCGAGGATCGCCTTGCCGATGCCCGTGGTACACAGCGGGGCATGCTCGCCGCAGATCTCGCGGTACGGCAACTCCTTCATCCGCGCGATCGGATGGGCGACATACAGATACAGAACGTCCGTTTCGTACGGGATGCCGAAGTAGACGACCTGCCCGGTGCGTTCGGCGGCCTCAAGCAGGAGATCGTACACCGCGTGCGGGTAGCCGAGATGCTGGTTGATGATGAACGCGTGCTCGAGCAGCTTGTAGCCGAGCGTGTATTTCCGGTTGGGAAGCTGCTGCAGATAGCCCATCTGGCAGTATGTCGATATGATATTGTGCGCGTTGGACTTGCCGATCCCGAGCTTTTTGGAGATCTCGGTGACGCCGAGCTCCGGCTCGCTGACCGTGAAGCATTCCAGAACGCGGAGCGCTTTGGCAAGGGAACTGACGATCGGTTCGCTCATGATTTTCCTTCTGTCGGTTGAATTTTGCATTGTTCTCTGATAGAGAACAGGATTTCTGATTACGATACAATTATAGCGTCAGGCGAAAAAACATGCAATAAGTAAGTTGATTTTCTACAAAAATCACATGGGAAAATGCGTGTTCCTGTGTACAATATCCAAAAAATCCGCAAGCTTGTTCTGTATGGCGCAATGATCGCCGCCGGCGCTTTCTGCGCGCGGTTGCGCGGGATATTTTTATGAACTATAATGCAGAAAACGAAAGGGGTGTTTCCATGATATACGATACGTTGGAGCACGCGGGGCAGTACCGCAAACTGAGCGGAAATCTCGCAAAGGCGCTCGATTATCTCACCGGCGCGGAGCTGGAAACGGTGGAGGCCGGACGTGTGGAGATCGACGGCGAGCGGGTGTTCGCGCTCTTCCAGAGCTATGAAACAAAGCCGGAAAACGACCGGCCCGAGGCGCACCGGAAGTATATCGACATCCAGTACCTCATCGAGGGCGAGGAGCTCATCGGCGTTGCGCCGCTCGCCTCGATGGAGCGGGTGGCCGAGGCTGCGCCGGAGCGCGACATATGGTTCTATGAGGGCGAAACGGCAAAGCTGCCGCTCGGCGGCGGGCGGTTTGCGATCCTCTTTCCGCAGGACGCGCACGCGCCGTGCATCGCCGCGGGCGAGTGCCGGCCGGTGCGGAAGGTCGTTGTCAAGGTCGCCGTTGAACCGGCGGAATGAACCGAAAAACGATACGAAAAACCGGAGCCGATGCGTATATCGCATCGGCTCCGGTTTTTGCGGTTATTCGGTCACGGCGTCCATCGCCGCGGCGTACCACGCGCCGCCATTCGGACAGACGAACGCCAGCTCGTAGGCGTTCTGCATGTTGTAGTTCTTCTGCTCCTGCCACGAGTTTGCGGTGAAGTCCGCCTTGTAGCGCACGGTGCAGACAAAGCAGTTCGCGCCGACGAACGAGAAGTCCGTGAAGGTGAGCTCGTCATAGCTCACGCTTGTCGCGGAGGCCCAGATCATCGCGTCGGTCGATTCCTGAATGTAGCGGTACAGGTCGGTCGTCCACATAATGCAGTCGAGCAGGCTGTAGTAGCGCCGCATGGAGGCGCGCGTTGCGGGGTTCATCTCGATCTCGTCGTTTTCCACATCCTCGCGCGTCAGGGCGAGATTGCCCTGAAACGACCGTGAGCTGTAATCGATGTATCGGTTGAAGAAGTACCGCACACGGTTTTCCACGGCGCTTTGCAGCGAGGCGTTGTTCGGATGGAAGAACATGAGCTGCCCGTTTTTCCCGACGAGCGGGGAGAGCGCCGTGCCGTCGGCGGCGGTGGCCTGCACGTCCGGCAGAGAGTAGAGACCGTCGAACGACCAGCGTACGGTGTCGAACGCCTGATCGCCGGTGTAGTTCTCGAGCCCGCGCAATATGCCGCGGTCGGAGCTTTCGGCGTCGTCGAGCGTGAGAACCGCGCCGCAGAGCGTCACCGTGACGTCCGCCGGGGCGGTGATCGAAACGCTGTAGCGC
This sequence comes from Clostridiales bacterium, assembly GCA_003522945.1. Classification (GTDB taxonomy): domain Bacteria; phylum Bacillota; class Clostridia; order Oscillospirales; family Oscillospiraceae; genus Apopatocola. Next base: position 2,493 of record DPHR01000130.1, read on the forward strand.
GGCAGGGGAAGCGCGTAGCGCGTGACGCCGTCGCCCGCGTCCGCTTCGGGCGCGATCTCCGCGCCGGAGGCGTCCGTGACGGTGATCGAACCGTACATTTTCTCCACGCGGTAGCGCGTGAGAGCGGGGGCGGCCGTGAAGCGGCTCTCGATCTCCGGCATATCCGGGAGCGCAAGACCCGTCTCGGCGATCTGCGCGTCCGTGAGCGGGATGCCGTTGATATATACCGCCTCGCCCGCGAGCGCCGTGATCTCTACGGCGGTGCTGCGGAGATTGCCGAGCGCTTCGCACGGCGCGATATCGCCGACCTGCCAGAGATGCCTGCCGAAGCCGAGATCGCTGTCCGGCTTTTCAGTGAGCGACACGGTACACACGTCCACACCGCCGCAGCGGACAATGAATTTGGGCGCATCCGCGCGGCTCTCCGGCGCGCGGCGGTAAGAAAAGCTCTTCCCGGCGAGCAGAACGCTCTCGTACTCCTCATAGAGCGCCGCGGCGTCGTCAAATTCGCCGGACTCGCTCTCGATCGAGGCTTTCACATAGCCGAGCCACGTTTCCGGCGCGGTGGTCTCCATGAGAGAGTCCATCACATGCTCCGGCAGCGCCTGCTCGTACACGCGCAGATATTTATAAAACGCTGCGCACCCGAGCGAGGCGAACAGCAGCCACACCACAGCGTACAGGACAAGGAACCGCCGCCAGCGGCGTCTGGAGCGCTTTGCCGCGTCGTCCGGCGCGGCGGACGGGACTTGCGTTTTCTTTTTTTCCATACTCAATCCCCCTCCGGCAGGACGATAAACGCCGTGGGAATATTGCGCGGCCCCGTGACGGAGGCGCAGTTGTTGATGATCTCGCCGTCGTACACCATGACGCTCGAGGAGCCGCCGTCGAGATTGCCGGCGTTCACCGCGCCGTATTCGAGCATGATGTCCGCCACGTCCTGCATCGTGGCGCCGAGGGTGTTGATCGAGCGGCCGTCGAGCACGAGCAGGAGAACGCTCCCGTCGGCGCACTGGCCGATGGCGGTGCGCGGGTTGACGCCGCCGCCGAGGTTTTTGGACTGCACCTCGCCGTTGATGATGAGCGAGGAGGCGAGCCCGTCGTGCGTGCGGAAGCTCACCGCGTCGGTGAGTCCCTGCGCGAGAGCCTCGTCCGCCGTCATGGTGCCGACGTGGAGGATGTGGTCGGCGTCAAAGCCGACGACGTTGTACCGCTCGCCCTCGCGCGCGGTGTGGAGCAGCGCTCCGCCGGAGATCACGAGCCCCTGCGGCACGCCGCCGTTGCCGCGGCCGTTTTCGTCGTTGAAGCCGCCAGCGTTCGTTCCGGCAACGCCGCCATACTTGGCCACAAGCTCCGTGAGCTGCAAGCCGGGGGTCTTCGCATTGAATTCCTCACTCGAAACGCCGAGAATGACGCGCGAAGGATCGCGCACGATGAGCAGCTTGCCCTTGGCTGTGCCGCGCGTGATGGCGATGAGCTCCACGCCGTCGTCCGCCGTTTCCGTCCCGCTCTCCGCGGCGGGGGCGATGCGGATGAGAGAGGTGTTGACCGTTTCGGTCTCGTCGTTTTCGGTGCTCTCGCTCTTGAAGGCGTCTACCTCCTCCTGCGAGAGAAAGATGTTCGGAATCCACCGGATCGCGCTCGTTTCGCGCATGGAGCGGCAGAATTTCTCCGTTATGGTCGGGGAGGGGCCCTTTTCCAGCACCCAGATCACGCCGAGAAGCGTGATAAGCAGCAGCGCGAGCGTAACAAGGAGAAACGCTCCCAGCCGTCCCAGCGGACGGGCGGTATTTTTTTTCGGTTTGCTTTGTTCGTTCGGCTGCATGAAGTCATTCCTTTCCGGAGAGGGTATTTCTATTGTATCCGCGAAGACGGACGATTGCAAGGGAGAGACGCAGGAAATCTCTAAGACTTTATAGGATGTTAAAGGGGAGGAGCAGAGCCCCTCCCCTGAGCTTGTCAAAAAAGTATTTTT
>DPHR01000130.1:4759-6408 GCA_003522945.1 Clostridiales bacterium
CTGCGAGGCTTTTTCGACAGACTGAAGGGGAGGAGCAGAGCCCCTCCCCTACGGGGATAAGTCAAAAAGGTTTGCGGGGGCGGAGCTTTGCTCCGCCCGAGGGTGGTCTGTGGGGAATCAGGCACTCTCCGGTGCGGCGGCGCCGGAGAAGAGCGCGGCTTCCGCGCTCTCATAGGCGATGTACCAGACGGTCTGGCCTTCCTCGAGACCGGAGACGATCTCGACCTTGTCGCCGTCCGATACGCCGGTCACGACCTCCACAGGGCCGGTCAGCTCGCCGGTCTTGGCGTCGAAGCCGGTGTATACGACCGTTTTAAAGCCCTGCTCCGCGAGCGCCTCGGCGGGGAGCCAGAGGACGTTTTCCGTCGTGCCGACGGTGAGCACCGCCATGGCGTTCATGCCGTCGAGCATGTTCTCTGCGCGCTGCATGGTGATGGTGACGGTGTACTTGCTGTTGCCGCCGTTATTTTTCCCGTTCGGGTCGATGGCGGTCACGGTGCCGGTGAAAGCGCGCCCCGGCAGCGCATCAACGGTGATCTCCGCCTCCTGCCCGGTGTGAACGGAGAGAATGTCCATTTCGTCCACCAGCATCTGCACGCTCACCGTGTCCATGGGCGAGACACGCATCAGCTCGGTCTCGGTGCGGTCGTACATCTCAAAGGCGGGCGCTTCACCGCCGCCTCCGCCGCCGCCCCAGATGATCGAGTCGTCCGGAAATTCCGGCTCCTCCGGCTTCTGCGGACGCACGACCCAGAGCAGCACACCGTTTTCGTCATACACAAGATAGACGAGATCGCCCTTGGCAAGCCGGTTGGGATTCGATGCGGCCCAGTCAGAGGCGTCCGCGTCCCAGTCGTAGACGGAAACGCCGTCAAAGCTCGTCACGGGAATGCTCTCGGCGCTCTCCGTATCCACAACAGGCTCCGCCGTGAGATCGACGTCTGCCGCGGCGGGCGCGGCGAGGAACGTCATGCTGCCGAACGTGACCTCGGAGAGAAGTGCCGGACGGACGGTGTATTCCTCCGGAACGCCCTCGGAGGGGCTGGCGAGCAGAGCCGCCGTATAGGAGCCGGTATTCCGCATGACGCCGAGATGCGCCGTATCAAGATCGGACACGCGCCCGGCGGCGGACGCCGTGACGGTCCCGGTCTGGTAGAGCCGGAAGAGCTTGAGCATCGTGTCCTCATAGTCGCGGTGGAGCTGGGAGAGACGGCGGTATTCGCCCTCGGCGTCCACATCGCGCAGCGTGAGCACCGTCGCGCCCTGCGTGATCTGCCGTTCCACGGCGGTGTTGACCCCCGCGACCGTGCCCGCGGCGGCGGTCACGTTCCAGGCGCTGTGCGCATAGAGCGTGCCGGTGCCGACGGTCTCACCGTCGAGCAGAATGTCCGCCTTCGCGCCGAGCACGGGGCCGTTATCCGTGAGCGTTACGGTGAGGGTATTGCCGCGGCGGATCTCGATGCGGCCCGCATATTCCGTGCCGTCCTCGCAGCGGACGGTGACGCTCTTGCCGGGCGTCGCGGCATCGGACGCCGTTTCCGCGTCCACGGCCATGCGCCCGTCGAGCGAGACGACCATGAGAGCGCCGTGCTCGCGGATGACGGACTGCACGTCGTCGCCGGCATTGGCGTAGATCGCCTTGACGCGGC
>DPHR01000186.1:0-6401 GCA_003522945.1 Clostridiales bacterium
CGTGGACGGCGCGCGGTTTATGGCCGCGTGCGTCGCCGCGGCGTATACGGCGTCCTCGCTGGACGAGGTGCTGGATGCCGGTTTGCGCTTCCTGCCGGAGAAGTGCGATTACCGCCGCGTGGTCGAGGCGGTGCGCGCCTACCACCGCTCACACCCGGCGGAGGCGGATTTCCGCGCCTGCCGCGAGATGATCGCGCGCGAATTCAGCGACGAAGAATATCCCGGCGGATACCACATCGTGCCGAATGCCGGGATCTGCATTCTCGCCATGCTTTACGGCAAGGGCGAGCTTGGCCGCAGCATCGAGATCTCCGTCATGTGCGGCTACGATACCGACTGCAACGCGAGCAACATCGGCACGATCCTCGGTGTGCTCGGCGGTCTCGGCGGCGTACCGGAGCGCTATCGCCGTCCGATCAACGATCTTGTCACGCTCTCGAGCGTGTCCGGCTATCTCAATCTCGTCGATCTTTCCGACAAGGCAAAGGAGCTCGGCGCGCTCTCCTGCCGGATGTACGGCGGCACGCTGCCGGGGGATATCGTCTGCCCGAGGCCGGGCGAGCTGCGTATGGACTTTCCGTTCCCCGGCTCGACGCACGGGCTCGAGCTGTCGGATAAGGCGGAGCACACGCTGCGCATTGTTCCGGGAAAGGCGCACTCCGGCGCATTCTGCGCCGAGCTTATGACCGACGGCAAGCGCGCCGGACCCGTCGATCTCTCGTTTAAGGCGATGCTCACGCGCCCGGATCTCCACGAGGAGCGCTATGATCCCGTGTTCACCGCGAAGGTCAACCCCGGTCAGCGCGTCGGCGTCTGGATGAAAAGCGAGCAGACCGCCCCTGCCGCGGTGACAGTGACGCCCTTCGTCCGCCGTGCCATGACCGGCGAGAGAGTGAACATGCCCGCCGCGGTGCTTTCGGAAGGGGAGTGGACGGAGATCGTGTTCACCGTGCCGGAGCTCGGCGGTGACGCCGTGCACGATGTTGGCTGGACGGTCGAGACAAAGCCCGACGCCGACCCCTGGGTCATGGGCCGGGTGTATGTGGACGAGATCACCGTTACCGGCGCAATGGACTATGCGGTAAATTTTTCGCTCCAGCGCGAGGAGTTTTCGCAGCTCACGCCGTTTGCGTTCAACGACTGCGCCGGGAAGCGCGAGGGGGACGCTATGCGTTTCACGGCGGAGGCGCTGCCGTATATGACCGGCGCGCAGGCGTTCACCGGAAATTACTATCTGCGCGATACGGCAGTGAGCGCGTCTGTGACGGTTGAAAGCGGCGAGAGCGCCTTTGTGCTGCTGCGCGGGCAGGGCACACGCCGGTATTATGCGCTCGGCTTTTCCGCGCCGGGCGAGTGTGCCGTGCTCCGGTACGAGGACGGTCGGCTGACGAAGCTCGCCGCCGCGCCGTTTGTCCGGCAGCCGGGACGGGAATACGCTCTCCGGGCGGAGGCAAAGGGCGAGGTGCTCACGCTTTTCGTGAACGGAACGCCGGTGCTCGAAGCGAGCGACAGCCGGTATGCCTACGGCATGCCCGGCCTCGGTCTCACCGCTGCGGGCGAGACGCTCTGGCGGGCGCTGCATATTTCCGGAGAATGCTGATGCTCACATAAAAAAATTCCGTATGTCGTCGGACATACGGAATTTTTTTATTTATCCGGCGTGTCGGTACGCTGCCGGAAGACCCAGCGCTTCTGGATCTGGTAGCTTGCCAGGAAGAGCACGCCGTCCACCGGGATCTTGATGACAGTTTCGAGCAGGTTTGTTGCATTTGTGAGATCCTGCAATACCGAAACGAGCACCGCCGACAGGCTCGCCTGCACAACGGCAAGCACGGTATACCGCCAGATCGACTGCCCCGCCGCGCTCTTATCCTGAAACACGAGCAGCCGGTTGAGGAAAAAATTCGTCACGGCGGAAACGATGCGCGCGCCATAGGTCGCGCAGAGCTCGCGCGTGCCGTCCGGCAGGGAGACGAGAAGCACGGAGTTGAGCAGCGTGAACAGTCCATAATCCAGCAGAAAGCAGATGACGCTGCTGCCGGAAAAGCGGAGGAACGATTTCAAAGCGGCTTTACTCCTTCTTGTCCCCATGTAAGAGGTGGCGGAAGATCAGCTTATAGATCCGCCAGGAATCCTTCACGGTGTTGAAGTGGCTGGTCTGGTTCTCGTCGATGTATACGGTATCGATCACGACCTCGCCGACGCCGAGCCCCGCGCCCTTGAGCGAGAGGAGCATCTGCGTTTCATATTCGTACCGCTCGCCGCCGATGGAGCACATCAGCGGCAGGTGCTTGCGGGCAATGGCGCGCAGTCCGGTCTGCGTGTCGGTCACGCCGACGCCGCAGGCGAGCTTCATAAAGCTGCGCGTGATCTTGTTGCCGAGCTTGCTGCGCAGCGGGACCTGCTCCAGCGAGAAATCCCGCACGCCGAGCCAGAGCTTGTCCGGCTCGCGGCACATCGCCTCGGCAACGGCCATGGCGTCCTTGGGGCGGTGCTGATTGTCGCCGTCCACGATAACGACGCCGTCGATATCCGGCCGGTTTTCCACGCACCAGGCAAACGCCGTTTTCATCGCGCGGCCCTTGCCTTTATTCACCTCGTGCCGCAGCACCGTGACGCCGGGGCGTTCGGCGGCCTCCGCGAAGGGCTGGAGATGCCCTTCGTGGCTGCCGTCGTTGACGACGACGATATCGTCAAAGCCTTCGGCCAGCAGGCCGTCCACGACCTGAATGAGCTTTTCGTCCGGCTCGTAGGAGGGAACGACAGCAGTAACTTTCATTTCGCTTTTACCCTGCCTTTATCAGAGAGTTTCGTAGTTGCTGATGACAAAACCGGCGTCGGTCTGCAGGAAATAAATGCGCATGGTGGCGTCGGCATAGTCGATGGCCTGCCCGTTGTGCGTGCAGTTGGCGTCGTAGGTCACGTCCACGCTGTAGCAGTTGTCCGCCCAGATCACTACGCCCGAGGCGGTGGTGTTGGAAACGTCGATGTTGCCGTAGGCGGTGTTCCAGACAACGCCGTTGTAGGTGTCCTGCAGATCGGTGTAGGCCTGCGTGCCGGGCGTGAGATAGGCGAGCGCGGCGTACAGGTTGCCCCACGTGCCGTTGTAGCCGTTCATATAATAGGTGAGATACGCCTTCACGAAGCTCACCGCGCGCGTGGTGTACTTTTCGGCGTCCGCCCCGTCAAGACAGAGCATGAAATCGCCCTCGGCGGTCTTTGTAACGCTGCATCCCGCGGGCGGCTCGGCGGTCAGCTCCGGCTCGATCAGGAGACCGTCCACCGTGTACGTCGTCCACGAAACGGGGTTGATGAGCTTGTCCTTGAGCGGCTCATAGGAGAAGTTGTTCTGCGGTTCTCCGGCGTACTCGCTGCCGAGCTCGGTGCCGTTGCAGAACACCTTGCTGCCGACGGCGACCTCGACCGAGGCGGACTTCGTCCCCTCAAGCTCAAGCTCCACGTCGGATACGGCCCAGTTTACGTCGCTGCCGGAGAGCGTGACGCGGGCGAGCGCTTCGTCGCCGTCCTTGAGAACATAGGCGGGCGCTTCATCGGTATAATCGAGCGAGCGGAACGCCTGCACGCTGCCGCTGCCGAAGCGCTCTTCCATGTAAGCGCGCACACGGTCGCGGCCGTCGATGTTCTCCGGGCGCTTCTCGTACCAGAGATTTGTCCAGTCGTCGGCGGTATAGGAGGCGAGCCACGCTTCAAACGCGCGCTGCGGCGCCTGCCGCACGGCTTCGGCATGCTGCTTTTCCTGCAGCACGATGGCGTTCTGCTCGGCTTCCGCGGCTTTTTCGGCGTCCTTGTTTTTCTGGAAGCGCGCAAGCGCGACCCAAAGGACAATGAGCGCGGCAAGGAAGATCACCGCAACGACAAGAACATACGTCAGCAGACCCTTGCGGAAGCCGCCTTTTTTCTTTCGGTTTTTCGGAGCGATCTCCTCGTCTGCGGCGGGATTTTCCACACGGGCGGGACGTTCGCGGCGCGCGCTTTTCGTTTCCTGTGCGGGACGCTCCCGACGCGCAGGCTTTTCTTCCGGCGCGGGGCGTTCCCGACGCGCGGGTTTGTCCTCCTGCACGGGACGCTCGCGGCGGACAGGCTTGTTCTCCTGCGCGGGACGCTCGCGGCGGACAGGCTCACTATCCTGCGCGGGACGTTCCCGACGGACGGGTTTTTCCTCGCTCACAGGGCGTTCGCGGCGCACCGGGGCCGCTTCCTGCGCGGGGCGCGCTGCTCTCCGGATGGAGGCGGGCGCCTCAAAGCTCTCCTCCGGAATGGGGGCGGGCGCTTCAAAGCTCTCCGCGGGGACCGGAGCGGCGGGCTCTTTCGGCAGCGTCTCCGCCGCGTGCGCAGTCACGCGCTCGGCGGTCTCCGGAATATCAAAGAGCAGCTCCTCCTCGCGGACGGAGGGAGTGCGCTCGGCGCGCGGCAGGCGCGCTTCGCTCTTCCGGCTCGTGCCGGATACAGGTTTTTCATGCTTTCCCATAGCTGCCCTCAATTCAAAATGAGAATGGCGGTGGACATCTGGCGCATGCCGATGATGTTCGAGCCGCGGGTGATCTGCTCACCGTTGTAGTACATGAGCGAGGACGAGCCGCCGTCGAGGTTCGCGGCGTTGACCGCGCCGCGGTCATACATGATCTTGGCGATATCGTCGTACGTCGCGCCCATGCTGTCGGGCTTGCGGCCCTCGATGACCATCAGAAGGATGGTGCCGTCCGCACACTGGCCGATGCAGGTGCGCGGGTTCATGCCGCCGCCGAGATTCGTCTGCAGCTCGCCGTCCTTCACGAGCACCGGGCCGGGGGAGAAGCTGACCGCGCTCATCAGCCCGAGATCGAGCGCCTGCTGGCCGGACATGTCTCCGACGTGGAGGATATGATCCGCGTCAAAGCCGATAACATTGAGATACCATGTGCCGGGATTGCCGTAGGCAATGGCGCCGTCGCGCATGACGAGACCGTCGGGGATGCCGCCGTTGCCGCCTCCGCCCGGATCGTAGAAGCCGCCGGCGTTCGTGCCGCCGATGGCGTTATACTTATCGATAAACTCGTAAAGATACAGTCCGTGATAGTTCGCGCCGTAAGCGTCCAGCGTGCCGACAACGACCTTTGACGGATCGCGGATGATCATGAGCTTGCCCTTAAAGGTCGAGCCCTTGATGTCTACGACCTCAAGCCACTCGCCGCTCTCGCCGGTGTTCTCTGACGGGTCGGCCACGACAACCTGTCCCGCGTTGGTGTTTTCGTCTTCCACGGTGCGGCCGTCCTCGTAGGGCATCTCGACAAAATTGTCGTCCGGCGACGGTTCATCGTCCGTGGAGGTGCTGACGGGGTGCAGTATCGCGTCCACCTGCGCATCGGAAAGATAGATGTGCGGCAGGAATTTCAGCGCGCTCGTCTCATTAACGGACAGCACGAAAAGCCGCTCTGCTTCGGCCGAAGGGCCGTGGATCAGCACGCCCATCACGCCAAGCAGGAAAACGGCAAACAGCAGTATGGTGACCAGCAGGATCAGCAGAATGCGTCCAACGACGCGGAAGATCCCACCGGCTGCGCTGCGTTCACGCATGGTTTCATCCTCGCTCTCAACAGTAATATAAAGACACCAAATTAGTATACACCAGAATGTCGCCTTTTGACAAGTTCCTTAATCCAAATATAATAAACGACTTCTATCTTTATAGACGAAAAAACCGCCCCTCCGGTTCTCCCGGAGAGGCGGCGCGCGGAAAAAAGAGAGGATGAGTAAAAACGTTTTTACTTTTCGGGCTGCAGGAGCTTCGTCTTTTTGGAAAGGAAGTAGATGACGATCGCCGCGATGAGCCAGTTGAAGGCGGTGTAGATGAAGTTGTAGATGAACGAGTAGATCCACACGTTCTTCATCGCCATGCCGAGGAACACGTCCGGCATGTACTCGCCCCAGACGAACACGCCGCTGAGGACGAAGGAGAGAAGCGCGCCGAGCGCGCCGATGACGGTGCCGAGCACCGGCTTTTTCGGCGTGAAACCGGCAAGACCGGTGAGCGCGTAGGCCAGAGCGTAGTCGAGCAGGAGCGACTGCCAGCCGTAGGCGATGCCGCCGCCGATGATGGCCTTGAGAACGCCGAAAACGAGACCCGCGCCCATGCCCCAGACCGGGCCGCGCCGCAGCGCGAACACCATCAGAGGAATGAAGAGCAGGTTCATCGATCCGCCCTGCGCGAACAGATCGAACTTGAAGAAGTTGAGCACGACCGCCATGGCGACCATGATCGCTCCTTCGCAAAGTGTGCGGGTGGTCTGTTTGCTTTTCATAAAAAAGCCCTCCAATAAAAAAATCAGCCACCCGATCCCGGACGTGGCTGAAGAACAAATACCGTATAGGCACTCCCTCCGCCGGCATTACCCGGATCAGGT
>DPHR01000186.1:6587-7158 GCA_003522945.1 Clostridiales bacterium
GGCATTACCCGGATCAGGTAAAAGGGTACCGGCGCTTCGCTTCGCACCGTCTCAGCCGGGAAAACCCAGCACCCCTGTTCTGTACGCACATCATACCGCACGAAAAAGGGAATTGCAAGCGCAACTTTGACGAATTGCGCCGGAGACTTGACCGCGCTTTATGCAAAAGGTATAATTGCTCTGTATAAAAGGGAAAGGATGGGCCTTTCTATGATCCAACTGAAAAACGCCGCGCTGGAATCCTCCGCCGGAAAAAAGAGCGTGCATGCGCTGCGCTGCCTGAACGTCACGCTGCCGGAGACCGGCCTCGTGGTGCTCACCGGCGCGTCCGGCAGCGGGAAAACGGCGCTGCTGCATCTGCTCGCCCTGCGTGAGATGCCCTCCCGCGGCGAAATCCTCATCGGCGGCGAGAATACGGCGCGCTGGAGCGAAGCGCGGCGCAGCGCCTGGCTGCGGGAATGCGCCGCCGCGGACGAAGCGCTTCTCTTTGCCGATCTCACGCTTTCGGAAAACGCGGAGCGCGCCGCGGTGCTCGCGGGCTTCTCCGGCCGGGACGCGCGGGAAAATGCGC
>DPHR01000002.1 GCA_003522945.1 Clostridiales bacterium
CTTTTCGCCCACGCAACGTTAAAATGATTTTTTTCCATAAGTCCCCCACTTACAAATAGTATTTGTAAATATTATTATAGTATATCGCAAGGACTATTATCAAGGGCGTATGGAGCAACAAATTCCGATTTATCGGCTGCACATCATTTAATCTTACTCTCTAAAGCCAAATTCTTAGTAAAATTACCACCTTCAAAATAAATGTCGTTGCCAGCATCATCTTTGAAAAAAATAATCAGCTCTGTGCTTGTCAATTCAAAACCAAGACTTTTTGATAACGCCACAGAAGGAGTATTTTTTAAGGCTGTTCCTGCATGAATTTTTGTAGCACCAAGCTCTTTCATATAATCAAGAATGGCGGTAAGCGCTTCTTTTGCGAATCCATGTCCTTGTGATTTACTTATATATCCGTATCCGATCTCGTACTCGGATGGTGCGACAATATTCATAGAAGTAAACCCGATCGTTTCGCCTTTTAAGCACGTTGCAAAGAACATGTGCTCCTTGCCTTTTCGGGTAGCTTCTTCCCATTTTGCAATTCGTGGTTGTAATGATTCCGGAGATGTATCCTTATAGTTATCGTAGATAACGAATTCTGTATTCTTAAAATCATCCCATATTTCTTTAATAGCAGTCCAATCATTTTCTTCAATTGGACGTATTGTTAATCTATTTGTAGTAATCATGATTATCCCCAAAATCTCGTTCTTGATCATTAAACGATAATTTGTCGAAATCATAGTACCATAATGCAGACTCTCAAACAAGAAAAGTCCACCGTAATTTTCATCAAAATTACGGTGGACTTATGGTGGAGACGAAGAGATTCGAACTCTCGACCTCTCGGATGCGAACCGAACGCTCTCCCAGCTGAGCTACGCCCCCACAGCGCGAATGTGATTATAACACATATTTCGGATTTGTAAAGCACTTTTTTCAAAAAAATCGTTCCCACTTGTAAACAGGGGAAAATCGTGGTAAAATTAATTGTTAAAGAATATACTTTTCTATCATACTCTACTCTCTGCTGTTGCCGTCCGGCGGCAGAACTGTGAAACCAATCCACGCAAAAGGAGGAGAATCTTTTGTCGATCCTTAACGCGATATTTCTCGGCTTCGTTCAGGGCGTGGCGGAATTTCTGCCCATCTCCAGCTCCGGCCATCTCGCGGTGCTCCAGAATGTTTTCAACCTGCAGACTGCGGAAGAGGGTCATATGTTCTTCGACGTGCTGCTGCATTTCGGCACACTGATCTCCATTATGATCGTTTACTGGAAGGATATTGTCTACATCGTATCCGACACCGTCGGCCTTGTCCGCTCGTCACACGATACCTTCCCGGAGCAGCGCACGGAGCGCCCCGGCGCGCGGATGCTGCTGATGCTCTTTTTCGGCACGCTGCCGCTTTTTATCATTCTCCCATTCCACGATTCTCTGGAGCAGCTCTATTATAAGACCGGCTTCATCGGCGCGGCGTTCCTGCTCAACGGCTGTTTGCTCTATGTTTCCGACCGCATTGTTCCGGGCCGCGGCAACGAGCGCTCGATGCGCATCCGCGATGCGCTGCTGATCGGCTGTGCGCAGGCTGTCGCCACCATCCCCGGCATTTCCCGCTCCGGCAGCACCATCACCGCCGGCATCGCCACCGGGCAGTCCCGTCCGTTCGCAATGAAATACTCTCTGCTTATGAGCATTCCCGCCGTGCTCGGTGCGAATCTCCTTTCGCTCATCAAGGCGCTCAAGGCGGGCGTGGAGTGGTCCAATTTCCCTGCGTATCTGATCGGCATGATCGTTTCGATCGTCGTCGGCTATTTCAGCATCATCCTTCTGCAGCGGCTGCTCAAGAAGGGCAAGTTCGGCAATTTCGCTTATTACATGTGGGGCGTCGGCGTGGTCACGCTTATTGCCTCGCTTTTCTGAGGAGAACAATATGGCGCAATCAAGATCCGCGTCCGGAACAAAAAAGAATACGTCCGCGAAGAAAAAAGCCAGAAAGCCGATCCGCCGCGAGGTCGGTTCGGTCGTGTGTCTGGCCCTTGGCCTCTTTACTCTGATCGGCTATTTCGTAAGGGATTACTGGCTGATCGACTGGCTGTGCCTGTATGTTTTCAAGGGCCTCTTCGGCTGGGGCTTTCTTGTCGTGCCGCTGTGCTTCCTCTGGGCGGCGGCCATTCTCGGCTTCCACCGCGGACGCCCTGTAGCCGGGCGGATTGTGGCGCTTTCCTTCATCCCGCTGCTCTTTGGCGCAGCGGTCCATCTGCTCGTATGCAAGACCGATTACGGGTTTGACTGGCTTTCCATCCGCAGCCTGTACTACGGCGGCATAAATCTGGAGACCGGCGGCGTCGTTTCGGGACTGCTGTCCATCTTCCTTGAGCGGGCCGTGAGCGTATACGGCGCGTTGCCGGTGTTCATCATTGCGCTCTTCAGCGTTATCTGTGTTGCGGGAAAGGTCTCTCTCCGCGAGAGAGTGGAGGATATGAAGAATCGCCCGCGTGCGGAGTACGAACCGATGCCGGAGCCCGTTCCGGAAAAGCCCCATGCGAAAAAGGAACGCGGCGCGCCGCGCGAGCGCTCACAGGAGCTTCCTGCTTCGGAGATCTTTGCCGTGCCGGAACCGGCGAATGCTTCGGCACAGCCGCAGGAGGGAAGCTCCGGCGGCATCTTCTCTCGCCGCCGGAAGAAAGCGGCGATCGACATCCCCATCGAGGACGAACCTCTGCCGGAAGAACCGATCCCGGATATGCCGCAGGGCATCCTCTATCAGGGACAGCCGGATATGGCAGCGGTAGCGGACTGTATCCGCCGCGGCGAGGAAAAACGCGCAAAGAACCGCCGTTCGGCCGAGGAAGACCCGTTCATCGAAAACGCGGCTCCGGCCGAAGAAGAGCCGTTCATCGAGAACGCTGTGTCGGCCGAGGAGGAACCCTTTATCGAGGAAACGGCTCCGGCGGAGGATCTTTCGCTGGAGGACGGTTCTGCCGAGATCGGCATTGAGTCCGTCCGCGAGCCTGTGCCGTTTGTAAAGCCCGAAAAGCTCCGCCGCGAGGATGTGGATGCCGCCGCGGACGAGATCGCGCAGGCGATCGAGGAGACGGAGCAGATGCCGGAATACCAGTATCCGCCGGTAACACTCCTCAAAGCCGGAGACGGGATCACGTCTGACGGCAGGGAGGAGGTGTCGCTCAACCGCGAGCGGCTGGAAACGACGCTCCACAGCTTCGGCATCGGCGCCTCGGTGACCGAGATCACCCGCGGGCCAACGGTCACGCGCTACGATCTTGAGCTCGAAGCCGGCGTGAAGCTCAGCAAGCTCACGAACCTTGCGGGCGATCTGGCGCTCTCGCTCGGCGTTGTCAGCGTGCGCATCGCCCCGATCCCCGATAAAATCTCCACGGTCGGCGTGGAAGTGCCGAACAAAGTTGTCAGCACCGTTTACCTGCGTGACATCATCGATTCACCCGCGTTCCAGAACGCCGCTTCCAAGCTCAGCTTTGCCATCGGCAAGGACATCGGGGGCAACTGTATCGTCGGCAACATTGCCAAGCTCCCGCATATGCTCATCGCCGGTACGACCGGCAGCGGCAAGAGCGTGTGCATGAACAGCCTCATTCTCTCGCTGCTCTATAAGGCAACGCCGGACGAGGTGCGCCTTATCATGATCGACCCGAAAATGGTCGAGCTCGGCATCTATAACGGTATCCCGCATCTGTACATCCCGGTCGTGACCGACCCGAAAAAAGCGGCGGGCTCGCTGCAGTGGGCAGTCGTGGAAATGATGAAGCGCTACCGCCTCTTTTCGGAGATCGGCGTGCGCGATCTCAAGGGCTACAATACCTACAAGACCCGCCTCGGCGAGCCGACGATACCGAGTGTTGTCATCGTGATCGACGAGCTGGCCGACCTTATGATGACCGCCGCCAAAGAGGTGGAAGAGAGCATCTGCCGCATCGCCCAGATGGGCCGCGCTGCCGGTATGCACCTCATTATTGCCACGCAGCGCCCGTCCGCCGATGTCATCACCGGCCTTATGAAGGCCAACATCCCGAGCCGCATCGCGTTTGCCGTTTCGAGTGCGCTTGAATCGCGCATCATTCTCGATAACCCGGGCGCGGAAAAGCTCATCGGCATGGGCGATATGCTCTATGCGCCGCTTGGCGTCGGAAAGCCGCTTCGTGTGCAGGGCGCTTTCGTCTCCGACGAGGAGCGCGAGCAGGTCATCGACTTTATCAAACAGGGGACGACGCCGGAGTACGACGATGAGATCCTCCGCCAGATCGAAAAGGCCGCCGCCGGAAAGGACGCACCGGAGGAGAAAGACGAGGACGGGCATTCCGCCGCGCTCGACGATAATCCGTTCAGCGGCTGCGATGAGCTGCTGCCGCAGGCGGTGGACGTTATTCTCGATACGAAGCAGGCGTCCGTCTCCATGCTGCAGCGGCGGCTGAAGCTCGGCTATTCCCGCGCTGCACGTCTGGTTGACCAGATGGAAGAGCTCGGCATCGTCGGGCCGTTTGAAGGCTCCAAGCCCCGCCAGCTTCTCATCACCCGTGAGCAGTGGCAGGAGATGAGCATGTCCGGCCGCACGCCGATGGAGCAGCTCATCGAGGAGCAGAAGGACGATTTCTCTGCGGAGGAACCGCATCTATGATCCTCTCGGACGGTGAAGTACGCGCCATGAGCGCGCTGGCGCTCGCCCACATGGGCGACGCCGTATATGAGATCCTTGCCCGGCGGGAGGTTTGCCGCTCCGGTAAACTGACTGCCGGTGAGCTGCACCGGCAGACCATCCGGTATGTATCCGCTCCGGCGCAGGCGCGCGCGGCGGAAAAGATCCGCCCGCATCTGACGGGCGAAGAGGACGCCGTATACCGCCGCGGGCGCAACGCGCACAGCCATGCCGCGCCCCGTGCCGCGACGGAGGCCGAGTACCATGCTGCCTCCGGACTGGAGGCACTGTTCGGGTGGCTATACCTTCGCGGACAAAACGGGCGGATCGAAGAGCTCTTTGCTATTATTTTGGAGGAAAACGATGCCTCTGGACGCCATACTGCTGACGGCGCTGCGCCGTGAGCTGGAAAACTCCCTTCTGGGAGCAAAGATCGACAGGATCAGCATGCCGGAAAAGGACGTGCTGATCCTGTCCGTGCATTCCCGTGAGCAGGGAAGCCGGCGTGTGCTGATCTCCGTTCGGCCGGGCAGCGCCCGCATTTCTCTCACGGAGCAAACCATGGATAACCCGCCGCAGCCGCCGATGTTCTGTATGCTGCTGCGGAAATACCTGATCGGCGCGCGCATCACGGCGCTGGAACAGCCCCTCGGCGAGCGTCTGCTTATCCTGCGGCTGGACACCGTGGATGAGCTGAATTGCCGCGGAGAGAAAACGCTTGTGCTCGAATTGATGGGCAAGGGTTTGAATCTCCTTCTGCTCGACGGCGACGGACATATATTGGACTGCATCCGCCGCGTGGACTATGAGGACCCGAACCGCCGCGCGCTGCTGCCGGGACTTTTCTACACACTGCCGCCGCAGCAGGAAAAGCCGTCGTTTTTCCGGACGGCGAGGGAAGAGTGTGAGCGGCTGCTCGCACGCGCCGACCGGACGCAGCCGCCGGACAAGTGGCTGCTCGATACGTTCGGCGGCCTTTCGCCGCTGCTGTGCCGGGAACTCGCGCTCGGCGGCTGGGAGAGACTTTCCGCCGCGCTTGACGCGCTGCGCGCGCGTATCGATACCGGAGACTTCACGCCGGTGATGATCTCCATCGACGGCATGCCGAAGGACTACACGTTCCAGCCAATATACCAGTACGGCAGCCGCGCCGGGCTGACGGAGTTTTCGTCATTCAGTGAGCTTCTGGATACATTTTACCGCAAAAAGGATCAGCAGGAAAATCTGCGCCGCCGCAGCGCTGATCTCATGCGTACGGCAAAAACGGCGCGTGACCGCCTCCTGCGCAAGATCGCCGCGCGTGAGCAGGAGCTGCTGGAAACGGAAAAGCGAGAGGAGTACCGTCGGCGTGGGGATCTCATCACGGCAAATATGTACCGCCTGAAACGCGGTATGCGCTCCTTTGAGGCGCAGGACTACTACGAGCCGGACTGCCCGACGGTCACCGTGCCGCTGGACGAGCGCAAAACGCCGCAGCAGAACGCCGCTTACAATTATAAGCTCTACAACAAAGCGAAAACCGCAAACCGGATGCTCACGGAGCTGATCGCCGCGGCGCGCGAGGACGAGGCGTATCTGGAGAGCGTGCTCGACGAGCTCTCCCGCGCCGAGTGCGACCGCGATCTCGCCGACATCCGCCGCGAGCTGGTGAACGCCGGATATATCAAAGAGAAGACGCAGGGCAAGCGGCAGAAGCAGCCCGCAGCGCGAAAGCCGCTGCGGTTCGTATCCGACAGCGGCACGGAGATCCTTGTCGGCCGCGGCAACGTGCAGAACGACGAGCTCACGCTCCATATTGCCCGCCGCACCGATCTCTGGCTGCATGTGCAGAAGCTCCCCGGCAGCCACGTGATCGTGTCGCAGGCGGAGGGCGAGGCGGACGAGGAAACGATCCGGCAGGCCGCGGTGCTCGCTGCAACGTATTCGCAGGCGAAAACCGGCGGCAAGGTCGCTGTAGACTGCACGCAGGTGCGCTTTGTGAAAAAGCCCTCCGGCGCAAAGCCGGGGCGGGTGATCTACACGGATTACCGTACGATCATCACCGCTGCCGACGAAGCGCTGGCCGAACGGCTGCGAAAAGACTGAAATACAGAAAACCGGCAGGGGAGACCCTGCCGGTACAGCCTGTCGAAAACGCCTCGCAGAGTTTGCGCCCGCAGGCGCAAATAGAGTTTTATTTATTTTCTCCGGCGACATGTGCGTC
>DPHR01000099.1:0-798 GCA_003522945.1 Clostridiales bacterium
AAACGCCGGAGAATACCGCCGCGCCCACTGCCGCGCCGGACACCTCCGGCACGCCTTCGGAAACGCCGCTGCCCGAAGAGCTGCGCGAAGCGCCTCTCTCCCCCGAAGCGGAGATCGCGGCAAGCGCCGCGGTGCGCTCAAACGGCTTTCCGATGCTCGCCTTGGCGCCGGACGGCTTTTCGGCCGACAGCCGGGGCCGGATGCAGTATTCCGGCGGGAAATATCTCACCGGCATCGATGTTTCCGAGCACCAGTACGACATTGACTGGGAAAAGGTCGCCGCCGACGGCATCGACTTTGCGATGATCCGCGTCGGCTACCGCGGCTCGACCGCCGGCCAGATCTATACGGACGAATACTTTGAAAAGAACATCGCCGGGGCGACCGCCGCCGGGCTGAAGGTCGGCGTTTATTTCTATTCGCAGGCGATCAACGCCGAGGAAGCCGCCGAGGAAGCCGCCTTCGTGCTCAACGCGATCCGCCCGTACAAGGTCACGTTCCCGGTCGTGTTCGACTGGGAAATCGTCGGCGGGAGCGACGCGCGCACATATACCGTTTCGCGCGCGGTGCTCTGCGAGAGCGCCAAAACGTTCTGCCGCGCCGTCGAGGACGCCGGGTATGACGCGATGATCTATTTCACGCAGTATCTCGGCTACCGGAAATACATACTGCGCCAGCTCTCCGACTACGAATTCTGGTACGCCGAATACGAGGCGAAGCCGCGCATCGTATTTAACTTCGATATGTGGCAGTATTCGAGCACCGGCTCGGTGAACGGCATCGACGGCGACGTCGATC
>DPHR01000099.1:965-1179 GCA_003522945.1 Clostridiales bacterium
CATCGACGGCGACGTCGATCTGAACATCTATTTCCGGAAAAACTGAATGTTTCCTCCCTCCGTCCGCGGAAAAGCGCGGGACGGAGGGAGTTTTTTCTTGAC
Organism: Clostridiales bacterium; assembly: GCA_003522945.1. GTDB lineage: Bacteria > Bacillota > Clostridia > Oscillospirales > Oscillospiraceae > Apopatocola. The sequence goes on from DPHR01000099.1 coordinate 1,068, forward strand.
AGGCGGCAGCACCGCACTATAATAGTTGTACATGCAACGATGTACCTGCAACTTTTTATTCCATTTATTCTATTCTCCGGAGGCGTCTATGGACATTACGGAACGGAAAATC
>DPHR01000099.1:1364-3017 GCA_003522945.1 Clostridiales bacterium
ATGGACATTACGGAACGGAAAATCACCAAGATCGCGCGCGAGGCGGAAAAGCTGGTGCTGCTCTCGCTGCGCGAGGAGGGCGTCGGCACGGCGGAGATCGATCTGATCCACGCGCTGCGCCACCATCCCGGCTGCACGCAGGCAGCGCTCGCCGAGCTTCTGCACGCGGACAAGGCCGCCATTGCACGGCGGACGAAAAATCTTGAAGCGAAGGGGTATCTTGTCCGCCGGGACGTGCCCAACGACCGGCGCAGCCAGCTTTTGTATCCCACGGAAAAGGCGGAGAGCCTGAAGTCCTCCAAAGCGGAGATCGAAGCGGCGTTTTATGAATACCTGACAAGCGCGCTCACAAAGGACGAAGCCGCCGCGTTCGCCGCATCGCTCCATAAGCTTTACACGGCCTCCAAAACCGAGAGCCGCGCGGGATTCCCGCATTTCCGAAGCGCTGCAAAGAAGGCGTCCGCCGATGAAGAATAAGAGCTTCCGCGCAGACGCGATCGGCTCCTATTTCCGGCTGGAATGGCTGCCGCTGCTCTTCGTGACGCTCTCGGGGCTCGTATACAACGTCGGCCTTCTGGCCGGGCCGTGGTACGAGGGCCGGCTCGCCCAGTGTCTCGCCGATATTCTCGGCGGGAATGCGAGTTCCGCGAACATGGCTGCGCTCGTGCTCGGCTATATTCTCGTCATGCTTCTCGTGCAGGCAGCGCGGTTTATCAAGCGCTTTTATGTCCGCCGCTTTGCCAACAACATCAACCGCCGGATGAAGGGCATCCTTTACGCCGGTCTGGTGCGGCAGAGCCGCGCGTCTCTCGAAAAGGAGGGCGCGGGCGAGCTGATGACCAAAGCCATCTCCGACGTGGACGACTGCGTGGAGGGCATGCGGAAATTCACCACCGAGATCTTCGATACCGGCGTGGCGCTTGTCGGCTATATGGTGATGCTGCTCGTGTACGACTGGCGGCTCGCGCTGCTCAGTTTGCTTTTTACGCCGGTATCCTATGTATGCGCCGCGCGGATGAAAAAGCCGGTGCAGCGCGCGGGCGCGGCGTATAAAAAGGCCGCTGGCGCGCTCAGCGCCGCCACGCTCGACCGCGCGCAGAACGCCGTGACCTACCGCATCCACGGCTGCGAGGACGCCCGCGCGGAGCGGTATGAGGACACGCTGAAAAATTACGAGACCGCCGCCGTGCGCAGCAGCGTGCAGCAGTCGGCGCTGCCGCCGCTGTATCTGGCCGTGTCCAACGCGGGCGTGCTGTTTATCCTGTGGCTGGGCGCAAAAAACGTTCTCGGTACCGGATGGAGCACTTGGGACATTGCGGCGTTCACCACGTTCCTCTCCTGCTTTACGAAGCTGACGGTCAAATCCTCCAAGGCCGCAAAGCTCTTCAACTCCGTGCAGAAGGCGGAGGTATCCTGGAAGCGCATCAAGCCGCTGATGAAAAAGCCGGAAGAGTTCCCGGAACTGGATATCCCGGCGCCCGAAACGGTGACGCTCAAAGATCTCTCCTTTGCCTACGGAGATGAGCCGGTCTTCTCCGGCCTGAGCATCACGGCGCGCCCCGGCGACATCATCGGCGTCACTGGTCCCGTCGCCTGCGGCAAGTCCACGTTCGGGCGCGTGTTTCTCTGCGAAGCGCCCTACGGCGGCTCGGC
>DPHR01000099.1:3217-3896 GCA_003522945.1 Clostridiales bacterium
CGAAGCGCCCTACGGCGGCTCGGCAAAATTCGGGCCGGAAGAGTTTTCCGCGCTCACGCCGCGGCAGATCGCCGCGACCGTCGGGTATCTCGGCCACGACCCGGAGCTCAGCGCCGATACGGTGCGCCATAATGTCCTCTGCGGCAGCGAACAGGACGCAATGCCGTATCTTGCCGCCGTTGCTCTGAAGGACGAAGTGCTCGCCATGGAAGCCGGACCCGATACCGTGATCGGCAGCGGCGGCACGCGTCTTTCCGGCGGGCAGGCGCAGCGGCTCGCGCTGGCGAGAACGCTCGCGCACCCGCGTCCCGTCCTCATTCTGGACGATCCGTTCTCCGCGCTTGACCGCAAAACCGAGGACACGGTGTTCGCCAACTTGCAGGAATACGCGAAGAATAAAACCATGTTCCTTATTTCGCACCGGCTGTACCATTTTCCGCAGATGCGGCAGGTGATTTTTATGGAGGACGGAAAAACGGCCGTCGGCAAACACGCGGAGCTGATGGCGTCCGTTCCGGTGTACCGCCAGCTCTACGAAAGCCAGACAGGAGGGACAGAGCATGAAGACAAAGCAGAATAGGGGCGTGTTCGCCGCGATCCGGTCTGCTGCCGCGGCACGGCCTCTTCTCACCGCGGGTACTCTTCTCTGCGTGGCGGCGAGCGTTGGCGCGTCGCTCCC
>DPHR01000184.1:0-438 GCA_003522945.1 Clostridiales bacterium
GCCGGGCGCGCAGCCGGTGCAGTGGACGCCGCCGCCGTAGAGACTCAGGCGCGGCTTTTCGGGCGTGTGCGAGCCGCAGTCCGTGCAGCGGTCGAGCTGCGGAGCGAACCCCGCAAGACACATGAGCCGCAGCTCAAAGACCGCCTTGATATGTTTGGCCGGATATAGCTGCCGCGAAAGCGCGAACAGCGCGTTCAGCCCCAGATGAAGCAGCGCAATGCTGTGGCTGTCCTCGTCCGATACGGCCTCCAGAAGCTCCGCCATATAGCAGCCGAGCGCATAGTCGCCGAGATCGGCGCGCAGCGCAGCGAAGTCCTCCAGCACGCTCCCCTCGGTCAGCGTATACCGGCCGCGGTTTTCAAAAAATGTCAGCTCCGACCACGTGAGCACCTGCGACGCCGCCGAGCACTTTGAGCCCTTGCGCAGCGCGCCGCGCGC
>DPHR01000184.1:565-1111 GCA_003522945.1 Clostridiales bacterium
GCCCTTGCGCAGCGCGCCGCGCGCCTCCGCGGTGATTTTCCCCTCTTCCTCCGTGAGGATGGTGAGGATCTTGCTCGACTCCTTGTATTTCACCTCGCGCAGCACCAGTCCGTGCAGGGTTTTGTACATTATGTAAACCTCTTGTCTCACGACAGAGGCCGTGAGGGCGCTCTGTCGTTCGTCTTCTGTTCTTTCTTTTTGTTCTCCGCCGGAGTGATGCGGGTCAGCAGCCAGCAGAGCGGGTCGCCGGTGTCGCGGAACACGTCCCAGAAAATCTTCGTATCCATACGGGGAGTTTTCCCCCCGCGCCGGGCGGTTATGACCGGGAATTTCCGGATATGGCGGCAGTTTCAGGTATCGGTGTAGCCAAAATTGCGCAGCAGCGAATTGGAATCACGCCACTTTTCCTTTACCTTCACCCACGTCTGCAAAAACACCTTCGTGCCCAAAAATTCCTCAATGTCCTTGCGGGCGTCCTCGCCGATCTTTTTGAGCATCGCGCCGTGCTTGCCGATGATGATCCCCTTGTGGCTCGCCTTTTCGCAG
>DPHR01000184.1:1278-4022 GCA_003522945.1 Clostridiales bacterium
CCCTTGTGGCTCGCCTTTTCGCAGTAGATCGTCGCTTCCAGATCGATGATGCCGTCGTCCCGCTCGGAAAAGCGCGTGATCTCCACCGCCGTGCCGTGCGGCACCTCGCGTTCGAGATTGAGCAGCAGCTTTTCGCGGATCAGCTCGGCGCAGACCTGCTTTTCCGGCTGGTCGGTCGTCACGCCCTCCGGGAAGAGCGCCGGGGACTCAACGGCGAACTTATCGAGCTCCTTGAGAAGCTCCTCCACGCCGTCGCCGGTCTTGGCGGAGATGGGGACGATGGCGTTAAAGGCATACGCCTCGCTGTAGAGTGCGATGACGGCAAGGAGCTTTTCCGGCTCAACGGTATCGAGCTTGTTGATGGCGAGCACCGCCGGGCAGTTTGCCGCCTTGATGCTTGCGATCAGCTCGCGCTCCTGCGGTCCGAGAGAGGCGACCGGCTCCACAACGAGCACGACGGCGTCTACATCCGCGACGCTCTGGCGCACGACATTCACCATATAGTCGCCAAGGCGGGTGCGCGGCTTATGGAAGCCGGGGGTATCAAGAAATACGAACTGCGTCTCCCCGCGCTGGCACACGGCGGTGATGCGGTTTCGCGTCGTCTGCGGTTTGTTGGATACGATAGCGATCTTTTCCCCGGCGAGAGCGTTCGTCAGGGTGGACTTGCCGACGTTGGGCCGTCCGCAGATGGTGATCATGGCAGTTTTAGAAATCATAGCCGAGCTCCTTCATAATGGCTTTTTCTCTTGCGCGCATTTTGGCTTTTTCCTCGCCCTCGTCGAGATGGTCGTAGCCGAGCAGATGCAGCACGGAGTGCACCGTGAGATACTGCGCCTCGTGCTTAAATCCGCCGCCGTACTCCTCGCCCTGTGCTTCGGCACGCTCGAGCGAGAGGACCATGTCGCCGAGATAGCGGCGGTTCGTGTCATAGTCCATTTCGTCGATCGGGAACGAGAGCACGTCCGTCGGCCGGTCCACGCCGCGCTGCTCGCGGTTGATGGCGTGGATGCCCTCGTCGTTCGTGAGCGTGACGCCGATCTCGCACGGCTCGTCCACGCCCTCGGCGCGCAGCGCTGCGGCGGCGGCCTTCTTTACGAGCGCGGCCGTCTCCGGGTGGCCGAGACCGCGCTTTTCCCGGTAAATGTAGAATTTATGCTGCATCGTTATTTCCTCTTGTAGTTATTGTATCCGCTATTGTCCCGGCGCTGCGGCGCGGCGGTTTTCTTCTCCCGCTCCGCGTCGGCAGCGGCGGCCTTTTCGTGCTTTTCATAGGCGGCGATGATCTGCTGCACGAGTGCGTGGCGCACAACGTCCGCGCCGGTGAAGCGGCAGATGGCGATATCGTCCACGCCGTCGAGCACCTTCATCGCTTCCTTGAGGCCGGACGCCTTGTCCGCCGGGAGGTCGATCTGCGTCACGTCACCGGTGATGACCATTTTGCTGTTGAAGCCAAGGCGCGTGAGGAACATTTTCATCTGCTCGCGCGAGGTGTTCTGCGCCTCGTCGAGAATGATGAAGCTGTCGTCGAGCGTGCGGCCGCGCATGTACGCGAGCGGTGCTACCTCGATATTGCCCTTTTCAAGATAGGTATTATAGGTCTCCGGCCCGAGCATATCAAAGAGCGCGTCGTACAGCGGGCGCAGGTACGGATCGACCTTGCTCTGCAGATCGCCGGGCAGGAAGCCGAGCCGCTCGCCCGCCTCCACCGCCGGTCGCGTGAGGATGATGCGGTTAACGCTCTTTTCGCGGAATGCCGCCACCGCCGCGGCCACGGCGAGATACGTTTTGCCCGTACCGGCGGGGCCGATGCCGAGCGTCACGGTGTTCTCGCGGATGGCCTGCACATACGCCTTCTGGCCGAGCGTTTTCGGCTTGACCGGGCGGCCCTTCGCCGTGATGCAAACAACGCCGCTGTCCAGCTCGCGGATCTGATCCTCCTGTCCGGAGCGGATCATGCCGATCACATAGCGCACGCGCTGTTCGTCCACGGTCTCGCCGCGCGCGGCGAGCATCAGCAGGTTCTGCACCGCCTTTTCCGCGGATACCACGTCCTCCGGCTCGCCGGAGATCTTCAGCTCCGCGTCCCGGTCCGTGACACAGACGTTCCACTCCTTTTCAATGATGTGCAGATTCTGGTCGAACGAGCCGAAAACATTGAGAATGTCCTCGACACGCTCGGCGGAAATGATTCGTTCCATGGATTCTCCTGTATTCTTCATCCGGTCATGGCCGGAGAGTTTCTTCGTCGATGCGCTCCTCGCACTCGCTGCGCAGCGTGAGCGTGAGCATGCCGTTTTCCTCATACTCGGTAAAGTATTCCGAGAGCACCGCGCCCGTTTCGCCGAGCCGTTCCTGCAGCGCGGCGCGCAGCTCTTTTTCGAGCGACGCGCGCACCGCCGCGCGGGAGAGCGCCGTTTCGCGGAGCGTATACGGCTGCGCGGTCTCAATCACGGCGGCAGCCGGCAGGGAAAACACGTCTTTTACGCCCAGCTGCCATATCCTTGTAATTTTATCACACTCCGTACCCGAAATTCCACTATCCGCGTAAAAATTTATTCTCGTGTTTCCGATAAGCAGCGCGAAGCGGTACCGCGCCGCGCCGGCACTCTCTTTTTCCTGTGCCGAGAGCGGCGCGGAGGCCGTCAGTTCATACCAGGTATGCGCCGTGACCTCGGCGCGCGCATGGACGGTGCGCGTTTCTCCCCGGCGCGCGGCGCGCTCGCAGCTCACGAGCGTCTGCC
>DPHR01000117.1 GCA_003522945.1 Clostridiales bacterium
TCCGTCACTCCGGCGGCGGTGAGCGCCGCCGCAATGGCGGTCTCCGCGCCGGTGATGTTGGAAAGCGAGAGCGAAAGCCCTTCTCCGCCGGAGCGGATGCGGACGAACACGCCGACGGAAGCCGCCTTCTCCGGCACATCGGAAAAATACGTTTCCGCGTCCGGCCGGGAAAGCGCCAGCTCCATCGCCGTGCCGCGCTCAACGCCGAGCGCGGTGAATATACCGTCGGTCTCGCCGAGCGTAAGCTCTTCGCCGAGCACGACGCAGCTGTCCCCCGGCACGGCAAACGCCGCCGTGGTGAGCAGCAGTAAAGCAAGGATACAGGAAATGAGCTTTTTCAAAAAACGGTTGACCTCCCGAAAATAAACAGCCCACGAGAGCGCAATGCGTCCGCGGGCTGTTTTATGCGTCTCAGCCGAATACCTTGACGCTCGTAATGACCGGCTGGTTCACTTCGGCGATGAAGCCGTCCGCGCCGGTGACCTGCACGCTCGCGGCGATCTGGTCCACAATGTCCATGCCGCTCACGACGTAGCCGAACACGGCGAAATCGCCGTCGAGATACGTCGCGTCGTTCTGCAGGATAAAGAACTGGCAGGTGCCGCTGTTCTTATCCGTGCCGCGCGCCATGCCGATGGCGCCGCGCGTCATGGAGAGCGGGTTGTTGAAGCCGTTGGAGGTGAACTCGCCCTCCACGGTCGTGCTCGCCTTGCCGGTGCCGTTCTTGTTCGGGCAGCCGCCGTAAATGGCGAAGCCGTCGATGACGCGGTAAATGGTCAGGTTGTTATAAAAGCCCTTTTTGGCGAGATTGAGGAACTGGGACGCCGTTTTGGGCGCGCTGTCCGCGTCCACCTCGAGCCGGATGGTGCCGTAATTGTTCACGGTGATCTCCACCTCGTGCTTGCCGGTCCAGGTCTTGTTTCCGCCGCAGCCGGCGAGAATGCTCGCCGCCATGAGCAGCGCCAACAGAAATGCGATCTTTCTTTTCATGGGTCGAACCTCCGTTTCCAAAGAAATTCGGGTCTTATTTGCTGGATTTACTTTTTCTCTGCGAGAGAGCGCGCGTAGGCGGCATAGCGATCCTTTCTCGCCTTGGCCTCTTCCGCGCTGGCGCCTCTCGCCAGAACATACATTTTGATCTTCGGCTCCGTGCCGGACGGACGGACGACGAGCGCCGAGCCGTCGCTCAACTCAAAGAACAACACGTTGCTGCCGACGATGGGCGTCTTTTCCACAACGCCGAGACCGGGGATTACCACGTCGCCGGTCTGGTAGTCGCGCACGCGGGTGACCGGCGTGCCGCCGACCTCCGCCGGGGGCGTCTGGCGCAGCGACGCCATGAGCGCGCGCATCTCGCCGAGGCCGTCCACGCCGTACATGAAGAGGTTCACGGTCTCTTCGCTGTAGAAGCCGTACTTTTTATACAGCTCGTCGATCGCGTCGATGAGCGTCATGCCGCGGTCGTAGTAATACGCCGCCATCTCCGCGGCCATCATGGAAGCGGTCACGGCGTCCTTGTCGCGGACGTAATCGCCCATCATGTAGCCGTAGCTTTCCTCAAAGGCCAGGATGTACTCGTAATTGCCCTTCGCCTTATATTCGGCGAGCTTTTCCGCCATAAACTTGAAGCCGGTGAACGTCGCTTCAAAGTGGACGTCGTTCATCTCGCAGATGCGCTGCACCATCGTCGTGGAAACGATCGTGCTCAGCGCCGCGGGGTGCTCCGGCATCGTGCCGGCGGCGCGGCGGGCGTTGATGATGTAATCGAGCAGCAGGCAGCCCATCTGGTTGCCGGTGATGGGGATGTACTCCCCGTTGCGCCGCGCCAGAACGCCGATGCGGTCGCTGTCCGGGTCGGTGCCGATGATGAGATCACTGTCCACCTTCTTGGCGAGGTCGATGGCGAGATAGAACCCCTCCGGGTTTTCGGGGTTCGGGCTCTTCACGGTGGGGAAGTTGCCGTCGAGCACCATCTGCTCCTCGACAGGGTACAAATGCTTCACGCCAAGCCGGTGCAGCGCTTCCGGAACGAGCTTCCAGCCGCAGCCGTGGAACGGCGTATATACCACGCGGAAATCGTCGGCAACCTTCGCGACGACATCGCGGTTGATGGCCTGCGCCTCGACATTTTTGAGGAACGCCTCGTCAGTCTCCTCGCCCATCCACTCGATGAGGCCCTTTTCAACAGCCTCGTCAAAGTCCATGCTGTGCGGAGCGCGGAAGATATCGGAGTTTTCCATGCGGCGGGCGATCTCGGCAGCGTGCTGGGGCGGGAGCTGCGCGCCGTCCGACCAGTAGACCTTATAGCCGTTGTACTCCTTGGGGTTGTGGCTGGCCGTGACGTTGATGCCGGCCTCCGCGCCGTAATGCCGGATGGCAAAGCTCAGCTCCGGCGTGGGCCGCAGAGATTCAAAAATGCGCACATGCACGCCGTTCGCGGCCATGATCGCGGCGGCTTCGCGGGCAAACGCCACGCCGTTGTTGCGGCAGTCGTGGCAGACGCACACGCCGCGCTTCATCGCTTCCGTGCCCTCGGCCACGATCAGCTCGGCAAACGCCTGCGTCGCGTGACGGATGACGTGGATGTTCATGCGGTTCGTGCCGAGACCCATAATGCCGCGCAATCCGGCGGTGCCGAAAACGAGCGGCGCATAGAAGCGGTCCTCGATCTCCTTGGGATCGTCGCGGATGGCGTCGAGCTCTTTCCATTCCTCTTCGCTCAGCGCCGGACTGTTGAGCCATTTTTCATAAGTTTCCCGCCAGGTCATTGTTCTTCCTCCGTTTCATCGTCGCTCTCCCGGATCAGCTCGCAGGCGTCCTCCCACACCGAGGCGGGAACAAAAATATCAACGCCCGAGCCGCTGATGCCGAGGATCAGCTTGCCGAATTGTCCGTCGTTGGGGTATTGGCGCAGGCACGGGATGCCGAACGCCTCCAGACGCGTGACGAGCATCGTCTCGTCCATGTCGATGCCCTTGCAGTGGCAGAGATACACCGGCGGCTCCGGCTGGCCCGCTTCGTCCTTGGGCCAGCGCTCGTAAAGATCGCCGGGGAGCTGACGCCCCCACTCCGCCGATGCTTTTCCGGTTTCTTCCATGATGTCTCCCCGCGGGTCGCCCCGCATGTTTTTATTTATGTTTTTATTTATGATATTTCCCGCCCTCGTTGATGTTGAAGGCGCGGTAAATCTGCTCCAGAACCATGACCCGCGCCAGATGGTGCGGGAATGTCATGCGCGACATGGAAAGGCGGACGTCCGCGGCGCGCTTTACCTCGTCCGACAGCCCGTCCGAGCCGCCGATGAGAAAGCACACGCGGCTTCTTCCCTGCACGGCGCACTGCGCCATGAGCGAGGCCAGCTCCTCGCTGGAACAACTCTTTCCCTCAATGCACATGGCGACGACGAGGGCGCCAGAGCCGATGCGCGCGAGCATCGCCGCGCCGTCGCGCTTTATGTCGCCGGTCTCCGGAAGCTCGATGATCTCCGGCGAGCAGTAGCGCTGCAGGCGTTTGTTGTATTCCTCGCACGCGGCGGCATAAAAGCTCTCCTTGAGCTTGCCGGTGCAGATCAGTTGGACGCGCAGCACGGCGTTACCTCCAGCTCCAGATCGCCCTCCGCCGGGGCGACGCGCAGCGTCACCGCGGAAAAGCCCTCGCCGTCAAGCGCTTCGCGCACGGCCCGCTCCGCGAGGCCGGGGCGGTTATTCTCCCGGCTCAGATGGCCGAGCACGAGCGAGCGTACCCCGGTCTTTGCCAGAGCGCAGGCGAGCTGCGCGCAAGCCTCGTTGGAGAGGTGGCCGCGGTCGGACAGGATGCGGCGCTTGAGATAGACGGGGTAGCGCCCGGCGCGGAGCATATTGACATCGTGGTTTGCCTCGATCACCGCCGCGTCGCACCCGGCGAGCGCGTCGAGCATCTCCGCCGTCACGCAGCCGGTGTCGGTGCAGACGCCGAAACGGGCGTCCTTCCCCGTCAGAACATATCCTACGCTCTCGGGCGTGTCGTGCATTGTCGGAAAAGCGGTGAGCGTGAAATTCTTCAGCGCGACGCTCTCCCCTACCGGGATCGGAACGATGCGCCCTTCCAGCCCCGCCGCGGCGCGCTCGAGCGCGTGGGCGACGGTCTGCGGCGCATAGACCTTCACATTTTTATAATACTTCAGCAGCATCGGCAGACCGGCGACATGGTCGGAGTGCTCGTGCGTGATGAGAACGGCCGAAAGATCGTCCGGCGTAAGCGCTCGCCGCGCAAGGCCGGTTTTGATGCGGCGCAGGGAAATGCCCGTGTCGAGAAGCACCGCCGCGCGCCCCTCGGTGAGAAGATAGCAGTTGCCGCTCGAGCCGCTGGCAAAGGATACGAAAGTCATCCCGCGGCGGCGGTGCCCCGCTCCGTGCCATCCGGCTCATCAATGATGCGGATGTCCGCGCCGAGAAGACGCAGCTTGCCGACGAAGTTTTCGTAGCCGCGCTCGATGAACTGGATATCCTCCACGAGCGTGACTCCTCTGGCGCAGAGGCCCGCGATGACCATCGCCGCGCCCGCGCGCAGGTCGCACGCGTCCACG
>DPHR01000075.1:0-180 GCA_003522945.1 Clostridiales bacterium
ATGAGCCGCGCGGGGCGCACGACGCAGAAATCGCGGATCGCTGCGGCGATCGTCTGCGCGGTGAAGTCCGTGACGGTGGCGAGAATGTCGGCGTCCGAGAGCTTCCGCTCGTTTGCCGCGGCGAAAATGCCGTCCACGAACGCCGCGCCGTAATGCTCGCGGCCCGTCGTTTTCGGCGGG
>DPHR01000075.1:378-2820 GCA_003522945.1 Clostridiales bacterium
GCGGGAGAGATAGGGATCGCGCATGAGCTGCGCGAGCAGCGCTTCGCTCACGCGGCCGGAAGCTGCCATCGCGCCGTTCGCGTCATAGCGCTTTTCGCCGTTTGTGATGCGCGCAATGGCCGCATCGATGAGCATGTTGCCCGGCCCGGTGTCGAACGCCGTCACGTCGGAAAGAGCGCACCCCGCCGGGAGCAGCGTGATGTTCCCGATGCCGCCGATATTCTGGAGCGCCGTGTGTTCGGTCTTGCTGCGGTAGAGCAGAAACTCCGTATACGGCACGAGCGGCGCGCCAAGCCCGCCCGCGGCCACATCGCGCACGCGGAAATTGCCCACGACAGGGCAGCCGAAGCGCTCGGCAAGCACCGCCTCCTCGCCGAGCTGGAACGTGCTTGCGAAGGTGCGCGAGAGGTATTCTTCTTTTTCCGGAATGTGCCAGAACGTCTGGCCGTGGCTGCCGATGAGATCGATGTCGGAGAGCTTTGTGCCGGTCTGCGCGCAGAGCGCCTCGCCCGCCTCGCAGAAAAGCTCGCCGAGCAGGAAATTCATCCGGCAGAAGTCCGCTGCCGAGGCCGGACCGCCTCCGGCAAGACGCAGAATCTCCGCGCGCACTTCGTCCGAAAACGGCACGAAGCGGAAGCCGAGCTGCTCTGCGCGCGTTTGCGTGCCATAGCCCGTGATGCGAACGAGCGCGGCGTCCACGCCGTCCGCCGATGTGCCGGACATGAACCCGATCACGAGCCGCGACGGCTTTTCCCACAGCGTTTTCAGGGGATGTTCCATACTAGTGAAGCCTCCCGTTTTTCTTACATACTGTGAAAAGTTTACTTCCTGTCCGCCGCTTTGTAAAGGGGTGTTTTTATGATCCGATTCGGCATTGACAGCGTGGAGCTTTCCGCGCATATTCCCGGCCGTGCCGCGCTCGTCACCGCGCCCTCCGGCCGCAGCGCCGATAACCGCAGCAGCATCGATGTTTTGAAGGAGGTCTGCGATCTCCGGCTCCTGCTCGCGCCGGAGCACGGCGTCCGCGGCGATAAGGCCGCGGGCGAGGTGTTCTCTGACAGCGTCGACGCGCCCTCCGGCCTGCGCGTAAAGAGCCTGTACCGCCCCGGCTCCAAGCACCTGACGCGCGAAACGGCTTCGGAATTTGATACGCTCGTCTACGATATTCAGGACGTCGGCTGCCGGTACTATACATTCATTTCCACGCTCAAAAATCTGCTGTTCGACTGCGCGGAATACGGCAAGCGCCTCGTTGTGCTCGACCGTCCCGACCCGCTGGGCCGCGCCGCCGAGGGCGTCGTACTCGAAGCGGGCATGGAGAGCTTCGTCGGCTGCCATACGATCCCGCCGCGCTACGGCATGACCTGCGGCGAGTTTGCCCGCATGGTGAATGCGGAGGAGCATATCGGCTGCGCGCTGGACATTGTGCGCTGCGAGGGGTATGATCCCCGTGTGAGCTTCCCCGGCTGGGGGCGGCCGTGGGTCATGCCGAGCCTTGCGATGCCGCGGTATGAAACGGCGCTGCTGTATCCCGGCACCTGCCTTCTGGAGGGGACGAACCTCTCCGAAGGGCGCGGCACGGCGGACCCGTTCGCGCTGCTCGGCGCGCCGTTTATCGACGCGGAAGCCCTCTGCCACGAGCTTGACGCTCTCGCGCTGCCGGGGCTGGCCGTGACGCCGGCGTACTTCACGCCCACAGCCTCCAAGCACGCCGGGACGCTCTGCGGCGGTGTGCACCTGCACGTGATGGACGCCGCGGCGCTCCGCCCGACGGAGCTCGGTCTTCGGCTGCTCGCGCTCGTGCGGGATATGTACCCCAACGACTTCGCCCTTCTCCCGCCCGTCCGTGCGGACGGACGGCCCTTCATCTCGCTGCTCGCCGGGCACCGGGAACTCGAGCGCCCCGGCTGGGACGCCGAGACGCTCATCGCGCGCGCCCGGCGTGAGTGCGCGGCATTCGCCGAGCGGCGGAGACCCTACCTTCTCTACGAATAAGGAGGAAAATTTATGGACATTCGGGAAAAAATCGGACAGCGGCTGGTGTTCGGCTTCCCCGGGACAACGATCCCGGCGGAGTTTGCCGCGCTGGTGCGCGAATATAAGATCGGAAACGTCATCCTCTTCCGGTACAACATCGAAAGCCTGCCGCAGCTCGCGCGGCTGTGCGCCGATATTCAGGAGCTTGTCCGCGGCGCGACCGGACACGATGCCTTTATCACCATCGACCAGGAGGGCGGCATGGTGACGCGTCTCCCGTGGGACGCGGTGAACGTCCCCGGCAGCATGGCGCTTGCCGCGACCGGAAAGCCAGAAAATGCCGTACTCGCTGCGGAGATCACGGCGCGGCAGCTGCGCGGCGTCGGCGTGAATTTCAATCTCGCGCCCGATCTCGACGTAAACTCCAACCCCATGAACCCCGTGATCGGCGTGCGCAGCTTCGGC
>DPHR01000075.1:3029-3149 GCA_003522945.1 Clostridiales bacterium
CGGCGTGCGCAGCTTCGGCGACGATCCGCAGAGCGTCGCGCTCTTCGGCACAAAGGCCGTGGACGGCTATAAAAACGGCGGCATGCTCTGCTGCGGCAAGCATTTCCCCGGCCACGGCGA
>DPHR01000075.1:3331-3748 GCA_003522945.1 Clostridiales bacterium
CAAGCATTTCCCCGGCCACGGCGACACCGCCGTGGATTCCCACATCGGGCTTCCCTGCATCGAGAAAACGATGGACGAGCTTGAAGCGTGCGAGCTCATTTCGTTCCGCGCGGCGATCAAGGCGGGCATTCCCGCCATAATGAGCAGCCACATCCTCTTCCCGAACATTGAGCCAAATGGCGTTCCGGCCACGATGTCGCGCACGATCATGCACGGCCTTCTGCGCGAAACGCTGGGCTTTGACGGGCTTATTCTCAGCGACTGCATGGTAATGGATGCTATCCGGCGGCATTACGGCACGGCGCACGGCGTCGTGGAGGCGATGCGCGCGGGCGTGGACATGGTATTCGTTTCGAGCAATGCCGATCTCCAGCGCGAGAGCGCTGCCGCGGCGCTCGCCGCCGCCGAGAGCGGCTC
>DPHR01000133.1 GCA_003522945.1 Clostridiales bacterium
CCCCGAGGAGCTGTGCGCGCTCGCCGCGCGCGGCGGCGGCGCATCCATCAGCTCGATCTGCACGGTGTTCGCCGAAAGCGAGGTCGTAAGTCTCATCGGTCAGGGCGCGCCGCGCGAGGATATCGCTTACGCGGTCGTGGATTCCATTGCCGGAAAGGTCGCCACACAGACGAAAAAGCTCGGCGGGAGCTATGGCGCGGTATGTCTCACCGGCGGGCTCTGCCGGACGGAGTACCTGCCCGACGCCATTGCCGAAAAGCTCGGCGCGCCGGTCCTCACGCATCCGCAGGGGCGTTTTGCCGGGGCCATCGGCGCGGCGCTCGCCGCGCGCAGGCTCTCCCGATAACAAGAAACGAGGTCACACAAGTATGGAGCTCTCTCTTCCCGAAACATTTGAAGCCTATTCCGACGCGCGCAAAGCGGGCTTTCTCAAGGTGAAGGCCGCCAAAGAAGGCGGGCGGCGCGTAGCCGGTACGTTCTGCACGTTCACGCCATTGGAAATTCTGGACGCCGCCGGGATGCTCGCCGTGAGTCTCTGCGGCATGAGCGCCGAGACGATCCCCGCCGCGGAGGTCGATCTGCCGCGCAATCTCTGCCCGCTCATCAAATCGAGCTACGGCTTCTATGTGAGCGACAAGTGCCCGTATACCTACTTTTCCGATCTCATTGTCGGCGAGACGACGTGCGACGGGAAGAAAAAGATGTATGAGCTGATGGCGCGCGGCAAGGAGCTCTTTCTGCTGCATCTGCCGCAGGGCGTCGATCTTCCGTATGCGCGCGATATGTGGCGCGCCGAGGTGCGGCGGCTGAAGGAATATCTTGAAGAGCGCTTCGGCGCGGAGATCACGGACGATGCGCTGCGCGCCGCGGCGCGGCAGAGAAACGCGCTGCGCGAGGCCCGCTCCCATCTCATGGAAGTGCTGCGCGCCGACCCCGCGCCCGTTTCCGGCACGGAGCTTTATAAGGTTCTCGACGGGCTGGGGTTTGATTTTGACCTCCCTCACGCTGTTTCGCATGTGGAGGAGCTTGCCGCGCGTCTGCGGGAAACAAAGCTCTCCGCCCCGGCAGGGGGACCGCGGCTTCTCGTCACCGGCTGCCCGATCGGCGGCGTATACCAGAAGGTGCTCGGCGCGGCGGAGCGCGCGGGCGCGCAGGTCGTCTGCTTTGAAAACTGCGCGGGCATCAAGCCGGCGCGCTGCTGCGTAGACGCCGAGGCGGAAGACATTCTCACCGCCATTGCCGACGCCTATCTCACCATCGGCTGCGCCGTGATGACGCCGAACCGCCGCCGGTTCGATATGATCCCCGCGCTCATCGAGGAATTTCACGCCGACGCCGTGCTCGATATCGCCCTTTCGAGCTGCCACACCTATCTCATCGAAGGCCGTTCTCTCCGCGAGCTCTGCCGCAGTTTGGGCGTGCCGTATATGGCGCTGGAAACCGATTACTCCCAGCTCGACGCCGGACAGATCGACACGCGCATCGCCGCGTTCGTGGAATCGCTGTAAATACGGAAAAAGGCTCCCTTCGCGTTTAAAAAAACGTGAAGGGAGCCTTTATTGATTTTCGGATCATTCCGTTGTTTTTACCGGCTGGACAATGTCCGTGAGATTGCGCACCCAGCGCTCGCGCTTGAGCATGAAGTGCGCGATGGTGATTTTCACGAAGTCTACGGCCTTGACCATGCCGTACATGGCCACCGGGCCGATCGTCGTATAGCGCGCCACAAGGAATATGCCGGGGATGATCATAAGAAGCGTCGTTGTGCCGTCCACCCAGAGGCCCATGGCGGTATCGCCTCCGGCGCGGGACACGGCGAGCTGGACATTGATATACACCCACGGCGGCATAAAGAGCGACATGAGCACGATCATCCGCCGCGTGATGCTCTGGGCGCTTGCGCTCAAATGGCCGAACACCACCGGGATGAGCGGAACGGTGAGCAATCCGACAAAGATCATAAAGAACCCGAACACGACCCCCGCTGTCATAAGCCAGCGTTTTTCCTGCCGGGCCTTGTCCAGTTCACCGCTGCCGAGCGTGGAGCCGAGGATAACGCCGGTCGCCGTCGTGATGCCGCTGAACGCTACGAAAAAGAGATTGGCAATGGCGAAGCTCGCCGCCATACCGGAGACGACGTCCGCGCCGCCGCGGCCATTGTAAAGCGCGGTCGTGACCGTTTCGGAAATGACCCAGAGCATTTCCGAGCCAAGTACCATCGAGCCCTTTTTGAGCATGCGGAAGAAGAGCGGGAAATCTACGCTCACAAGCTCTTTCGGCGTAGCGGAAAACGGGGGGCGCTTGACGGCAATGAAAATGAGAAACATCGTCATTTCCGTGAGACGCGCGATGATCGTGGCGATGGCCGCGCCCTGTACCTCGAGCCGCGGCGCGCCGAGATTGCCGTAGATCAGCACCCAGTTGAAAAATGTGTTGACGAGCGTGGCAATAACGGAGATGAAAAGCGGCGTACGCACCCGGCCGATCTCGCGCAGGGACGACGAGCAGATCGTGGAAATGGCCATGGGAATACCGTTGAAGCCCATGAGGAACATGTACTTCACGGCCTCGTCCAATATGGCGTCCGCCTGCGAGTTGCCGACAACCATGAGCGAGAGTATCTGCCGCGGGAACACCATGCACACGAGAAGATACAGAACGATCGCCGCCGCCGCGAGCACCGCCTTGAAGCTCAGCGCCTGGCGCATGCCGCGTTTATCGCCCGCGCCGTAATACTGCGACATGAAGATGCCGCCCGCGGTGCAGATCGTATTGAGCAGCACCATAAAAACAAAAAGGATCTGCCCGGAGATATTGACGCCGGACATTTTCACGTCGCCGAGGCCCGAGACCATGAAGTTGTCGATGAGCGACACCATGTTCTGAATGAGCATCTGCAGCATGACCGGCAGCGCGATGAGCAGCGCCTTTTTATAAAAGCTCGCCGGGCCGAAGAGTTTGCCCTTTCCGAGCGTTGCGGTTTCCATAGTTCTGTATTTCCTCCCGATAAGACTTCTGAAAGTCAGATGATTCTATCCACTTTGCCCGAAAAAGTCAATAGGACAAAGTTCACCATTCACTGCGCGCTTTTCTCTACGATTTGCAGCACCTCGGCGATATCCGAGACCGTGTAGTCGATGCGGAGCTCCGGCGGTGCGGCGTGGCCGCGGGGGTTATACCAGCAAGTCTGTATTCCGGCGTTGACGCCGCCGCGGATATCACTCGTGAGCGAGTCGCCGACGATCAGCATCTCCTCCGGCTTTATGCCGGGAAATGCCGCGAACACCGGGGCAAAGAACGCCGGCGACGGTTTTTCCGCCCCCACGACTTCGGAGATGAAGATCGGGTCGAGCAGCTTATCAAGCCCCGAGCGCTCGAGCTTTTTGTCCTGCGCGATCTTCGTCCCGTTCGTCACGGCGCACTGCGCAGCTATGCCGCGGAGGGCCTGCACGGTTTCGAGCGCGTGCGGGCAGAACTTGATCGTATCGCCGAGACGGAGCTGGTATTCCGCGTTGAACGCCGGGGCAACGGAGGTGTCGATACCGCGCGCGGTGAAAAACTCCGCAAAGCGCCCGACAAGGATCTCCGGCTTCGTATACTCGCCGCGCTCGAGCGCCTGCCACCAGCGGACGTTGATGGCGGAATACTGCGCGATCATCTCATCGGTACACTCGCCGAGACCGAAGAGAGAAAAGCAAGTCTTTATTGCCTCGCGCTCGGCGGCGAGAAAGTCCAGAAGCGTTCCGTCCACGTCCCAGAGGACCGCTTTGATATTACTCATGGCGCACCTCCCACTGTTCCCGCAGCCACGCGATCTCTGCGGCGTACCCGGCGTCGTCGTTCGGCGTTTCGAGAATGAACGGCCGCCCGGCAAGGGCTTTGTGGCAGACGATGCGCACCAGCGCCTCCGGCGGCAGAACGCCCTCAAGAATTTTGGCATGGCGGTCCTTATGACTGCCGAGACCGTTGAGGGAGTTGTTAAGATGTACCGCCTTGAGCCGGTCGAGACCGATCACGCGGTCAAACTCGGCAAACACCGCGTCCGGGTCGGAGACGATATCGTAGCCGCCGTCCCAGATGTGGCACGTGTCGAGACAGACGCCGAGCTTGTCTTTAAGCTCCACGCGGTCGATGATCTCGCGCAGCTCCTCAAATTTTCCGCCGATCTCGCTGCCCTTTCCGGCCATCGTCTCCAGAAGCACCGTTGTGTGCATGTCCGGCGAGAGAACCGCGTTTAAAAGCTCCGCGATCATTTCGATCCCGGCCTCCGTCCCCTGCCCAACGTGGCTGCCGGGATGGAAATTATAAAAGCAGCCGGGCGTGAGCTCCATGCGCTCCAGATCTTCCGTAAAGGCGCGTTTGGCAAAGTCGCGCACCGAGGGCTTGTCGCTGCACGGGTTGAGCGTATAGGGCGAGTGCGCCACGAGCGGGCCGAAGCCCTGTTCGACCGCCCACGCGCGGAACGCCGCGACGTCCGCTTCCTCCACCTTGGCCGCCGCGCCG
>DPHR01000069.1 GCA_003522945.1 Clostridiales bacterium
TCTGGGGCGTCTGGCTGAACGGCAAGGCCGTCACGGGCGACGCGCCGCTCCGCGGCGGCGATACGCTCAAGCTTGGCGAAATGGAGCTGCACTTTCTCGCGCTGGACGACGCGCAGCGCGCCACATTGCAGCGCAAGCGCCCCCTGACCGGGCACAAGGTGCAGCCGGCGGTGACGCTTCTTCTGCTCGTATGCTTCCAGCTCGTGCTGCTCTTCCAGTTTTTCTTCACGACGGACGGCGCGGCGCTCGCCTACATCGTTCTCTCGTTCGGACTGCTCATTGCCATGGAATGGTTCTGCTATTTTGTGATGCGCAGCATTTCCGTGCGCGGGTTTGAACCGGAGACGCTCGCGTTTTTCCTCACAAGCGTCGGCTTTTCCGTCGCCGGGTCCTCCGCGCCGGATGGCATGGGGCGGCACTGTCTCCTGTTTCTCGCGGCGCTCGCGCTTTTCTTTGCGCTCGGCGTGTGGCTGCGCGATCTGCACCGGGTGCGCGCGATGCGCTGGCCGATGGCGTTTGCCGCGCTCGGCTTTCTCGCGCTCAATCTGCTGCTGAGCGAAACGATCTGGGGCGCAAAAAACTGGCTGAGCATTGCCGGGCAGACGCTCCAGCCCTCGGAATTTGTCAAGATCGCTTACGTCTACGCGGGCGCGGCGACGCTCGACCGTCTGTTCCGGCGGCGCAACCTTATCCTGTTTATCGCCTTCTCCGCCGTGTGCGTGGGCGCGCTGGCGCTCATGGGCGATTTCGGCACGGCGCTCGTTTTCTTCGTGTGCTTTCTCGTTATATCCTTCATGCGCTCCGGGAGCTTTGCCACGCTCTTTCTCGCCATCGGCGGCGCGGCGCTCGCCGTGATGCTCGTTCTGACCGTGAAGCCGTATGTGGCGCAGCGGTTTGCCACCTGGGGCCATGCGTGGGAGGATCCTCTCAACACCGGCTTTCAGCAGGTGCGCACCATGTCCGCAACGGCCGCAGGCGGTCTCTTTGGCCGCGGCGCGGGAGCGGGCTGGCTCAAAAACATATTCGCCGCGAACACCGACATGGTGTTCGGCGTCGTGTGCGAAGAGCTGGGGCTCATCGTCGCGCTGTGCTGCGTGCTCTCGCTGCTGCTGCTCGCGGTGTTCTCCGTGCGCAGCGCGGCGGCGGGGCGCTCTTCCTATTACGTCATCGCCTCCTGCGCCACGGTCACGATCTTCATGGCGCAGCTCGCGCTCAATGTGTTCGGTTCGCTCGATCTGCTGCCGTTCACGGGCGTGACGTTCCCGTTCGTATCGAAGGGCGGGTCGAGCCTCATCTCCTGCTGGGGCATGCTCGCGTATATCAAGGCCGGAGACACGCGTTCCGGCGGCAGCTTTGCGCTGCGCACGAGCTTTGAGAACGCCCACCGCGGCAAAAAGAAAAAGGAGGCGGTGAAATGAAACGCATTGAACACCGCTCCGCCATCGCGCTGCTGCTTGCGGCGGCGCTGGCGCTCGGCATGGGCTTTTTTGTCGTCCGGCTGGCTCTCTGCGGCGGCGACTGGGCATCCTACAGCGCCAACCGGCACATTTACCAAAACGGTGTGCTCAAAAGCAGCACATTGACCGACCGCAACGGCGTCATTCTCGCGCAGACCGAAAACGGCGCGTGGCGCTACGCGGACGATCCTGCCGTGCGGCTCTCCTCCGTCCACGCCGTCGGCGATTACCGCGGATACATCAGCGGCGCGATCTCCGCGTTTGCCGATGAGTTGGCGGGCTACTCGTTTGTTTACGGCACGCCCGGCGGCGGCACAGAAGTCGCGCTCTCGCTCGACACACGGCTGCAGACCGCCGCGTGGGACGCGCTCGCGGGACGCCGCGGCGCGGTGCTCGTGATGAACTACGAGACCGGCGAGATTTTAACGATGGTCTCCTCCCCTTCCTACGATCCGAACGGCGAGGCCGACACGAGCATCGACGGTCTTTTCATCAACCGCTGCACGCTCGGCACGTTCACGCCGGGCTCGGTATTCAAGCTCGTGACGCTCATCGCCGCGGCGGAGAACCTCCCCGATCTCACCGAACAGACGTTCACCTGCAATCAGTATCTCGATCTCCCCGGCGGGACGGTCGTATGCACGGGCTGGCACGGCCCGCAGACGATCGAGCAGGCGCTCGCAAATTCCTGCAACTGCGCGTTTGGGGAGCTTTCGCTTGAGCTTGGCAGCGAGACGATCGTGAAAACGGCGCAGCGGCTCGGCGTAGCCGGGTCTCTCACGCTCGACGGCGCGGCCACGGCCTCCGGCAAGATCGAGACCGCCGAAGCGGGCAGCAGCGACGAGGCGTGGCTCGGCATCGGGCAGTACACCGATCTTGTGACGCCGTATTCGATGCTGCGGCTGTGCGCCGCCATTGCAAACGGCGGCACCGCCGTTACGCCGACGCTCGCCTATGGCGGCGTGGGCGGCGGCGCGGTGCTCATGGACGCGGAGACGGCGGAGTATACCGGCGAGTGCATGAGCTACGACGTGGCCTACGGCTATGGCCGCGACCGGTTCCCGGGGCTGGATCTCTGTGCCAAGAGCGGCACGGCGGAGATCGGCGACGGCACGACGCACGCCTGGTTCGTCGGGTATCTGCGCACCGGCGCGCCGGTGGCGTTTGCGGTGATGCTCGAGCACGGCGGCGGCGGACTGCTGCAGGCCGGGGGCGTCGCCAATTCCGTATTACAGACTGTAATGGAGTATTATTCCGATGATTGATATTTCCGTCCGGGACCTCACGAAGGCGTTTGAGGTCAACAACAACATTCTCGACGGGCTGACGTTTCAGGTACAGCACGGCGAGCGCGTCGGCATTCTCGGCCGCAACGGTACGGGGAAAACGACGCTTTTCCGCTTGATGGTCGGCGAGCTCACCGAGGACAAGGGCGAGATCGACATTGCCCGCGGCAAGCGGCTGGGGCTTGTTTCGCAGATCCCGCACTACCCGGCGGGCTACACCGTGGAGGACGTGCTTGCCACAGCGGAAGAGCGGCTCAACGCGATGCAGGCGCGGATGCGAAAGCTTGAAGAGCTCATGGCGGTATCAAGCGACCGCGCGCTGCTCTCGGAATACGACGAGCTTCTCTCGCGCTTTGAAATGCTCGGCGGGTACGACGCCGAGGTGCGCCGCAGCAAGGTCGCCAACGGTCTTGACATCCCTCCCGCCATGCGCGGGCAGCTTTTCGACTCGCTCTCCGGCGGCGAGAAAACGCGCGTCAACTTAGCGCGCCTCATTCTGGAGGACACCGACATTCTCCTGCTCGACGAGCCGACGAACCATCTCGACATGCACGCGACCGAGTGGCTGGAGGACTATCTGCTCCACTTCAAGGGGACGGTGCTCGCCATATCGCACGACCGCTGGTTTCTCGACAAAGTCGCGCAGCGGATCATTGAGATCGTCAACGGCAAGGCGGAGTTTTATAACGGCAACTATACGTTCTATGCCGAGGAAAAGCAGCGCCGGTACGAGGAGCTGCGCAGGCAATATGAGAAAAACCAGAAGGAGATCGCCCATCTGCAGAAGGCGGCGGACGATCTGCATCTGTGGGCGTTCATGGGCGCGGACAAGCTGCACAAGCGCGCGTTCTCCATGGAAAAGCGCATCGCGCGGCTCCAGACCGCCGAAAGGCCGCGCGAGGACAAAAAACTCTCCGTCCGCTTCCGGCAGAAGGAATTTTTCGGCGACGAGGTGCTTGTTCTCGAGGACGTGGCGAAGTCCTACGGCGAGAAGAAGCTCTTCTCCGGCATCGACGAGCTCATAGAGCCGGGCGAGCGCATCGCGCTCATCGGCGACAACGGTACGGGCAAGTCCACGCTGCTCCGCTGCATCACCGGTGAGGAAACGCCGGACCGCGGCTGGATCCATCTCGGCCCCGCGGTAAAGAGCGCGTACCTGCCGCAGCTCGTGCGGTTTGACGATCCCTCGCGCAACATGGTGGACACGATGCTCTGGGAGGCGAAGTGCGATCCGCAGACGGCGCGAAACCGTCTCGCGGCGTTCGGCTTCCGGGGCGAGGATGTGTTCAAGACCGTTTCGGTGCTCTCCGGCGGCGAGCAGAGCCGTCTGCGGCTCTGCATTCTCATGCGGGACGACATCAACTTTCTCATGCTCGACGAGCCGACGAACCATCTCGATCTTCTCTCGCGCGAGTGGATGGAGGACGCGCTCATGGACTACAGCGAGGCGCTGCTCTTTGTGAGCCACGACCGCTGGTTCATCGAGAAGTTTGCCACGCGCATCTGGTGTCTGCACGACGGGCAGATCGAGGACTACCGCGGCGGCTTTGCCGAGTGGCGCGAATATAAAGCGCGGCAGGAAGCGCTCCAGCCGCCGGCAAAGGCCGCAAAGAGCGCCGCGCGCGAGGAGAAGCCGAAGAAAAAGACCGAGCCGAACCGCGACCGCCGCCGCCAGAGGATCGAGCGCGACATTGAGCGCGCCGAGGCGTCGCTGCACGATATCGAGGCCGAAATGGAGAAAAACGCCTCCGATTACCAGAAGCTGCTCGAGCTCGGCGCGCAGAAAGACGCCGCGGAGGAATCGCTCGAGACGCTTTACGCCGAGTGGGAAACGCTCGCGGAATAATCTACGAAGGGAGAGAAGAATATGCCGGAGCTGTCTACGGATGTCCGTTACATAAAAGGCGTCGGCGAGCAGAGAGCAAAGGCTCTCGCGCGTCTCGGCGTGCACACGCTCGGCGATCTTCTCAACTATTTCCCGCGCGCCTATGAGGACCGCACCGCCGTGCGGCCCATCGCCGAGCTTGCCTTGGACGAAACGGCGTGCGTGCGCGCCATGGTCGCAGCGGAGCCGCGCCTCACGCGCGTCCGGCGCGGGCTCGATCTCGTGAAGCTGCGCATCGAGGACGAGAGCGGCAGCGCGGATGTGACATTCTTCAACCAGAGCTATGTCCGCGACCAGCTTGTTCCGGGCGAAAGCTATGTCTTTTACGGCAAGGCGGGCGGGAATCTGCTGCGCAAGACGTTCACAAACCCCGTTTTTGAGCGGGAGGACCGCGCGGGCACCGTCACGGGGCGGATACTGCCGCTCTACCGGCTGACGCACGGGATATCGAATAAGCTCGTCGTGAGCGCCATGGAATGCGCGCTCGATGCCTGCGGCGATATGCTGCCGGAGCTTCTGCCTGCGGAGGTCACCGAGCAGTATGCATTGCCGAAGGTCGGCTTTGCGTACCGGAACGTGCATTTTCCTCCGGATCGGGAAACGCTCGCTCTGGCGCGGCGGCGGCTGACATTTGAAGAATTTTTCGTTCTCTCCTGCGCCACGCAGCGGCTGCGCGCGCAGCGCGAGAGTGTGCCCGGCGAGCGTATCCCGACGCCGGACGTTAAAGAGTTTTATGCCGCTCTCCCCTTTTCGCCGACGAGAGCGCAGCGGCGCGCCGCGGACGAGGCGCTGCGCGATATGGCGTCCGGCAAGCGGATGTCGCGCCTTTTGCAGGGCGATGTCGGCAGCGGCAAAACGCTTGTCGCGGCGGCGCTTTTGTGGGCGGCACAGCGGGCCGGATACCAGAGCGCTTTTATGGCGCCGACGGAGATTCTGGCGCAGCAGCATGTAAAAACCTTGCAGGGCTTTCTCGCGCCGTTCGGCATCCGCGTATGCCTTCTGACCGGCTCGATGAAGGCAAAGGAAAAAAGCGCGGTCAAAGCCGCGCTGGAGGAGGGCGTGTGCGATGTCGCCGTCGGCACGCACGCCCTGCTCACGGAGGACGTGCGCTTTCACAATCTCGGTCTTGCCGTCACGGACGAGCAGCACCGCTTCGGCGTGGAGCAGCGCGGCGCGCTCGGCGAAAAGGGCGCGCAGCCGCACATTCTCGTCATGTCCGCCACGCCCATCCCGCGCACGCTCGCGCTGATGATCTACGGCGATCTCGACGTTTCCGTGCTCGACGAGCTGCCGCCGGGACGCCAAACGGTGGACACCTTCGCCGTAACGGAAAGCTACCGCGCCCGCCTGAACGGGTTTATCCGCAAGCAGGTCGAAGAGGGCCATCAGGTGTTCGTTGTCTGTCCGAAGGTAGAGGACGGCGAGGAGGGCGAGAGCAAGCTCAAGTCGGCCTCGGAGCACGCCGAGGAGCTGCAAAAGCTCTTTCCCGGTCTTACCGTCGCGTGTGTCCACGGGCGGATGAAGCCGAAGGAAAAGGAAGCGGTCATGGCCGCCTTTGCCGCCGGAGAGACGGACATTCTTGTTTCCACGACGGTCGTGGAGGTCGGCGTAGACGTGCCGAACGCTACGCTCATGGTCGTGGAAAACGCCGAGCGGTTCGGGCTATCGCAGCTCCACCAGCTGCGCGGACGCGTCGGGCGCGGCAAGGCGAAGAGCTACTGCGTACTTGTTTCCGATACGCCGACGGAAGAGTCCAGGGAGCGGCTGCGCGTGCTCACGCGCACGAACAACGGCTTTGAGATCGCGCAGGCCGATCTGGAGCTGCGCGGCCCCGGCGACTTTTTCGGCTCGCGCCAGCACGGTCTGCC
>DPHR01000032.1 GCA_003522945.1 Clostridiales bacterium
TTTGAACTGACGACGGGCGGCGCCATCGGTATGCTGGGCGCGGGTCTTGCTGTTTGCCTCGCGGGCGCGGGCAGCGCACGCGGCACGGGTCTTGCCGGCGAGGCCGGCACGGGTCTTCTCTGCGAGGATCCGAGCAAATTCGGTAAAGTGATGATCCTGCAGGTCATCCCCGGCACGCAGGGCCTTTACGGTCTGGTCATCGGCTTCCTCTGCCTGATGCGTATGGGCGTCCTGAACGGCACGTATGTCGATATGTCGCTTCAGGAGGGCCTTCGTTACTTCGCGGCCTGCATGCCCATCGCCATCGGCGGCGGCATTTCGGCAGTTGCGCAGGGCCGCGTCGCCGCGGGATCGATCAACATCTTGGCGCGCCAGCCTGAACACTGGTCGAAGGGCATGGTGCTGTGCATCGTGGTCGAGTTCTACGCGATCCTTTCGCTGCTGGCGTCGATCATGATGCTGCTCAACATCGGCTGACGCGCCCACGGAAAGGCGGAAACGCAATGAACGGAATGGAAAAGATCACCGCGCGCATGAAAGAGGATGCGGCGTGCTCGCTGAGCGAGCTGAATGCGCAGACCGAGCAGGAGCTCCGGCGCATCCGCGAGGAGAGTGCCGCACGCGCGGAAAAAGAGCGCGAGACGGCGGGCGAGCGCGCGCATCTCGCCGCGCAGGAGCGCTATGAGCGCCTCTGCTCCGCGGCGGAGATGGAGACGCGCAAGCTGACGCTCAGCGCCAAGCAGAAGGTGCTCGCCGAGACCTATGACCGCGCGCTGGAGATCCTCTGCTCCATGCCGCGCGAGCAGTATCTTTCGCTGCTGGTGCGCCTGCTGAAAGCGGCGGGCGGCAAGGGCGACGAGAAAATCGCCCTGAGCGCAAAGGACCGCGATGAGATCGGCGAAACGCTCGTCGAGCGGGCAAACAAGGAGCTGAACGCGCGCTATACGCTTGCGGGCGAAGCGGCAGATATCCGCGCGGGCCTCGTGCTTATAAGTAAAGAATGCGACGTGAACTGCTCGTTTGAAACGCTTCTCGCCCTTTCGCGCGAGAAGACCGAGCGCGGCGCGGCAAAGCTCCTCTTCGCGGAATAAGGAGGGGATCGGATGCAGCAGTATCGGGATACGGACTACGCAGCGGTCTCCGCGGCGCTGCATGCGCGCGAGGCGAAGCTCCTAACGCAGGCGATGGCCGAGCGGATGATCGACGCCGCCACGCCGGAAGAGAGCTACAAGACGCTTTTGGAATGCGGCTACGCGCCGCTTGAGCGATGCACGCTCGAAAATGTGGAACACGCGCTCTCGCAGGCGCGCAGAGAGCTCTACCGCGAGGTGAGCGTGCTGGTGCCGGACAAGCGCATCATCGAGCTCTTTCAGATCAAGTACGACTATCACAACGCAAAGCTCGCACTCAAGAGCAAGCGCACCGGCGAGGACGTCTCGCGCCTTGCGATGGACTGCGGCCGCTTCGACGCGCAGAAGGTGCTTCGCGGCGAGACGAGCGCCGTTTCCGCGGCGATGAGCCGCGCGATGGCGCAGGCGGAGAGCGAAGCGGGCCACAGCGGCGATGTCCGCATGGCGGAGCTGCTGCTCGATCGCGCCTGCTACGAGGAGATGAGCGCGCTCGCAAGCGAGATGGGCAGCACGTTTTTGAAGGACTATGTCGCCTTGCAGATCGACGCGGTCAACCTGCGTACGCTCGTGCGCGCACGGCGCATGGGCTGCGAGGACGACGTGTTCGCAGCGGCGATGCTGCCGGGCGGACACATTCCGGCGGGTCAGCTCAAAGGCGCGCGCGGCGATCATTTATCGTCGCTCACACACGGCACGCCGCTTGACAGCGCGGGCGAGCTCGCGGCCAAACTGCTTGACAGCGGCGGGGGCCTGACGGAATTTGAGCGCGCGTGCGACGATGCGCTCATGTCCTATTTGCAGCGGGCGCGGCGCACGCCGTTCGGCCCAGAGGTCGTGGCGGGCTATCTTGGCGCGAAAGAGGCGGAGTTCACCGCCGTGCGCACCATTTTATCCGGCAAGATCGCGGGCATCGCGGCGGAGGACATCCGCGCGCGGCTGCGCATGAGTTATCTCTAAGGGAGGCGGCAGCATGAATAAGATCGGAGTTATCGGCGGGCGCGACAGCGTTTTGGGCTTCCGCGCCCTCGGGCTCGACACCTGCATCGCGGAAAACGGCGAGCAGGCGAAAGCCGTCCTCCACCGCATGGCGAAGGAGAACTACGCCATCATCTATATCACCGAACACCTCGCCGCGCAGATCCCCGCGGAGATCGAGCGCCGGCGCGAGGATGTTTCGCCCGCCGTCATCCTCATCCCGGGCAGGGAGGGGAGACTCGGCATCGGCACAGCGGGCGTGCACGCGGCTGCGGAAAAGGCCGTCGGCGCGGACATTTTGTAAAAAAGGAGCAAAAGCCTTATGGGAAAGATCGTTAAGGTCTCCGGCCCGCTGGTCGTGGCGTCGGGACTTTCGGAAGCGAATATGGCGGATGTCGTCCGCGTGGGCGAGCAGCACCTCATCGGCGAAATTCTGACGATGAGCGGCGATAGTGCCGCCATTCAGGTGTATGAAGAGACCTCGGGCCTCGGCCCGGGGGCAGAGGTCGTGACGACCGGCGCGCCGCTCTCCGTCGAGCTCGGCCCCGGTTTGATCGAGAATATTTACGACGGCATCCAGCGCCCGCTGGAGGTCATCCGCCAGAAGACGGGCGGCAACTTCCTGCCGCGCGGCGAGGAGGTCCCCGCGCTCGACCGCGAGAAGAAGTGGGACTTCACCGCTGTCGCCAAGGTGGGAGACCACCTGATCGGCGGCGACGTGCTCGGCACGGTGCAGGAGACGCCGTCGATCCTGCACAAGATCATGATGCCGCCCAAGATGAGCGGCACTGTGAAGGAGATCAAGTCCGGCAGCTTCACTGTGGAGGACGTCGTCGCTGTTATTGAGACCGACAAGGGCGAGACGAAGGAACTCACGATGATCCAGAAGTGGCCTGTTCGTGTGGGCCGTCCCTACACGAAGAAGTACCCGCCCGTCACGCCGCTCCAGTCCGGCCAGCGCATTGTGGATACGTTCTTTCCCGTAGCCAAGGGCGGCACGGCGGCGATCCCGGGCCCGTTCGGCAGCGGCAAGACCGTCATGCAGCATGCGCTTGCCAAGTGGGCGGACGTGGATCTCGTCGTTTACATCGGCTGCGGCGAGCGCGGCAACGAGATGACCGACGTTCTACGCGAATTCCCCGAGCTCGTCGACCCGCGCACGGGCGAGAGCCTGATGAAGCGCACGGTGCTGATCGCCAACACCTCGGATATGCCGGTCGCGGCGCGCGAAGCGAGCATCTACACCGGCATCACGATCGCCGAATACTTCCGCGACATGGGCTATGCCGTCGCGGTCATCGCGGACTCGACCTCCCGCTGGGCGGAGGCCCTGCGCGAGATGTCGGGCCGTCTCGAGGAGATGCCCGGTGAAGAGGGCTATCCTGCGTACCTGTCCTCGCGCCTCGCGCAGTTCTATGAGCGCGCGGGCGTGGTCGAATGCCTCGGCAGCGACGAGCGGCAGGGAAGCCTCACCGCCGTCGGCGCGGTCTCGCCTCCGGGCGGCGACCT
>DPHR01000072.1 GCA_003522945.1 Clostridiales bacterium
TGGGCGCCATGTGTCGCCCGATGTGGTTTTCCTCTTTGGGCCGGATTTTTTCTTCGTCAGACATAAATGCTCTCCTTGGAGTTGTAACCGCCCGCGGCGCTCGGGCATAGAATACCGCAGACGGGGCGGAAAGCCCCGGCGGAACTGCGAAACGATGTTACCGACCGGCCGGAGCGCCGTGCGCGGCCGGGGCGCAAATATGGCACGGGGAAAGGGTATTCTCCATGTTCTGTGGAAATAATAACGGCTGTCTCTGGATCATCATCATTCTCATTCTGCTCTGCGGCTGCGGGTGCGGCGGCTGCGGCAACGGCTGCGGTTGCGGAAACAACAACGGCTGCGGGTGCGGCTGCTGACTTATTTTGCGAGACCCCTTCGGGGGTCTCTTTTTCTATTTCCGTTCGCGCGCCGCGAGAAGCAGTATTTTGGGCAGACGGATCATGCGCTTGAGGCGCTTCGGCTCGCGCAGCAGCCGGTAGAGCCATTCCAGTCCCAGCCGCTGCCAGCTCTCCGGCGCGCGGGGAATGTCCCCGGCGAATACGTCGAGCAGACCGCCGACGCCGATCATGACGGCATTTATTTTCTGCCGGTTTCGCGCCATCCACAGCTCCTGCCGCGGCGCGCCGAGACCAAGCAGCAGCAGATCGGGCTTTTCCTGTTCCAGCGCTGCAAAAAGCGCCGTTTCATCGGAAATATACCCATTTTCCGCTCCGGCGATACGAAGACCGGGATAAGCGCTTTTCAGCTTCTCCCCCGCTCTTTGCGCGACGCCGGGGCGCGCGCCGTAAAGAAACACGCTGCCGGAGCGCTGCGCGAGCCGGGAAAGAAGCCGCGGCACAAGGTCTGCGCCCGTAACGCGCTCGGGAAGGGGCGTTCCCAGAATGCGCGCGGCGCAGAGATCGCCCACGCCGTCCGCGAGCACGAGCGCCGCGCCGTTGACCGAGGCGGCATACGCCGCGTCCTCCCGGCAGTGCAGCACGATCTCGGGGTTGGCCGTTACGATATACCCGCCGGCGCCGGAGCGCAGCAGCGCGTCGGCACGCTCTTCGGCTTCATCGAGCGTCAGCGCGTCGAACGCGACGCCGAGAATGTCTGTCTTCATACCTCGGAAAATACCTTGCCGATCTTTTCGCGGATGAGAAGGTCGGCCGATTCGTCATAGCTCGTAGCGCCCATATTCACGAGCGCGAGCTTGCAGCCTTCGTAATAGCGCAGCAGTCCCGCCGCGGGATACACCGCGAGCGACGTGCCGCCTACGATTAGGACGTCCGCCTTCCGGATAAAGTTCACGGCGTCGGTGATGTCGCGCTCGGCGAGCGGTTCTTCATAGAGCACGACCTCCGGGCGGAGCACGCCGCCGCAGGAGCAGCGCGGCACGCCCACGCCGGTGTTGACGGCCTCCTCAGGACAGGGCTTGCCGCATCTGGCGCAGCGGCAGCGGTGGATCGAACCGTGCAGCTCAATGACGCGCTTGCTGCCAGCGGCCTGATGCAGCCCGTCAATGTTCTGCGTGATGACGGCGCGCAGTTTTCCTTCCCGCTCCAACTCGGCAAGCCGCCGGTGCGCCGCGTTCGGCTGCACCGATTTGTCCGGGATGAGCTTGGCGCGGTAAAAGCGGAAGAATTCTTCCGGGTTTTGCTCGAAAAACGTGTGGCTCAAAATCGTCTCCGGGGGATATTTATATTCCTGCCGGTACAGCCCGTCCGTACTGCGGAAATCCGGGATGCCGGATTCCGTGGACACGCCTGCGCCGCCGAAAAAGACGATGTTGTCGCTCCCGGCGATCCACTCGCGGAGCACCGCGATATTGTCCTGCATGGAAACACTCCCCCTTTTACTAAGGGTATTATACCAACTTTTTCCGATTTGCGCAACAGAAAACGGGAGACGGCGATCCCGTCTCCCGTTTTATCATAATATGAATATGAAAGGCCTCACAGAGTTTGCGCTGCGGCGAGCCGATATTTCCTCAAACGGGAGTCCCGGACAGCGGGACTCCCGTTTGAATGTCTTTAGGTATTCGGCCCCATGGTGTAGTTCGGCGCTTCGCGGGTGATGTAGATATCGTGCGGGTGGCTCTCGCGCAGGCCCGCGGCGGTGATGCGCACGAACTGCGCGGTGGTGCGCAGCGTTTCAATGTCGGGCGCACCGCAGTAGCCCATGCCGGAGCGGAGACCGCCGACCATCTGATACACCGTGTCGGACACCGGTCCGCGGTACGGTACGCGGCCCTCGACGCCCTCGGGGACGAGCTTGGAGTTTTTCTCCTGGAAGTAGCGGTCCTTCGAGCCCTTCGCCATCGCGGCGAGCGAGCCCATGCCGCGGTAGACCTTGAACTGACGGCCCTGGAACACCTCGGTATCGCCCGGGGCTTCCTCACACCCGGCGAGCATGGAGCCGAGCATCACGACGCTGCCGCCCGCGGCAAGCGCCTTGACGATATCGCCGGAGTACTTGATGCCGCCGTCGGCGATGATGGGGATGCCGTATTTGTTGGCGATCTCCGCGCTTTCCATCACGGCGGTGATCTGCGGCACACCGACGCCCGCAACGACGCGCGTCGTGCAGATGGAGCCGGGGCCGATGCCGACCTTGATGCAGTCCGCGCCCGCATCGATGAGCGCTTCGGCCGCCTCCGCCGTAGCGATATTGCCGGCGATGAGCTGCGCGTCGGGGAACGCGTCCTTCACGGCGCGGCAGGCGTTGAGGATGTTATGGGAATGGCCGTGCGCTGAGTCGAGCACCAGCGCATCCACGCCGACCTTCAGCAAACGCTCGGCGCGCTCCAGCACGTCGTTCGTGACGCCGATGGCGGCGGCGCAGAGCAGCCGTCCCTGCGCGTCCTTGGCGGCGTTCGGATATTTGACGGCCTTTTCGATGTCCTTAATGGTGATCAGGCCCTTGAGATAGCCTTCGTCGTCCACCAGCGGCAGCTTTTCGAT
>DPHR01000103.1:0-12032 GCA_003522945.1 Clostridiales bacterium
CGTCGTTCAGCACGCTCTGGTGTGCGGGGCTTCCGGCGCGGCAGGCGCTGGCGTTTGCGAGCCACGCCGCGGCCATCACCGTTTCGCGTCCCGGCGCGATCCCGAGCCTCCCGACGCTCGCGGAGGTAACGGCGCTGCTGCGCGAGCGCGGCTATGAGGATATGGATTACGATCTTCTGGCACAGTTGGAGGAGGAAAGCAAATGAAAAACGAAGGAAAAACCGCGCTTGCGCATCTGACCGCGTCCGCGGAAAAGGAATTCTGCGCGTTTCTCGCGCAGCAGACGCCGGAGGCATACGAAGACGCGGTCGCGCTCATTGAGGAATGCCGCGCCGCGGGACACCGCGTCCATGTGACCGGCATCGGAAAGCCCGGCCATGTGGCGGGGTACGGAGCCTCGCTCCTCTCTTCCACCGGCACGCCGTCCTACTTCCTCCACGGCACGGAGGCGGTGCACGGCTCCTGCGGCCAGCTGGAGGAAGGCGATGTTGTCATTGCCATCTCCAACTCCGGCGAGACGGTGGAGCTCAAGGCCACGGTGCTCGCCGTGAAGAACAACGGCTGCCGCGTCATCGGCATCACCGGCAATGCGGAAAGCTGGCTCGCAAAGGAGAGCGACGCGCTGCTGCTCGCGCATGTAGACGAAGAGGGCGGCCCGCTCAACCGCGCGCCGCGCAACTCCGTGCTCGCGGAGATGTTTGTGCTGCAGGCGCTCTCCGCCATATTGCAGGCGGACGTCGCGCAGACGCCCGCGCAGTATGTCCGCCGCCACCCCGGCGGCGCGCTCGGCAAAATCCGCGATAACGAGCGCTGAACACGCCGGAATACCGCACGGTGCGGGAGAAAGAGGAAGAGACATGAAAAACGTGACATCGGATAAACGCAATCTCTGGATGTTCCCCCTCGGCACGGTCGGACGGGATATGATCTATAACCTGTTCACCAACTTCATATTCACATATATCCTGTTTACACGCCATCTCACCGCCGCGCAGCTCGGCGCGGTGACGGCGATCATGGTCGGCGCGCGTGTGTTCGACGCGCTCAACGACCCCGTCATGGGCAACATCATCGAACGCACCCGCTCGCGCTACGGCAAGTTCAAGCCGTGGCTCGTGATCGGCATCCTCTCCACGTCCGTCGTTGTGTATCTCGCGTTCAACACGAGCCTGCAGGGCTGGAGCTTCATCGCGTTTTTCGGCGTGATCTATTTCCTCTATTCGATCACCTACACGATGCACGACATCTCCTACTGGGGCATGGTGTCGGCGCTCAGCTCCGATCCGCATGTGCGCAATTCGCTCACGTCCCGGACGAACCTCTTTGCCGGCATCGGCGGTGTGATCGCCTCGATCCTCATCCCCATGCTCACCACCGGCAGCGGCACGCTCGGCGGCAGCACCGCAACGGCCTACGGCCGTGTCGCGCTCGTCATCTGCATCCTTGCGCCGCTCTTCCTGTGCGCGACGATCTTCGGCGTGCGTGAGCGCCGGGATTACAATACGAAGGAAGTCCCGCCCGTCAGCTTCAAAAAGATCTGGAATACCATCACCGGCAATCCGCAGATTCTCTGGATCTCGCTCGTGTTCCTGCTGCAGCAGATCGGAAACGACGTCGTTATGGGCGGTCTCGGCTCAACGTATGTGTACTTCGCCTTCGGGTATGAGGGCGGGCTGTATTCGCTCTTCAACACCGTCGGTCTCGCGGCGACCGCGCTTCTTATGATCTTCTATCCGATGCTCGCCAAGCGCTTCCGCCGCAAGCAGATGATGGATAAGCTCATGCTGCTCTCGGTCATCGGCTACGCCGTTATGATCGTCTCCGGGCTGGCGCTCTCCGGCGGCATGGTGAAGTTCTGGATCCTCACCGTGGGCTACATGGTAGCAAACCTCGGTCAGTACGGCTTCTATCTCATTATGATGATCTCGCTCATCAACACCGTGGAGTATAACGAATACCTCCGCGGCGAGCGCGACGAGGCGATCATCACCTCCCTGCGCCCGTTCTTCACAAAGCTCGCCTCCGCCATCGTCGTGGCGGTCACGTCCGCGACGTATCTCATCTTCGGCGTCACGGGCTACACCAACCGGATCTCCGCGCTCGAGCGCGCGGCCTCGCTCGGCGAGATCGCCGAAGCCGAAAAGCTCGCGCAGATCGATACGATCGTCTCCTCCATCCAGCCGGGTCAGTCCCGCGGGCTGCTGCTGTGCTTGACGGTGCTGCCGTTCGTGCTCATGTACGCAAGCTATGTGCTCTATAAAAAACACTACATTCTCGATGAGGACAAATACGCCGAGGTGTGCGCCGAGCTTGAAAAGCGCCGGGCCGAGGCAAAGTAAGGAGGCCGCCGATATGGACAACGAAAATCGTTCCTGCATCGACTGCGGCAGCGCCGCCTGCCGCGGCAAGGGCGGGCAGTTCCCGCCGTTCTGCCGGACGGAGCATCTGGATGAGGCGCTGCTCGAGCGCTCACTGGAAATTTTAAAGGGCGAGGAAAACGCCTTTTCCGTCGCCGCGGCAGTCAACGAGCGCGACGGCTACGGCACGAAAAGCCGCATCGAGGAAACGATGCATTTCGCACAGCTTCTCGGCGTGAAGAAGATCGGCATCGCCACCTGCGCGGGGCTGATCCACGAGGCGAACGCGCTCGCGCGCGTCCTGCGCGCGCAGGGATATGAGGTCACGGGCGTCGCGTGCAAGTGCGGCACGGTGAACAAGACCGAGCTCGGTATCCCGGAGCGCTGTCTCGAAGTCGGGCCGAACATCTGCAACCCCGTCTTGCAGGCGCTCGTGCTCAACGGGGAAAAGACGGAGCTGAACATCGCGCTTGGCCTGTGCGTCGGGCACGACAGCCTGTTCTATAAGTATTCCGAAGCGCCGGTCACGACGCTTTCCGCCAAGGACCGCCTGCTCTGCCACGCAAGCCTCGGGCCGCTGTATCTGCTCGACGGCTATTGGAAACGCCTCCTGAAACCCGACCCCTACCTCACCGCGCCGCAGAGCAAAACCGAAGAAGGAAAAACCGGGGACACGTCGAACTGACGTGTTCCCGTTTTGTACGGGAAAACCCGGTGATCTGCGATCGACAGGCGCATGCTGCAACATTATAGATACATATTAAGCGGTATAGATCCTTTGATCTGCTTTAGACGGAGAGTCACGGACGACGGCTCCGCAGAACACGTTTATGAAAGAGGAAACGGTCGCGGCGGTGCTTATCGGAAAGGCAGCGGGAGACGGATAAAAGCCGCCACTGCCGCGGCGTACTCCAACACCGGCCCGGAACGGCGCAAGGTTCGGATCGAGATGCGAAAAAAGGCGGAAAAATGATACAGAACGATTTTACGATCCATATCCGGCGGGCGGAGAGCGGAGACGAGGCGTGTCTCGCGCACGTCCAGACCGAAAGCTGGAAGGCAGCGTTCGCGGGCATCGTCCCGGCGGAGCTCCTTGCCCAATGTACGAGCATCGAGCGCGCCGAGAAAATGTACGCGCGGCTTCTCGCCGAGCAGCGTGGAAACGGCTATATTCTGGAGCTGGATGGCAAGCCCCACTGCATCGCATGGTGGGACGCCGCGCGGGAAGAGGGTATGCCGGGCGCTGCCGAGCTGCGGTGCATCCACTCGCTGCCGGAAAACTGGCGCCGCGGCTGCGGCAGCCGGATGATGGAGCGCGTTCTCGCGGACGTAAAGGCTGCCGGATACACAAAGCTCCTGCTCTGGGTGTTTACGGACAACGTGCGCGCGATCCGGTTTTACGAAGCGCAGGGCTTCACCTTCGGCGGCAGAAAGCAGCCCGCGTTCGGCACAACGGAGGAAATGTACGTCCGAGCGCTGTAAAGCCGTATTGCGGCACGCGCCCGTCGCGGCGCAGCCGCGATTTTTCGGCTCGCAGGCTGTCAAACGACAGGTCGCTGCGCTGCCGAAATGCAGGAAGATGGTATTATAAAGAAAAGCAGGGTAAAGCGCGTTCTGCCCGTGGACGGGCGCAGCTCGCCGGCATCAGCAGCAAAGGCGGCGCGTATAGACCTTAAAGAAAGGGACGCGAATATGGAAGCAAATCTTGAACCTAAGAAGCTCATTGCATGCTGCGGGCTGGACTGCGAAACCTGTGACGCCAGGATCGCAACGATCACAAATAACGATGCCCTGCGCGAAAAAACCGCCGCCCTGTGGACGAAGCTCAACGCCGTAACGATCACGCCGGACATGATCCACTGCACCGGCTGCCGCGCGGAGGGCGTAAAAACGCCGTTTTGCGACAAGCTCTGCCCCGTACATAACTGCGTGCGGGAGAAGGGGCTGGATACCTGCGCGGACTGCGGGCAGATGGATGGATGCCAGACACTGGAGCGCATCGCCGCAAACAGCCCGTTTGTTTTGGAAAACCTGAGAAAGCTCCGCCGTGAGGAGCCGTTGGAACAGAACGATGCCTGACACAATGACGGTAAACGATACGGAATATACTGTGCTCCGGCTTCTCGGAAAGGGCAAGGGCGGCTATTCCTATCTCGTCACGGACGGGGAGCGGGAGTACGTTCTCAAGCAGATCCACCACGAGCCGTGTGAGTACTATACCTTCGGCGACAAGCTGCAGTCCGAGCTGCGCGACTATGAAACGCTGCGCGCTCTCGGCATCCCCCTGCCGCGGCTGCTGGCCGTGGACAAGGCGCAGGAACACCTTCTAAAGGAATATATCGCGGGGCCGACCGTCGCGGAGCTGCGTGAGAGCGGGCGGATGGACGGGCGCTGGACGGAGCAGGTGCGCGCCATGTGCGCCGTTTTGTACCCCGCGGGGCTGAACATCGACTATTACCCCACCAACTTCGTCCCGCGCGGCGAAAGGCTCTATTATATCGACTACGAATGCAACGCCTATATGGAGCAATGGGACTTTGAGCACTGGGGTGCGCAGTACTGGACAGAGCCGCCGTCCGCGTCGAATTGAACAGATCGCCCGCCGGGAGACCGGCGGGCAAAATTTTTTTCAAAACCCTATTGACAATCCGGGGATGTGCTGTTATATTAACAGTAACGATAATCATTATTGATTACGAGACCCCACAGCGAAGGAGTACCTCATGGAAAGCACCCGGCGGCAAAGCAAAAAGCGCGACGCGATCCGCGAGATACTGCTCGCGTCGTACGATCACCCGAGCGTCGAGGAGATCTATCGGCGGCTCAAGCCGGACATCCCGGATCTCTCGCTCGGCACGGTGTACCGCAATCTCGCGCTCTTCCGCGAGGAGGGCAAGGCGATGAGCGTCGCCACGGTTGCGGGACAGGAGCGGTTCGACGGCCGGACGCACCCCCACGCGCATTTCATCTGCGAGAAGTGCGGCCGCGTGGACGATGTGGACGCGGTGCTGCCCGAAACGCTTGTCACCGGCGAAATGCCCGGCGAGGTGCGCTCCTGGGCGCTGACATTTTACGGCATCTGCCGCTGCTGCGCAGCGGACGATAATAAAAACAACAAAGAGAAAATTTGATTTGATGGAGGATCTTATTATGAAAAAGTGGGTTTGCCCGGTTTGCGGTTACGTTCATGAAGGCGATACGCCCCCGGCGGAGTGCCCGGTGTGCCATGTCCCCGGCAGCAAGTTCACGCTGCAGGCGGAGGAGAAGACCTGGGCGGCGGAGCACGTCGTCGGCGTCGGCAAGGTGTTCGGCGCGGACGTTCCCGCCGAGGTGCAGGAAGAGATCATCGCCGGTCTGCGCGCCAACTTTGAGGGCGAGTGCAGCGAGGTCGGCATGTATCTGGCCATGGCGCGCGTTGCGCACCGCGAGGGCTATCCGGAGATCGGCATGTGCTGGGAAAAGGCCGGTCTGGAAGAGGCCGAGCACGCCGCGAAGTTCGCCGAGCTCCTCGGCGAGGTCGTGACCACGTCCACGAAGAAGAATCTCGAAATGCGCGTTGACGCCGAGAACGGCGCGACCGCCGGCAAGTTTGAGCTCGCCAAGCTCGCGAAGAAGTACAATCTCGACGCCATCCACGACACCGTGCACGAAATGGCGCGCGACGAGGCCCGCCACGGCAAGGCGTTCGAGGGTCTGCTCAAGCGCTACTTCGGCAAGTAAGAGGAGACATTCCCATGAAATACGAGTGCCCCTGCGGCTATGTCTATGACCCCGCCCTGGGCGACCCCGACAACGGCGTAGCCCCCGGCACGGTCTGGGAGGACGTTCCCGAAGATTGGGTCTGCCCCATCTGCGGTCTTGGCAAGGACGCCTTTTATCCCGTTGAGTAACGAATAAGCCTTTTTGAGAGGAAGCAGGAATAAACCTGCTTCCTCTTTTCTTTCCGGCGCATTTGGCAAACGATTTGCCAAATATGGTCCGGATACCCCCAGACGCCCCGGCTTCTCCCCGCCTATAATGAGAAAAAAACGAACGGGAGGATCCCCCATGACAAAGGTACGCATCGAGCCGGGCATCTGCGGCTTTACGGCCATCGCGGAGGCGGAAGCGGCGGAGGATTTTAGGGTGCATCTGCGCGTGGCGAGCGGCTGCGCCGCCGTACAGGAAATGATGAAGGCTCTCGGCAGCACGTTCAGCGCGTTTGCCGTGTGTCTCACCAGGCCGGGGACGGGGCCGTTTTACGCCTACGCCGCGGAGCATTTCCCCGTTCACGCCGCCTGCCCCGTCATCGCCGGGATCACCAAGTGCGCAGAA
Source organism: Clostridiales bacterium (assembly GCA_003522945.1). GTDB lineage: Bacteria > Bacillota > Clostridia > Oscillospirales > Oscillospiraceae > Apopatocola. The sequence continues at coordinate 6,672 of DPHR01000103.1, forward strand.
GCGGAATGCGATCTTGCTCTCCGGCAGGACGCCGGGATATTTTTTGAGGAATAACGCCCCTAAGGGCCGACTTCGTCTTTCTTTCCATGTTGAAAAACAGACACCTTCGTGATATAATTCGATCCCACCGTAAGGCGGTACTATTTTCCCGGAGGTAACACCATGAACGTCTGGCACGACATCGACCCCGCGCGCATCAAGCCGGAGGATTTTCTCGCCGTGATCGAGATCCCCAAGGGCAGCAAGAAGAAATATGAACTGGACAAGCAGACCGGGCTGATCATTCTCGACCGCATTCTGTATACATCGACCCACTACCCCGCCAACTACGGCTTCATCCCCCGCAGCTACGGCGACGACGGCGACCCGCTCGACGTGCTCGTGCTCTGCTCGGAAGTGCTCGACCCGCTCACGCTCGTGCGGTGCTACCCGATCGGGTACATCTCCATGCTCGACTGCGGAAAGAACGACGAGAAGATCATCGCCATCCCCTTCTCCGACCCGAGCTACAACAAGTACCGCGATATCATGGACCTGCCCGACCACACGTTTGACGAGATGGCGCACTTTTTCACCGTCTATAAGGCGCTGGAGGGCAAGGAGGCGGTCGCGGGCGACGTGAACGGCCGCGAAGCCGCCGTGGAGATCATCAAGAGCGCGCTCGCGCACTACGACGAGTGCTTCGGAAACAAAAAGTAAAGAAAGAACCGCGCCCCGGCAGAAAACCCTGCCGGGGCGCGGTTCTTTCTTGCAATCCGGTGCGAAGTACGCTACTATATCCTTACAAATCATATAAAGGAGAATCATTTATGAGTTTTCAGGAAGCGATCCAATCCGTATTCCAGAAGTACATCTGCTTTTCCGGCCGCGCGCGGCGCAGTGAGTACTGGTACTTCGCGCTGCTCAACTGGGCCGTGAGCGCGGTACTCACGGCGATAGCCCGCAACTTTGACAGCAGCCTTGCTTCGCTGTTTCTCACGCTCTGGAACATCGGCGTGTTCCTGCCGGGACTCGGCGTCTGCTGGCGGCGTCTGCACGACATCGGCCGCAGCGGCGCGTGGTACTTCCTGAACCTCATCCCCCTTGTCGGACAGATCATTCTGCTCATCTGGCTCTGCAAGGACAGCCAGCCCGGCTGGAACCAGTACGGCGACAGCCCCAAGTACCCCACCAACGGCGGCGGATACGGCGGCTACGGACAGGGCGGCTACGGTCAGAATCCGTACGGCGGACAGAACCCGTATGGCCAGAACAACGGCCAGAACAACGGCCAGAATAACGGCGGCTACAACTGGAAGCCCTGACGAGCCCGATATTTTCGCAAAAAGGAAGCGCACCCATCCATGAACTGCATTGACCTGCATATCCACACCACCGCCTCGGACGGCACGGATTCGCCGCGCGCCGCCGTGGAGAAGGCGGCTTCTCTCGGCCTTGCCGCCGTGAGCATCACCGACCACGACAGCGTCTCCGGCGTGCCGGAGGCGATGCGCGCCGGAGCGGAGCTCGGCGTGGAGGTCGTGCCGGGGATCGAGGTATCCTCGGACTACCGCGACAACAACGTCCACATCCTCGGCTACTTCATCGACCCCGCCGCGCCCGAGCTGCGCCCGGTGCTCGACTGGGTGAAGACCGAGCGGGACGAGCGCAACGAGAAGATCGCCGCCATGTTCGAGCGCGACGGGTTTGATATCTCCCTCGCGCAGCTGCGCGAGGAATACCCGGATTCCGTGCTTGGCCGCCCGCACTTCTGCGAGCATCTGATGCGCAAGGGCTACATCTCCTCCGTGAAGGAGGGGTTTGAAAAGTACCTCGGCGAGGGCAAGCCGTACTATCTGCCGAAGCGCCGCATCTCCATTGCGAAGGCCGTGGAAACGATCGTCGCCGCGGGCGGCGTGCCGGTGCTGGCGCACCCGATGCAGTACCACTATCCCGAGCCGGAGCTCATCGAGCTGATCGAAACGGCAAAGGCACTCGGCATCCGGGCGCTGGAGGCGTATTACTCCGAGTTCTCCGCCGAGCAGACCGCGTGGCTGCTGCGCGCCGCGGAGAAATACGGCATGGGCGTTTCCGGCGGCAGCGACTACCACGGCACACGCAAAACGCACATCTCCATGGGCACGGGCTGCGGCAATCTCGCAATACCGTATTCGGTGCTTGAGGAGCTCAAAAAGCTGCGATAATATGTGATAATAAAGATGTTCCCCGCTTTCCAAAAGGAAAGCGGGGAACATCTTTTTGTTATGCCAAGGCCGCCGGCATAACCGGCGGCCGTGCCCTGTCGGCTTTCGACGTCCGGCATATGTCTTCGGGGGCGTCTCTTTTTTCCTCCGCCGGGCCGGCTCTTCCATGAGGCCGCTCTGCGGGGAGTTTTGCATGGCTTTATTCAGTCGTCGAGGTCTATGTCTCCGCTGACGGTTTCGATCTTGAATGTCCGTGTACCCTCGCTGCCGCTGCGGATGCCGGAGATGTCGCCGCTCACGGTGGTGACCGTGCCGCCGAATTCATCCGCGTGCAGCAGCTCGCCGGAGATGTCGCCGCTCGTGGAGGTGAACGTAAGGCTCTGCGTATCGACCTCGTCCAGCTCCAGATCGCCGCTTGTCGTGTCGGTCTCGATGCCCGCGGCGGAGATGTCGTCCAGGTCGATATCGCCGCTCGTGGTGTGCAGCGTCAGCACGCCGGTGAGCTCCGCGTTCCGCACGGAAATGCTCCCGCTCACGGACGAAAGGCTCGCGCTCTCCGCCTTCACATCAGAAATATTCATATATCCCGAAGTCGTGCCGGCTGTTATCGTGCCGCCGCGGGTCGTGCTGACAAAAATGTTTCCGCTCGTCGTGACGAGCTGTGTCTCCGCGACCTTCAGCTCCGACGCGCTGACCGCGCCGGAAGCGCTCGATGCGCGGAGCGTAAGCTGCGGGCTCACCAGACCGCTCACATAAACATCGCCGGACTGCGTTGCCGCGTCCACCGTGCCGACCCATTTTTCCGGAATGCGGAGGATGACCGCATCATCGTCCGATACGGCAAGGCGCTGGAAAAGGCCGGGCTTTTTCTCCGTGATGCGAAGCACGCCGCCGTCGAGCACAACGCTCACGCGGTCCGGCGTTTTTGCGCCCCGCGCGGCGATCGAGACGGTCTTATCCGTCGTGGAATAGATGTTCACCTCAAGCTCGCTGAGCTGCACGCTCACGAAGCTGCACTCGCCGGTCTCCGTATCGGCAGAGGTAAATGCAATATCGTTGTAGGCATAATTGTCGGGAGAATAGTCCCAGCCGAGCGTCACGCCGACGAATACACCCGCCGCAATGAGCAGCGCGCCGAGGACAAGAAGCACCTTTTCGCCTTTTTTCATCACGATTTCTCCTTTATCATCCGAGATCGTTTTTGAGTTCAAAGAGCAGCCGGAGCGCCTCCAGCGGGGAGAGCGTGTTGGGATCGACGGCGCGCAGCCGCTCGGCCACAGCGTCCGCGCCGACGTCGGCGAGACTCACCTGATCGCTCTCGGGCTTTGCCGGGGGCGTCACATTTACCGCCGCGCCCTGCGCGTTGAGCTCCCTGAGATGCGCGTCCGCGGCGCGGATGACGCTCTCCGGCACGCCGGCGAGCTTTGCGACCTCGATGCCGTAGCTCTCGTCGGCGGCGCCGGGCAGGATCTTGCGCAGGAAGAGGAGCTTCCCGTTCTGCCGCTTGGCGCTGATATTATAGTTGCGCACACCGGGGATCGTCCCCTCAAGCGCGGAGAGCTCGTGGTAGTGCGTGGCGAACATCGTCTTTGCGCCGAGCTTTCTCGCGTCGGCGCAGTATTCGAGCACCGCGCGGGCGATGGCCATGCCGTCGTAGGTGGACGTGCCGCGCCCGATCTCGTCAAGGATGAGCAGGGAATCGGCGGTCGCGTTCTTCAATATGGATGCGACCTCGCTCATCTCGACCATGAACGTCGATGCGCCGCCCGCAAGGTCGTCGCTCGCGCCGATGCGCGTGAACACGCGGTCGCAGATGCCGACCGTCGCGCTGCGTGCCGGGACGAACGAGCCGATCTGCGCCATGAGCACAATGATCGCCGTCTGGCGCATGTAGGTGCTTTTACCGGCCATGTTCGGCCCCGTCACGATGGCGACGCGGTCGTCGGTGTCGTTCAGGTGCGTGTCGTTCGGCACGAAGAGCGTGTCGCGCTGCATCTGCTCAACGACCGGGTGGCGGCCCTCAGCGATCGTGAGCGTGTGCGATACCTCGATCTCCGGGCAGACATAGTTGTTGCGCACCGCAACCTCGGCGAGCGAGCAGAGCGCGTCGAGCTCCGCGAGCGCCGCGGAGAGCGCCTGCAGCTCGTCCACGCGGTCGCCCACCTGGCGGAGCACGTCGCGGAAGAGGTCGTATTCGAGCGTTTCGATCCGCTCGCGGGCGGACGAGATATCGTCCTCCAGCTTTTTGAGCTCCGGGGTAAAGTACCGCTCGCCGTTGACGAGCGTCTGCTTGCGTATGTATTCCTCCGGCAGCTCCACGGCTCCGGCGGAGTTCGGCACGTCGATATAATACCCGAACACCTTGTTGTAGCCGACCTTGAGCTTCTTGATGCCGGTGCGCTCCTTTTCCCGCGCCTCCAGCTCGGCGACGCACTTCGCGCCGTTGTCGCGGATGTTGCGCAGACGGTCTACCTCCTCGCTGTAGCCGGAGCGGAGGATGCCGCCCTCGCGCACGGAGAACGGCGGCTCATCGCAGATGGCGCGGCGCAAAAGCGTGCAGAGGTTTTCCAGCGGCTCCGTCGCGGCGATGGAGCGGAGCATCCCGCTCTGGTACTTGCCGAGCTGCGCGAAGATCTCCGGCGCGGCGGAGAGGTAATTTCCGAGCGCGAGCATGTCGCGGCCGTTCGCCGCGCCGTACACGGCGCGGGATGTGAGCCGCTGGATATCGCCGACGGTCTTGAGCTTTTCGGCAAGCTCGGCGCGGCCGACGTTGTCGCGGAAGAGCTCCTCCACCGCGGCGAGCCGCCGCCGGATCGCCACCGGGGAGAGCAGAGGACGCTCCACCCAGCTGCGGAGCATTCGCCCGCCCATCGGGGTTTTGGTCTTATCCAGCACCCAGAGAAGGCTGCCGCGCTTTTCGCCGGTGCGCAGGTTTTCCGTCAGCTCGAGGTTGCGCCGCGCCGCGGCGTCAAGCTCCATATACCGGCCCCGCGTGAAGATATCCGGCACGCGCAGCTGCGACATGTCGCCGCGCGCCGCGTCCGTGAGATAGGCGAGCAGCGCACCGAGCGCGAGCGTCGTCATCTCGTCAAGCTCCGGGGCATTTTCGCCGTATTGGTTGATAATGGCCTTGCGCGCGTTTTCGGGATCGAACCGCCCCGCGGCGGGCTCCACGCGG
>DPHR01000103.1:12259-12580 GCA_003522945.1 Clostridiales bacterium
GAGCCGCTTTTCGAGCGTGTCGCGGATGTCGCGGCTGAGCATCGCCTCCGGCGCGAGCACGCACTCGCGCGGGCGGAAGCGGGAAATTTCGTTCTGGATGTGCATCGCCGCGTCCGTTTCAAACGACGCCGCGCATACCTCGCCGGTGGACACATCCGCAAAGGCGCACCCGCCCGCCTTGCCGCGCAGCATGACCGCGCCGAGATAGTTCGATTCGCCCTCGCGCAGCATGGAGGTTTCCATGATCGTGCCGGGGGAGATGATGCGCACGATATCGCGCGAGACGAGACCCTTGCAGAGCTTCGGGTCCTCCATCTGCTC
>DPHR01000103.1:12747-13759 GCA_003522945.1 Clostridiales bacterium
GCGACCTTGTAGCCCTTGGCGATGAGCTTGGAGATGTACTGCTCCGCGCTGTGGTACGGCACGCCGCACATCGGCGTGCGCTCGTCCTCGGGCTTGCCGCGGTCGCGCGTCGTGAGCGCGAGATTCAGCTCGCGCGCGCCGAGAACGGCGTCATCGTCGAACATCTCGTAAAAATCGCCCAGCCGGTAAAAGAGCAGGCAGTCGGGATGCTCGGGCTTGATGGCGTTATACTGCATTTTCATGGGGGTGGTTTCTGCGGGCAATGTCTTTCTCCCCTTTACTCCGTGATCTCGCCGAAGAGCGCAAACGTATTGCTTGAAACGATGCGCGCGTTGGCCCACGATCCGATGAGCGATTCGTCCCCGCGCAGATGCACGAGCCGTCCCCCGGCGGTGCGCGCCGAGAGCGTATAGTCGCCGTTTTTCGCCGTGCCGTCGATGAGCACGCGGAAGGTCTTCCCCTCCTGCGCGCGGTGCAGCTCGGCGGAGACGCGCCCCGCGCTCTCCACGAGCCGGTCGAACCGGTTTTGAATGACGGAGCGCGGCGTATCGTCCTCGATCTTTGCCGCCGGGGTGCCCGGACGGCGGGAATAGATGAACGTGAACATCGAGTCAAAGCGCACCTTTTCCGTAAGTGCGAGCGTATCGAGGAAGTCCTCCTCCGTCTCGCCCGGGAAGCCGACGATCACGTCGGTCGTGAGGACGAGGTTCGGGATGTATTTCCGCGCAAGATCGACCTGCGCGAGATACTTTTCCGCCGTGTAGCCGCGGTTCATAGCGCGCAGGATCCGGTCGCTGCCGGACTGCACGGGCAGATGGATGTGCGGGGCGCACTTTTCGCACTCGGCCATGGCAGCAAAAAGCCGCTCGGTCGCGTCCTTGGGGTGGCTCGTCATAAACCGGATGCGGAAATCGCCCGGAATGGCGTTGACCTTGCGAAGGAGCTCCGCGAAATCCACATCCTCGTCGAGCCCCCGGCCATAGGAGTTCACGTTCTGGCCGAGGAGCGTAAT
>DPHR01000124.1:0-3649 GCA_003522945.1 Clostridiales bacterium
CGCTCCCGGTTCAGGGCGCACAGCTCACGGGCCAACCGGGCGGCCTCCGCCGGGTCCTGACACAGCAGGAGGTCGGCGGCCTTGTCCGCTGCCCCCATGCGGCCGGCGGCGTTGATGCGGGGAGCCAGCACGAAGCCCACCTGCACGGAGGTGATGGCCTTATCCATGAGACCTGCCTCCTGCAGCAGGGCGTGGAGGCCGATGAAGTCCGACTGGGTGATGCACTCCAAGCCACGGGAGACGATGATGCGGTTCTCCCCGGACATGGGCATCACGTCGGCAATGGTGCCGATGGCGGCCAAGGTGCAGTAGCGGGAGAAAAGGGCCTCCTCCTGGCTCTCGCCGCCCAGCGCCAGCACCAGCTTCAGCGCCACGCCGCAGCCCGCCAGATAGGGGAAGGGATAGGTGCAGTCCGGCCGGTGGGGGTCCACCACCGCCACGGCCCGTGGCAGGGTGTCCTTGCACTCGTGGTGATCGGTGATGACCACATCCATGCCCAGAGAGGCGGCGAAGTCCACCTCCTCCACCCCGGTGATGCCGCAGTCCACGGTGATGAGCAGCTCTACCCCCTGCTCATGGAGGGAGCGGATGGCGTCCTGCCCCAGCCCGTAGCCGTCCTCGATGCGGCGAGGAATATAGTGCAGCACATCGACGCCCCGGCTTTTCAGGTAATCCACCAGGATCACCGTGGCGGTGATGCCGTCCACGTCGTAATCGCCGTATACGGCAACGTGCTCGCCCGTCGCCACGGCGCGGGTGAGACGCTGCACGGCATCCACCATACCGGTCAGCTCAAGCGGGTTCGTGAGCGTTTCCGCGCCGCCGCGGAGAAACGAGCGCGCCGCGGCGGGATCGGAAAGACCCCGCAGATGCAGGATCGCTGCGAGCAGCGGCGTACAGCCGGCGGCAAGCAGCGCGCGGGGGATCTCCGCGCCGCGCTCCGGCACATTCCAGTTTGCATACTTCATTCGGTTTATATCTCCATTTTTTAATTACAAAAAGAGAAGAAACAGAAAGGACATTTTATAACACTTTATTCTAACAAATGTCCGGCCAAACTGCAAGGGAGCGGGGCGGATTTTTCCTTGACACGGCGGAAAATCAAAGTTACACTTCCGATAGATATGTAATCCATAAAGTAAAAAGGAGACAACGCTATGCAATGGCTGGAATGCACCGTTCCCGGCGGGGACGATCCGGAGGAGCTCTGCAACGCGCTCGCCGAGCTCGGCGTCGGCGGGATGAGCATTGAAAACGAACGGGATTTCCACGATTTTCTGGAAAACAACCGCGCCTGCTGGGACTATGTGGACGAAGCGCTCGAGGAGAGCTTTTCCGGCGTGTCGCGCGTGAAGTTCTGGCTCTCGTGCGATGCCGAGGGCGAGAAAGTGCTCGCTGCGGTGCGCGCGGCGGGCTACAGCGTCGAGACGCGCGTCATTGCCGACGAGGACTGGGAAAACAACTGGAAGCAGTATTATAAGCCCCTGCCTATCGGGGAAAAGCTCGTCGTCGTCCCCGCGTGGGAGGAACAGCCCGCGGACGGGCGCGTGGCGCTGCGGCTCGATCCGGGTCTCATCTTCGGCACCGGCAGCCACGCCACGACGCGCATGTGTCTGGAGACCATTGAAACGCTCGCCGCGCCGGACAAGCGCGTGCTCGATCTCGGCTGCGGCAGCGGCATTCTCTCCATCGGCGCGCTCGTGCTCGGCTGCAAGGAAGCCGTGGGCTGCGACATTGACCCTAAAGCGCCGGACGTGGCGATGGACAACGCCGCGCTCAACGGCATCGGCGCGGACCGGTTCCGTGTGTACGCCGGGGACATCCTCGCGGACAGGGGGATGCGCGCCGCGCTCGGGACGAATTTTGACATTGTGCTCGCGAACATCGTTGCGGACGTTATCCTGCCGCTCGCGCCGCTCTCGCGTGAATTTCTCGCGCCCGGCGGTACGTTCGTCACCTCCGGCATCATCGAGGGACGGCAGGACGAGATCGAGCACGCGCTCAAAAAGGCGGGCTATTCCATCGAAAAGCATTTTTGTGAAGAAGAATGGCATTGTTTTGTGTGTAGCGTGCGCGAATAACGGGTATACTACCCGTACAAAATCGTACGGGAGGTAAATGTTCCATGATGATGAACGGCAGAAAATTTATGACGGGTCTCGGTATCGGCATGGTGGCGGGCGGCGCGCTCTGCATGATGATGGCGCCCAAGGCCAAGCGCAACGACGGCAAGCGTATGGTGAGCCGCGCGCTCAAGGGTATGGGCGATGTGATCGACGATGTCTCCGACGCGTTGTGCCGCTGAGAGCCGAAAGCAGCGTTTGACCGCCGAAACGAAAAATTATTTTTAATTTTTCAAAAAAAGGGGTTGCTTTTTCCTTCCGGCTGTGCTATTTTAAATGAGCGTCACAGATATGCGCCGTTAGCTCAGCTGGATAGAGTGTCTGGCTACGGACCAGAAGGTCAGGGGTTCGAATCCCTTACGGCGTGCCAAAACAATCCGATCGCCATTCGGCGGTCGGATTTTTTTGTTTTTTAGTTAATTTATTCCGCTTCCGCGCTGCCCAGTCGGTCCATCCAGCGCCGCCGCCGGAAGACCGCCGGAGACACGCCGAGCTGTCCGATCATGATCTGATCGACCATACTGAACGACGATTGCAGCATCGATTGCAGTGCCGAGGGGACCGCGAGCGCGCATACGGTTTTAAAGAAAGCGCTTTGTCCTTTCATAACGCACCTCCCGTTTTTCCTCTTTATTGTAAATTCCGGGAAGGGGAGAAGCAAAGGTTAAGCGCATAACCGAATACAAAATAAAAGCACCGCGTTTGTGCAGAATTATCCTCTGCGCGGCGCGGTGCTGTTTCGCACCACCAGCGAGACGGGCAGCATGATCTCCGTCTCGACGGGGCGGCCTTCTTTGAGCTCGCGCAGCTTCTCCACGGCGAGCCGGGCGCGCAGCGCGCCGTCCTGCCGCACCGTGGTCAGCGCCGGGCGGAGCATTTCGCATACGGGCGTATCGTCAAATCCCGCAACGGAAATGTCCTCCGGCACGCGGATGCCCTGCTCGGCGAGAAAGCCGATAAGCTCAACGGCGTAGGCGTCCGACACGGCGAAAATCGCCGCTGCGCGCCGGAACGTTTCCAGATGCTGCCGGTAAAAGGCCCGGTGCTCCGCCGTTTCTGCCGAGACCTTGCCCGTTTTGCCGTGGATCACGTTGGAAACGGTCGCTGTGCTCAAACCCAGTTCTTCCGCAATGTCGCAGATGCGCACGCGCTCGGCCATACAATCGCCTACTGCCGGTAAACAGGTTTATAATTCTATTGTATGGGCGCGGCAGCGATAAGTCGAAGGTTATCTGCATAACCGGCGGCGAAGTTTCCGGCGGATACAGAGGAAATCCTTTTTATCGGACTTCCGTTGTGGTATTCTTGCAGCAAAGGAAGGCGGCAGAGCCGCCGCGTCGGAAAGGAAAGATTTTCATGATCGAGATCCGCGGGCAGTACAATACGGCCCTGTGCTACACGTCTGCGCTGGAAGAGAAGGCCGCCGAGCAGATCCGAACGGTCTGCGATCAGGAGGAGTTCGCCGGATGCAGGATCCGCATTATGCCGGACGTCCACGCCGGAAAGGGCTGCACCATCGGCACGAC
>DPHR01000124.1:3802-4011 GCA_003522945.1 Clostridiales bacterium
AAAGGGCTGCACCATCGGCACGACGATGACGATCTCCGACAAGGTCGTGCCGGGCATGGTCGGCGTGGACATCGGCTGCGGTATGGAGACCGTGCGCCTGGCCGAGCGGGAGATCGACTTTGCCGCGCTCGACGCGCTGATCCGCCGGGAGGTCCCCAGCGGCCGGAACGTCCGCGGCGGGGAGCACCCGTTCAACGCGGAGATCGACC
>DPHR01000087.1 GCA_003522945.1 Clostridiales bacterium
ATTGCAGACGGCGGATGAAGCAGCCGCCGCGCGAGGCGAGCGCCACGAACACGAGCCCCACGTCGTCCCCGTCGGGCCCGGCCCAGCCGGTGATGCCGATGCCGATGTCGCTGCCGAGCGCCTTGCGCACGCGCTTGGCCATCTTTGCCGCGACCGGCATGCTCACGACGCCGTTTTCGGCGATGAGATCCTCGTCCATATCGAGCAGACGAACCTTGGCGTCCTCGGTATACGTCACAACGCCGCCGAGAAAATGCGCGCTCGCGCCGGGAATATCGGTGATGCGCTGCGCGAGCAGACCGCCCGTGCAGCTCTCCGCCACGGCGAGCGACGTGTTTTTCTCCTGCAGGAGCTGCAGCACGCGCTCTTCGAGCGAGGCGCAGTCGATGCCGTAAACGAGATCGCCCATCTTATCGCAGATATCCTCGATCACCGGCTCCATGAGCGCTTCGCATTCCTGCTCGTTCGCGCCCTTGGCGGTGACGCGCACCCAGCATTCGCCCTCGCGGGAGTACGGCGCGACGGTGGGGTTCGCCCCGTCCATAAAGAAGCGCAGGCGCGTTTCCATCGCGCTCTCGCCGATGCCGAAAAAGCGGATCATGTGCGAGCGTATCACGGCGCCGGAGAGCTTCTGGAGATACGGCATCACATAGTTCCGCAGCATCGTGACGCACTCTCTCGGCGGGCCGGGCAGCATCACGACGCGCACGGGGCCGTCCTCGATGATGCATCCCGGCGCGGTGCCGCAGTCGTTCGGCAGCATGATGCTCCCCTCGGGGAGATATGCCTGCTGGAGGTTGTTGTCGGTAAAGCTCCGGCCGCGCTCGGCAAAGTATTCGCGGATATCCGCGAGCGCGTCCTCGTTGAGATAGAGCTTCCGGTCAAAGGCGCGCGCGAGCGTCTGCTTGGTGAGATCGTCGCACGTGGGGCCGAGACCGCCGGTCGTGATGATGAGATCGGCGCGGTTCCGCGCGCGGTAAAGGCACTCGGTGAGCCGGGCGGGATTGTCGCCGACGACGGTGTGCCAGTATACGTTCACGCCCAGCTCCGCCAGCGCGAGAGAAATGTCCCGCGCGTCGGTGTTGACCGTGCCGCCGAGCAGAAGCTCCGTCCCGACGGAGAGGATTTCGGCGTTCATAGGAGCCTCCTTACATCAGAAAATCAGGGATCAAAGCGTACGCGCTCGATGCCGGCCATCGCCTCGGCGACGAGACCCTCGATATCGAGCACAGCCTCCGCTTCCTCCACGGCGTCGATGCGGGGCCGCGTGCGGGGGTGGCGCGGCGTGAACACCGTGCAGCAGTCCTCGTAGGGCAGCGTGGAGAGCTCGAACGTGCCGATCTTGCGGGAGAGGCGGACGATCTCTTCCTTGTCAAAGCCGATGAGCGGGCGCAGCACGGGCAGACGCGTGACGGCCTCGGTGCAGCCGAGCGCTTCCATCGTCTGCGAGGCGACCTGACCGAGATTTTCGCCCGTGACGAGCGCCTTGGCGCCGTTTCGGTCGGCGACCTCCTGCGCGATGCGCATCATAAACCGGCGCATGATGAGCGTGAAATATTCCTCGGGGCACTTGTCGCGGATCTCGGTCTGGATGTGCGTGAACGGCACGACCTCCACGGTGAGCCGCCCGCAGTAGGCGGTGAGCTCCTTGGCAAGATCGAGCACCTTCTGCTTGGCCAGCTCCGAGGTGTACGGGAACGAGAAGAAATGCACCGGGATCATATGTACGCCGCGCTTGGCGATCATATATGTCGATACCGGCGAATCGATGCCGCCGGAGAGGAGCGTTACCGCCGTGCCGCCGCAGCCGACGGGCAGACCGCCCGCGCCGGGCAGCGGGGGACGGTGGATGTAGGCGGCGCGCTCGCGCACCTCCACGTGCACGGTGAGCTCGGGATTGTGAACGTCCACGGCGGTCTCCGGGAACGCCTCGGCAAGCTCGCCGCCGACGTACTGGCTGACTTCGATGGAGGTCATCGGGAAGGCCTTGTCCGCGCGGCGCGTTTCAACCTTGAAGCTCCCGGCTTCGCGCATGGCCTCGGCCATGTACTCGATGGCTTTCTGCGCCATCGCCTCGGGCGTTTTGTCGCACGCGGCGGCACGCACCACGGCGGCGATGCCGAACACCTTCGTCATGGCCTGCTGCGTTTCGTCCATATCGATGTCGTCCGACTTCGGCTCCACATAGATTGTGGACTGCGTGCACGTTACGTCAAACTCGCCGAGCGAGCGCAGACGGCGCTTCACGTTGGAGATGAGCTTCTGCTCAAAGTATTTCTTGTTCAGACCCTTGAGGACGATCTCGCCCTGCTTGAGAAGAATGATGTCCTGCATATTGACCTCACACATATTGTAATAGCTCCGCCGGGGCACTTATGATCCCCAGCGCGGCGCAGTTCTCTAATCTGTCACGGTCCCAGTATCCCCAGTCGCAGAGGACGCAGGGAAGCGAGGCGTTTTTCGCCGTTTCGCTGTCCACGCCGGAATCGCCGACATAGAGCGCGCGGGACGGATCGGCGCCGAGCGCTTTGAGCGCATCGTACACCGCGTCGGGCGCGGGCTTCGTGGGGCGGCCCGGCTTCCGGCCTTCAACGTGGGAAATTCTTTCGCCGAAAAACTTTTGCAGCATCGGCGCGGCGTCGGTGTGGTCCTTGTTCGTGACGCACGCGGTGCGGATGCCGCGTTCATGCAGCGCGTCCAGAAGCTCCGGGATGCCCGCGTAGGGCGTCACATGCTCCTGCGCGTGGGCGGCGTAGAGCCTGGCGTAGACAGCGAGCGTATCGTCAACGAGCGCTTCCTGCCCCGGGCCGAGCGCGCGGGTGATGAGCATTTTCGCGCCGTTGCCGACCATGGAGCGGATCTCCGTGACCGTCCGCTCCGGGCGGCGCATTTCGCGCAGCGCGCCGTTGACGGCCGCGGCAATGTCGGCAAGCGTATACAAGAGCGTTCCGTCCAGATCGAACAGGACGGCATCGAATCGGTTCATGGCGTGACCTCCGGGGAGGAAGAGATGAGAAAATCGTAGGTACGGTACTGCACGGCTTCGGCGATGTGCTCGGGCGCAATGTCTTTTGCCCCGGCAAGATCGGCAATCGTGCGCGCGACGCGGAGTATGCGGTCGTAGCTTCGCGCCGTGAGACCGAGCGCGTGGAAGGCGTCCTTCATGAGCGCGTCGCCCTCGGGCGTGAGAGAGCAGTACCGCTCCATATCGCGCGGGGACATGCTGGCGTTGGACACCGTACCGGAGGAAAAGCGCTTTCGCTGCACCTCCCGCGCACGGTTGACGCGCTGCCGGATGGTTTCGGAGCTCTCGCCGTCCGGACGGCGGCGCAGCTCATCGTAGGCGAGCGCGGGGACTTCTACAATGATGTCGATTCGGTCCATGAGCGGGCCGGAGAGCTTGGCGTGGTAGGCGCGGACGGACTTCTCGCTGCACCGGCAGCGGCCGCCCGGCTGTCCGTACCAGCCGCACTTGCACGGGTTCATCGCGCACACCAGCATGAACTGGCT
>DPHR01000110.1:0-567 GCA_003522945.1 Clostridiales bacterium
CTGATTGATGGGGTTGTAGCCCTTGAGCATCAGCGAGTCGTATACCGAGGAGAGGATCTCCCGAATCTGTGCGCGATTGGATACCGTGGCGAACGGCTTGGTGGCGTCACCCATGTCCGCAACCCCCTTCAGTCAAAAAATTCTTTCTGTTATTACCATACCACAGCGGCGGGCGAGTTTCAAGGAAAATCTTACCGGATGACAGCGCCGAAGCTCTCGCGCAGCGCGTCGAGCACCGCGCGGACGGCTTCCTCGGCGTGATCGTCGGTAAGCGTACCGTCGTCCGAGCGGAGTGTCAGCGAGAAGGCAACGCTCTTCTTCCCTTCCGGGATACCGACGCCGGTGTAGACGTCGAAGAGCTTCACGCCGCGCAGGACGTTCTTTTCCGCCTTGCGGATGCATTCGGTCAGCTCGCCGACGGGGACGGCGGCGTCGCACACGACGGCAATGTCGCGCGTGATGGCCGGGAAGCGCGGCAGCGGCGTATAGACCGGCTCCGCACCCTCGAGATCGTGCAGCAGCACAACGTCGATCTCGGCGCAGTACGTCGCGCCGTCGAGCCCGTAG
>DPHR01000110.1:824-15155 GCA_003522945.1 Clostridiales bacterium
GAGCCCGTAGGCAGCGCACACGTCGGGGTGGATCTGGCCGAGCGTGCCGAGGCGCGTATCGCCCGACCACACCGCGGCGCAGCGGCCGGGATGGAACGCGGCGGTCTCCGTGTCAGCGGTGAAGCGCACGTCCGGGGTGCGGGCGGCGCACAGCAGCGCCTCCACCGCGCCCTTGAGCGCGAAGAAGTCCACATCGCCGCCGTAAGCGCCGAGCGTGAGCACGGTGCGCTCGTCGGCCAGCACCTTGCCGGGCTGCTTCTTGTACACGGTCGCCATTTCATAGAGCTTCGCTTCCATGTTGCGGCGGCTGAGGTTCGTGGACAGCACGCCGAGCATGGAGGGCAGCGCCGTCGTGCGCATGACGCTCGTATCCTCGCCGAGCGGGTTAAGGATGCGGTAGTTATCGCGCAGCGGGGAGTCGGCGGGTACCTTGATCTTATCGAGGCTCGACGGGCTGACGAACGAATACGTCACGACCTCGGTATAGCCCATGGCGCGGCAGGCCGTGCCGAGCTTCCGGACAAAGAGCGTCTTTTCGCTGTAGCCGCCCTGCGTGGCTGCGCCGCGGATGTCGGTGGCTTCGATCTTATCGTAGCCCCAGAAGCGGGCGCACTCCTCGGCGATGTCGGCGAGCATGGTGCAGTCGCCGCGCCAGGAGGGGACGGTGAGCGTATTGCCGTTGAGCTCAAAGCCGAGCGAGGTGAGCGTATCGGCCATGAACTTGCGCGGGATATCGGTGCCGAGCAGGGCATTGATGCGCTTGTCGTCCAGCTCGATGAACGTCGTCTCCGGCTCTTTGGCAAGCACGTCGATCGTGCCGTCGTACACCTCGCCCGCGCCGAGCATTTCTACGAGCTCACACGCGCGGTCGACCGCCGGAACGGTGGCGAACAGGTCGAGACCCTTTTCAAACCGGCCGGAGGCGTCTGTGCGCATGCCGAGGGCGATGGCCGTTTTGCGGATGGAGTGGCCGAGGAAGTTGGCGCTCTCGAACACGATGGTCGTCGTTTCGTCGGTGATCTCGCTGTTCGCGCCGCCCATCACGCCCGCGAGCGCGACGGGGCCCTCGGGGTCGGCAATGACGAGCATGCCGGGCGTGAGAGCGTGGTCGTTGCCGTCGAGCGTCCGGAGAGATTCGCCCTCTTCGGCGCGGCGGACGATGATCTTGCCGTCGTGCAGGCAGGCGTAGTCGAACGCGTGCATCGGCTGGCCGTACTCGAGCATGACGTAGTTCGTGATATCGACGATGTTGTTGATCGGGCGCACGCCGGACGCGCGCAGGCGGCGGCGCATCCACTTCGGCGACGGGGCGATCTTGATATTTTTCACCATGCGCGCGGTGTAGCGCGGGCAGAGCTCAGCGTCCTTGATCTCCACGGAGAGCTTTTCATGGATATCGCCGTGGCCGGCGGTCACCGTGGGCTCGGCAAACGTCAGGGGCGTGTGGAACGTGCAGGCGCTCTCGCGGGCGAGACCGCGCACGGAAAGGCAGTCGGGGCGGTTGTTCGTGATCTCAAACTCCACGACGCTGTCGTTGAGACCGCAGACATCGCGGATATCGTCGCCGGGGACGCAGTCCTCTTCGAGGATGAAAATGCCGGCCTCGATCGCGTAGGGGAAGTCGCGCTGCTCAAGCCCCAGCTCGCCGAGCGAGCAGAGCATGCCCTCGCTGAGCTCGCCGCGCAGCTTGCCGGTGCGGATCTCCTTGCCGCCGGGCAGCGTGCTGCCGTCGAGCGCGACGGGGACGAGATCGCCGATGTTGACGTTCTGCGCGCCGGTGACGATCTGGAGCTCGCGCTCGCCGCCGACGTCGATCTTGCAGACCCACATGTGGTCGGAGTTCGTGTGGCGCTCCATGGAGATCACACGCCCGACGACAACGCGGGAGATTTCGCTGCCGGTGACCTCCCAGCCCTCTACCTTGGAGCCGGACATGGTCATCGCGTCGCAGTATTCCTTATCGGGGGCGCCGATGGTCGTATATTCCCCCAGCCATTCTCTCGAAAGTTTCATGTCGCTACCTCCTTAAAACTGGGACAGGAACCGGGTGTCGTTTTCGTACAGCAGGCGCATGTCGCTGATCTGGAAGCGGCGCATGACGAGACGCTCGAGACCGACGCCGAACGCGAAGCCGGAGTAGACCGTCGGGTCGATGCCGCTCATTTCGAGCACGCGCGGGTGTACCATGCCGGCGCCGAGCAGCTCGATCCAGCCTTCACCCTTGCACACGCGGCAGCCCTTGCCGTGGCACTCAAAGCACTGCACGTCCATCTCGCAGCTCGGCTCGGTGAACGGGAAGTGGTGCGGGCGGAAGCGGGTCACGGTATCGGGACCGTAGAGCTTTTTCATCAGGGTGTTGAGCGTGCCCTTGAGATCGCCCATCGTGATGCCCTTGTCGATGACAAGGCCCTCGATCTGGTGGAACATCGGGGAATGGGTCGCGTCGATCTCGTCCTTGCGGTACACACGGCCCGGGGACAGAATGCGGATCGGCGGGCGGGAGCTCTCCATCACGCGCACCTGCACCGGGGAGGTCTGGCAGCGGAGATGGACCTGCTCGTCCTCGGTGATATAGAACGTATCCGTCCACTCGCGGACGGTGTGGTTCTCAGGGATGTTCAGACGGTCAAAGTCGTAGTTGGAAAGCTCGATCTCCGGGCCGTCCACGATGGAAAAGCCCATGCCGATGAATATATCAACGACTTCGTCGAGCACGGTGTTCATAACGTGCTTCTTGCCGAGAGAGATCTCCTTGCCGGGCATCGTCACGTCGAGCGTTTCGGCGCGGAGCTTTGCCTCCTGCAGACGCGCGGCAAGCGCGCTCTTGCGGCTTTCGATCTCGTTTTCCAGCTCGCTGCGGACCTCGTTCGCAAGCTGGCCGATCACGGGACGCTCCTCGGCGGAGAGCTTGCCCATCTGTTTCAGAATGGCGGTCAGCTCACCCTTTTTGCCGAGATACCGGACGCGCAGCGCTTCGAGCGAGTCCATGTCCACGGCTTCTTCGATCGCCTGGCGGGACGCTTCCCGCAGGCTTTCCAGCATTTTCTTCATGGCTTCCTCCTGTATTGATGAATACTTAAAAACAAAAAATAAAAGCCTCTCATCCCACAAAAGGGACGAAAGGCATGCTTCCGCGGTACCACCCACATTCGGAGCTTTTGAAAAACTCCGCTCTCTCGCGCTGTAACGGGCGCGGCCCGCCGGGGATTGGCCGGCGCTCACGGGCGAACTATACGGAGACTTTTCCGCGGGGCGCTCTCAGCCGGCGACGCCCTTCTCTGCTGCGGCGGTATTCCGTCATATTCCCGATCAACGCGAAATAACATATTCTTTATACCATAGTGCGCGCCGGTTCGCAAGAATAAATTTGACGAATGGCGCGCGGGAATCTATAATGTATTTTGGAATTTTATCGGAGAGGGTGAAAGCCGTGGACGGGAATATGCCGGAGACCGTGCGCGTATACTGGGATCGCGGCGGCGTGTCCGTGCCGCGGCGCCGAGCCGAAACGCACAAGGGCGATTACGGAAAGCTCCTCATCGTCGGCGGAAGCGTCGGGTATACCGGCGCGCCGAATCTCTGCGCGCGCTCGGCGGTGCGCTCGGGCGCAGGGCTCGTATATCTCGGCGTGCCGGAAGCGATCTGGAACGTGTGCGCCGTGAAAAACGACGAGGCCATGCCGTTTCCTCTTCCGTGCGATGCTTCCGGAAAGCTCACCGCGGACGCGCTCTCTCCGCTGCGGGAGTATTATGACCGCTGCGGCGTGCTCGCGCTCGGCCCCGGTCTCGGCCGGAGCGAGGGGACGGCGGCTCTCGCCGCCGCGCTCATCCGAAAGTTTCCCGGAAAGATTGTCCTCGATGCGGACGCGCTCTGGGCGGCATCCCTTGTACCGGACATCCTGCGCGAGGCGAAGAGCGAGATCGTTATCACGCCGCACGAGGGGGAGTTTCTCCGTCTCGGCGGCTCGCTGGAAAACGGGCGCGAGCGCGGCGCGTGGGAGTTTGCGCGGCGGTACGGCTGCATCACGGTACTCAAGGGCCACCGCACGATCATCGCGCACCCCGCCGGGCGGATGTACGTCATTGAGGCGGGCAATCCCGGCATGGCGAAGGGCGGCAGCGGCGACGTGCTGACCGGCGTCACGGCGGCGCTGCTCGGGCAGATGGAGACGGAGAGGGCGGCCGTCACCGCGTGCGCCGTCCATGCCGGGGCGGGCGACGTGTGCGCGCAAAAGCTCGGCGAATACGGCATGACGCCCTCGGACATCATCGAAGAACTGCCGTATATTTTCAAAACGATCACGGAGTAAAGATCATGAAGCGGACGATTTTGTTCGCACTGATGATACCCCTGCTGCTCACCGGCTGCGGTGCGCGGCGGGACGCGGAGAACTGGAAAGCGTTTGCCGAGACGGTCGAGACCGCGGAGCGGATATCGTTCCACGCGGAGATCACCGCGCACTGGGAGGACAGCTCCGCCTCGTTCGGCGCGGGCGTCGCGCGTGCGGGCGGCGAAACGCACATCACGCTCACCGCGCCGGAGACCGTTTCCGGCATCACCGTCCGCGCGAAGGACGGCGAGACGGCGGTGGAGTTTGACGGCGTGATCCTCTCGCTCGACGCCGGGCGGAGTGAAACGCTCTCTCCCTGCGGCGCGCCGCAGCGCATGCTCGCCGCGCTCACGCAGGGCACGATGGAATACTGCGTCTCGTCCTCGGCAGCCTTCACCGGCCCGGACGGCGAGAGCGCAACGCTCTGGCGGGACGAAACCGGCGCGCTCACCGGCGCGGAGATCACCCGCGACGGGCGGAAGATCCTGACGCTGGAGATCACGGATTGGGTCATGGAGTAAGGCTCCCTTGTGTAAAGGGAGCTGGCAGCCGGCAGGCTGACTGAGGGATTGTCCTTTTCGGCTTTCTGAAAATCCGACAACCCCTCCGGCAAAACAGAAAGTTTTGCCACCTCCCCTTACACAGGGGAGGCTTCAAGCAGAAAGGAGCATCCTTTTATGGATACACGAAAGACAAGGACCTGGGCGGAGGTTTCGCTCGGCGCGCTGCGGCACAATGTGGAGGAAATGCAGCGCGCGCTGCCGGACGGCTGCGGGCTGCTCGGCGTCGTAAAGGCAGATGCCTACGGCCACGGCGCTTCCGAGATCGCCGCGGCGCTGCGTGAGTGCGGCTGCCGGTATCTCGCCGTCGCCTGCCCGCAGGAGGCGCTTGCTCTCCGTCAGGCCGGAGAGACGATGCCCATTCTCATTCTCGGCGCGGTGGACGCGGCGTTCGCGTCCGACATGGCGGCGAACGACATCACGCTCTCCGTGGAATGTGCCGAAAAGGGCCGTGCCCTCTCCGCGGCGCTGCGCGGCGGCGAGCGGCTCCGGATCCACCTGAAGCTCGACACCGGCATGGGGCGTCTCGGCTTTCGCGTGCAGGACGAGACCGCGCTGCGCGAGGCCGCCGCGGTAGCACAGCTGCCGAATCTGGACGCCGAGGGGGTTTTCACCCACTTCTCCGTTTCCGACACGCCCGGCGAGGAGGAATATACCGCCGCGCAGCTCGCGCTGTTTCTCTCCGCGGTCGAAAAGCTGGAAGCCATGACCGGCCGCCGGTTCCCGCTGCGCCACTGCGCCAACTCCGGCGCGGTGCTTTCGTGGCGCGATAAGGGCGCGGCGCTCGATCTCGTCCGCCCCGGCCTTCTCACCTACGGCGTTTACCCGGACAGCGAGCGCGGCGGGCTTTCGCTCACGCCGGTCATGGCGCTCAAAAGCCGCGTGAGCGCGATCACGCATCACAAGAAGGGCGACTCGATCAGCTACGGCCGCACATGGACGGCGGAGCGCGACTGCACGCTCGCGGTGCTCCCCGTCGGGTACGCGGACGGTTTGCAGCGCTGCCTTTCCGGAAAGCTTGAGGTGCTGCTGCGCGGGAAGCGCGTAAAGCAGGTCGGGCGCATCTGCATGGACATGTGCATGCTGGATGTGACCGATATCCCGGACGCCGCCGTGGGCGACGTTGTCACGGTGTTCGGCTGCGGGGACGACGGCGCGCCGACAGTCGCGGAGCTTGCCGCGCTCGCCGGGACGATCCCCTATGAGCTGCTCTGCGGCGTATCGCTGCGCGTGCCGCGCATTTATACGGAAAATTGACCTCTTTCCTGGCAAAAGAAGGGATGGCCGCGCGCCATCCCTTCTTTCTCTTTATTCGGCATTCTTCCGCAGCAGGACTGTGAGCTCCCCGCTGGTACCTGTGATCTCACGCCTTGTCCCCTCCGGGACGATGGCGCGCACCGTTTCCGCCGTATACGGATGGAACACCATCCCCTTCCATTTCCCGGCGGTATACACGTAGTCTCCGTCCGCGTTTACACGGTGCGGTTCCGTCCGGTATTCTTCGTCCAGCGGGTCCAGCGTGAAGATCACGATGCCGCCCAGCTTCGTGATGCGGCAGAGCTCCTTTACCGCCGCGGCAGCCTCCGCGCGGGGCAGATGATCCAGAACGTCCCGGCAGACCACGCCGTCAAATGTCCCGTCGGCGTATCCGGTCGAGAGGATACCGGCGGTTTTCAGCTCTGCCGCCAACGCCGCTTTCTCCAGCAGGGTCTGCGCGATCTCCACGGCGTGCGATGAAACATCAAAGCCGCAGACAGAAAAGCCGTTTGCGGCGAGCTTCATCGCATACGCCCCGCAGCCGCAGCCCGCGTCACAGACGGTTTTGACGCCGTGCCGGTGCAGCGCACTGATCAGCGCATCCGGTGCCATATCAATCGATTGAACATATCCCGCGACCCGCTCCGGATCGACCCGTTTCCAGGAGTGTTCCCAAAAGCGTTCCATAGTATTTCTTTCTCTCCTACTGCCCGGAATAAAAACCCAATCGAAGCCGAGCGGAGCGGGTTCGATTCGGAAAAGGAAGAAGGAGCTAACATAGTGCAGTTTTCGCCGCAAGGCGGAAACGGAACGGTGTTGGCTCCTTCTGACGTCCTGGCACGCCTGCCCGGGCTCGAACCGGGGACCTCGGGCTTAGGCGCAGAAATGTATCATTTCCATCTGAGACAATTCTAGCCACGAATCGTTAAGAAATGATGCAGAAACGGGCAGAAATCAGACGGTTATAATTGTTATAAGTGCGTTCGAGTCAAAACGGGATTGCCAGAAACAAATCTTGTTCGTTAGAAAAAATAGTGCTGTGTTAGATAAAAATTAGAAATATCTAATAAAAACGTTAGGTATCATTTCCCTAGTGGTCATTTTAGGGGAAATCAGCATCAAAGTCAATATCAATTTATCCTGCTTAGTCGTATATCCAATTTCAAATCTCCCTGTTCATCAAGTTTGTATAAACGCAGGCATTGCTTGCCAAGTGTAAACTCAGCTGCCCTGCCGCTCTTGCTCACGGTGTTTCTGAAAATGCAGTTCACATGTAGCAGAGAGAAATGTTGACATTTCAACATCTACGTGATAAGATTCGCATGTTGAAACTTCAACATTCTTGGAGATGGGAGGTAACCATGCAGGAAAGATTTGAGACATTTACAGTTTTAATCAACCGAATCAGCCGTGATATCCGAAGGATAAAAAATCAGGAGATGGCCGCATATCATCTGAGAAGCGTCCATGTATCCTGCCTGTACTACATACATTCGCTGAACGGCGTGACCTCGGCAGAGCTGTGCGAGCACTGCGAGGAGGACAAGGCGACCATTTCCCGTGCGTTGGAGTATCTGGAAAGTAACGGATTTATCGTCCGGAATTCCGGGTGGGCTAAACGGTACAGAAGCCCTTTGCTCTTGACTGAAAAAGGTCAAGAGGCCGGCAAACGGATTGCGGAGAAAATCAGCGCCGTCCTTGATACGGTCAGCCGTACCCTTACGGAGGACGAACGAGCGACTTTTTACCGCACCCTTTCTGCCATCAGCAGAAGCCTTGAGGCTATCGCTCAGAATAGCGAAGAATAGGAGATTGACGAAATTGAAAACAAGGATTATTGTTGATTCCACTGCGGACTTAGTTCCTGAGATCAAAGCACGGGTATCTACGGTTCCCCTCACCGTTCATTTCGGGCAGGAGGAATACATTGATGGCGTGACCATCGACAATAGAACATTTTATGAAAAGCTCATCGAGAGCGATGTGCTGCCCACCACCAGTCAGGCAACGCCGGACGCCTTTATAAAGGAATTTGAAAAGGTCAGGCAGACGGAGGAAGCCGCCGTTGTTATTACCCTTGCATCCAAATTTTCCGGCACATATCAAAGCGCCATGATCGCGGCGGCGGATTATGAAAACATTTATGTTGTGGACGGCACCAGCGCAGCGATGGGAACCGGGATTCTGGTAGAGCTTGCGTTCCGCCTTTTGGATGCAGGAATGACCGCAGAAGAAACTGCGCAGGTACTGGAGGAAGAGAAGAAAAAAATCATTGTTGTGGCACTAGTGGATACCCTCGAATACCTCAAGCGGGGAGGCCGCATTTCAAAGACCGCCGCATTCGCCGGAGGGGTACTGAATATCAAGCCCGTGCTTTCCGTTATTGACGGCGAGATTCACCTGCTGGGAAAAGCTCGCGGCTCCAAAATGGGGAACAATCTGCTCGTTCAGGAGATCGACAAGGCCGGCGGCATTGATTTCAGCAGACCGGTTCTGCTGGGCTACAGTGGAATTTCTGACGCGCTGCTGCTAAAATATATCGAAGACAGCCGTCACATCTGGGAAGGAAACCTGAAAGAAATTCGCTATACGACCGTAGGAAGTGTGATCGGAACCCATGCGGGCCCCGGCGCCGTTGTGGTAGCGTTTTTCAAAAAGTAAAAATGGGAAACCGAAAGAATATGCGAAGGCGGGCAGGCACAAATTGTGCTTGCCCGCCTTGTTGTAAAAAAAGTAAATCGAAGCCCAGCGGAGCGGGTTCGATTCGGAAAAGGAAGAAGGAGCTAACATAGTGCAGTTTTCGCCGCAAGGCGGAAACGGAACGGTGTTTGCTCCTTGATGGGAACCAAATCGAAGCCCAATGAAATGGGTTCGATTGGGAAAGGAAAAACAACACCATCGGTCAATCGGACGCCGCCTGCGGCGGCTGATGACCTTATGGCGTTGTTTTGACGTTGGCACGCCTGCCCGGGCTCGAACCGGGGACCTCGGGCTTAGGAGGCTCGCGCTCTATCCTACTGAGCTACAGACGCATACGGTTTATGGGCGCAGAAACTGCGCGATAGTATTCTATCTCTTGATGTGCGATGCTGTCAAGGGGGCATTCCGTCTGCGGCGGCGCGCCTTTTTCAGGAAAAGGCGTTGCAATCGTATTCATCGTGTGATATTCTTGGCTTACATGGATGAATCTCCCGTAAAATTGAATAGAAACATCCGAATGAAGGAACCGTGTGTGATCCACGGACTGTAACGGCAACTGTAACGCGGAGCGACCCCAATATGCCACTGGGAAACCGGGAAGGCGGGCGAGCGAGGAAACGGAGTCAGGATATTTCACCGGATGGTATGTTTCCGATTAAAACGCTTTGATATTCTGAAAATACCGTCAGAGCAGCTTTTGGGCTGCTCTGCTTTTATTTTTCGGGAGCTGCGTCTCTGGAAGTTCGTTTTGCGAGATTCCCCCATGAATATTTTCAGGAGGGCATGGTTATGCAAAAAACGTTCTTCCGAGCCCGCGCAGCGGCCGGGCTCATCTCTCCGGACGCACACACGGAGGGACAATCGTCGTGAAAACAGGAATAGGAATGTTTTACGCCGTGGGCGTCGGCCCCGGCGACCCGGCGTGGATGACACGCCAGGCGTGTGACGTTCTGGGCTTCTGCCCCGTCATTGCCGCGCCGAGATCCGCTTCCGGGGAAATGCCGGCGCTGGAGGTAGCCCGCGGGGCCGTCGATCTGAGCCGGAAGTCGATCGTGCCGCTGAAATTTACTGCGGCACGGGCACGGTCCGCGCGAAACGCCGAGTATGTCCGCGCAGCGAGCAGCATCGCGCGCGTGCTGGACGCGGGCTTAAGCGTCGCCATGGTGAATCTCGGCGATGTTTCGATCTGCGCCACGGCGTACGACGTGCTTGACGTGCTGCGCCGCCGGGGGTACGCCACGCAGATGATCCCCGGCATCACGAGCTTCTGCGCCGTTGCCGCAGCGCTCGGCACCAGTCTCACCGACAGGGACTCGCCGCTGCATATCTATCCGGATGAAACCGGGAATCTGGACATGGCGCTGGAGCTTTCCGGCACAAAGGTGCTGATGAAATCCGGCAAGGCCATCGGCGAGACCGCCGCGGCGCTCTCGTGCCGCGGTCTTGCAAAGGAGGCCTCCATGGTCGCCGACTGCGGTCTTCCCTCGCAGCGCATCTTCAGCGAGATGACCGATCTGCCGGAGAACGTCGGCGTCTCTTCCACGGTGATCGTGCCGGAAGGACACAGAGCCGCGCGGAAAAAGTGAATACAAAATGCGCCGGAACAGGCTTTTCTGTTCCGGCGCGTTGGTTTTTATGCTTTTTTTCCGCTGCGGTTCTTTTCCCAGAGCACCGCAAGGCCGATGAGCAGCAGATCCGGCTCGTACCGGATCTCCCGGCGGCAGAACGGCGTGACGCACCCGGCGAGACCGCCGGTGGCGATGACGGCGGCGGGAGCGCCGAGCTCCGCTTCCATACGCTCGATCATCCCGTCGAGCAGGGCAGCCGAGCCGTAGATCGCGCCGGACTGCATGCAGGCGACGGTGTTCGTCCCGATGCACTTTGCGGGCGCGTCGAGCGAGACACGCGGCAGCTGCGACGTATTGCCGGAGAGCGATTCCATCGACAGGCGAAGCCCCGGCACGATCGCGCCGCCGGCAAAGCGGCCCTGCGCGTCTACGGCGGAGATGGTCGTGGCAGTGCCCATGTCGATGACGATGAGCGGCGGGCGGTGCAGATGCAGCGCCGCGACCGCGCCGACGACGAGGTCCGCCCCGATCTGGCCGGGATCGTCGAGCCGGATGTCCAGCCCGGTTTTGAGACCCTTGCCGACAACGAGCGTATCCAGCCCCGTGAGGAGCTTTACCGCCCGGCACAGCGTGGACGTGAGCGGCCAGACGACGTTTGAGAGGATCGCGCCCTCAAAACTCTCCGGCTGAAAGCCCGCAAACGCGAGGACATTTTTCATGCCGACGGCGTACTCGTAGTCGGTCTTATTCACGTCCGTCGCCATGCGCGCCACGGCGCGGATTTTCCGGTCTTCGATGCAGCCGAGAACGATGTTCGTGTTGCCGGTGTCGATGGCAAGGATCATGGCTTCAGTTTTCCTTTCTCCCGATGCGGATCAGCCGCAGAATAACGGGGCTGAGAACGATGTTGATGCCAAGCTCGGCAAGGAAGTTGACGCCGACGAGACCGATGATCATAAACCGGCCCACGTTATCGCCGAAGCCGAGGCTCTGCGCCATATCAGCGAGCATCGGCAGGAAGAAGATCCGGCAGCCGAGCAGAAATACGCCGGTATTCACGACCGGGCAGACGATGGCCGCGGTGACGGCGGCAAGCGTGCGGTTTTTCTGAGCGAGCCACGCATACACGAGCCCCGCCAGACCGCCGCAGGCAATGCCCTTTACGAGCACCGTGAGCAGCGTTCCCGGCACGCTGAAGGCGAAAAACGCCGCGGCGTCGCCCGAGAGCAGCACCACCATGCCGAAAACAAAGCCGAGCCACAGCCCCGCCGCGCTGCCGTATACCGCCGCGCCCACCACGATGGGCAGCGCCACGAGCGACACCGAGACCGGGCCGAACCGGATGAAGCTGCCGAGCAGCTGCAAAATGACGATCAGCGCCGTGAAAAGTGCCAGACCCGCCAGACGCCGGGTCTTTTCCTGAGAGTTTGCGTTCATATTCAATTCCTCCTGCTGTTGCTCCCTTAGTATGTGCCGTGCGGCACGGGATGCAGCGCATGGCATATTATAAAAGCAAAGCCCCTCTGCGTCAAGCAGAGGGGGATATTTTATAAAGAAAGGTCTCTTATACCAATTGCATAATAATCTTTTTCCGTAAAAGCGGAAATGGGTTTCTCCATTTCTATGGAATACCTTCGCATGGCAGTAAACTCTTTTTCTCCCTGCGGATTCGGCGGCAGCGTCCGCGGAAGCGCAACATATCCGCCGGCACGCTCGGCAGCTTCATCAAGCTCCCGCATTTCCTGCCACTTGCGTTCGTCCACTGTCAACCCTCCTCAAATCTCAGGGGATTCAGTCATTTAAAAGTGCTCCGTGATCTCCATGGTTCCGGCTTTGAGATCAAACAGAAAGACCGTTCTGTGGTTCGGCTTTGAATCTCCGCCAATCTTGAGGACAGGCAAACCGTCTGGATAAAACTCATCCGGTGGTTCAGTCCAATTTACAAGGCGAAACTCATATAAGCCGTCAGGGCGATTGCAACTCTCGGATCCTATATGCTTGGCATGTTCCTTGACCCAATCAATCCCCCACATATCCACATACTTATCCATAGCCTGTCTCTCTGCCTGAGATCTGGTCATTTTATTTCACCTCATTTGTAAAAATCATCAAACCTGTTGGGAATAAATGGAATTACTCAAATAAGGATCCCGGTTCTTTTGTGCTCTTCAAACAGTTTCTTTGCATAATTGTATGATTCGACCGCTTCCGGCGGAGCTTTATCCGTGAGCAGTGGGAATTGCTCGTCATCATCTTCGTCCAGATAGTAATACCAATCCGGATCAGACATGAAGAACATAGATTTTTCAAGTGCTTCACCGCGCATCATGGTATCCGTCCGTCCTCCTTTTCAGGCAAAAAACCATCAAAGTGGCTCGCCGCATTGCACTTCATGCACATGAAGGAAACGCTAAGCCTGTCACCGAAAATGTGCTTTTCCGCCCTTATTTCCCGCGAACCGCACACAGGGCAAGCCCCCGCGTCGCCGTCGTTGATATAAGAAACGGCATTCTTTTCCCACGGAATCACAGTCTTTCCTCCTGCTTTATTTATGCGCCGCGAAGTCCGCTTTTTTGAGGCAGAGTACCTCGTAGCGGTCACCATCATACTTTCGGATGCCAAGACGGTCAAGAGCCGCCATTGCAAGGTCTTTCACACGGAATGTATTCCAGAAACTTGTCTCGTCCTCTGCGGCTTTCATCAGCCCGCTTTCTATCTCGGCATTCGTTTCGCCGCGTTCAACGATTTCCATGATTGCCGAAGCTTTGACAAGAAAGTTTTCATGGCTCAGCATAGGTACCAGCTCATCCGTTTGCATCTGTGGAATGTGATCCGTCAAACAGCCGCCCTTCATGCTTCTTTCTCCTAAAATCTTTTATTTTAAGATAGATGCTCCATGATATCGTTGCCGGTGTCCGCGCCGACGAGCGAGCGGACAAGACCGAACCGGCGGCAGTCGTAG
The DNA here is from genome assembly GCA_003522945.1 of Clostridiales bacterium. Lineage (GTDB taxonomy): Bacteria > Bacillota > Clostridia > Oscillospirales > Oscillospiraceae > Apopatocola. The sequence goes on from DPHR01000110.1 coordinate 14,202, forward strand.
CGCGGGAATTCCTCGCTTGCAAGCGTCGGACGATGGGCGTACTGCAGCTGGCTCTCGTGGCAGAGCATGGCCTCCGAAGCAACTTCAAACGCCGTTTTGCCGCCGAAGCTCTCCAGCGGCGTTTCCACGTCGAGGAAGATCGGGTTTTCGTCGGCAAAGTGGAGATACAGCTTCGGCGTATCCCATACGCCGTACTGTGCGGCGCTCTCGGCATCGTACGAAACATCCGCGGCGTACACGACGGCCTGTTCAAGCGCGAGCGCGTTGAGCCGGTGCGCGCCGTGACCGTATTCGCCCTCGCGGTCGTGCCCGACGGCGACGAGCGGCTTGAACCGCCGCAGCAGTCCCACCTGATAGGCGATGACGTTTTCCTCACCGAAGCTCTGCTGCGCCGCCTCGAGCGAAAGAACGTAATAGTCCGGGAACGGCCCGATGACCGGATAGTTCCGGATGCCCATCGTCCAGAGCGCGTCCAGAAGCTCCTGCGGGCGCGGCTGCCAGTCGTAATGATTCACGAGATACGCCACCTGCACCGCGAGCCCCCGGTCCACGCACTGCGCGGCAAGCGCGCCGAAGAAGATAACGTCATCGTCCGCGTGGCTCGGAAAGAGCAGCACATCCGCCTGCTCGCACGGCGGCTGCCAGACCTGCACGTCCGCCGGGGCCGCGCCGGTCGTAAAGAGGCGCACCTCGCAGAGCGGCGAGAGGCCGGAAAACTCGATATCAAGCTCCGTCACCGCCTCCGGCAGCGCGAGATACTCGTGCAGAAAGCCGTACTCGCCGCCGGGGAGGTCCCCCGCAGCGGTATGGACCGTGAATGCTTCGCACGGGGTATACCAGTAAAGATAGAGAGCGGCGATGGGCGTTTCGGAGGAAATGCGCAGCGTGTTCCCGGTGCGGTAGTCGATGCGGGAGGTGCGGTCGCCGTCGCGGAGGATCGGCGTGTAGCCGCCG
>DPHR01000041.1 GCA_003522945.1 Clostridiales bacterium
GCCGCCGATCACGGCGACACGGCGCGGCGCTTCTTTTCTTCCCATGGGATGATCCTCCCCGATGATTTTTCACGGGTCAATCTTATCACAGTTTTTCCCGGCGCGAAAGAGCGGCGCGAAAAAATGTGCGGCGCGCAGCGCACAGGTGTGCCAGCCGCTGCCAAAAGACGACGTTTTCTTTCTTCTTCCTCTTCACCGGATTGACAATGCGGCGAAAAATGGGTATATAAATATGATAGTAAGCAGCGGGTAACGCAAAGCGTGCCGCTGCTCTTTTCTGCTAAAACGTTAGCGCGTGCTAACCAATAAACAAACGGAGAAAACGCATGATCGACAAAAAGCTCCTCGCCCTTCTGGGCGCAAACAAGAAGTACATCTATTATACGGCCGCGCTGATGATCCTCGGCCTTTTTGCCAATCTCAGCATCACGGCGGCCATCTGCCGCACGATTGAGCTGGCGGTAAATTTCCAACAATACGAAACTGCGCGCGTCTTTCTGCTTCCGGCGGCGATTGCTGCGGCGGGCGCGGCGGTGCGGTATGCCGCATCCCGCGGCGCGGGGGAACTGCGCGATACGCTCGGCCGCCGGGCAAAGAAGGAGCTGCGCGAGCGTGTGTACGGCAAGATCGTCCGTCTCGGCGTCCGCTCGGCGGACGGCATGAGCATGGCCGGGCTCACGCAGGTGGCTATGGAGGGCGTGGAGCAGCTGGATCTCTATTATTCCTCGTATATCCCGCAGTTTTTCTATGCGATGGCCGCACCGGTCATCCTCTTCTGCGTTACGTCGCCGGTGGATTGGCGCACGGCGCTCGTGCTGCTCGCGTGCGTGCCGCTCATTCCGCTTTCGATCATCGCGGTCTCAAAATATGCAAAGAAGATCTTTGCAAAGTACTGGGGCAAGTATACCTCCATGGGCGACGCATTTCTCGACAGCGTGCAGGGGATGCGGGAGCTCAAAATTTTCCGCGCCGACGCCGCGCGGCAGAAAAAGATGAACGAAACGAGCGAAGAATTTCGCCGCATCACAATGAAGGTGCTCACCATGCAGCTTGCGAGCACAACGATCATGGATCTTGTGGCCTACGGCGGCGCGGGCGCCGGCATTGCCATGGCGGTGACGGGCGTGCTGCGCCGGGGGCTTTCGCTGTTCGCCGCGCTCTTTCTGATTTTGACGGCGGTGGAGTTTTTCCTGCCGCTGCGCGCGTTCGGCGCAGCGTTTCATGTGGCGATGAACGGCGTGAGCGCGGGCGGAAAGATCCTCTCCCTGCTCGATGAGCCGGAGCCGGTCTGGGGCAGAGCGGAGGCACAGCCGGGCGAACTGCGGCTGGAGAACGTCTCGTTTTCCTACGACGGACAGCGCGATGTGCTGCACGACGTATCCATGGCCTTTCCCCGCACCGGTATGACGGCGATCGTCGGGCCGTCCGGGTGCGGAAAGTCCACGGTCGTGAATCTTCTGACCGGCGCACTCCGGCCGCAGAGCGGGCGTGTTACGCTCGGCGGAGCGAGCATGGAGAGCCTTTCCCGAGAGAGCTACTATGCCCATCTCGCGGTGGTGAGCTGCGGCAGTCACATTTTTAACGACACCGTCCGCGCCAACTTCCGTCTTGCCAACGCCGCCGTAACGGACGAGGCGATCTGGGCGGCGCTCAAAACGGTAAATCTCGCGTCGTTCGTCCGGGAAAACGGCGGGCTGGACAAGGTAATTGCCGAGGATGCCGCCAATCTCTCCGGCGGACAGAAGCAGCGGCTCGCGCTCGCGGTGAATCTCACGGCGGAGCGGGACATTTATATTCTGGACGAGGCAACGAGCAACATCGATATCGAAAGCGAAGAGATTATTATGAAGGCCGTTGCCGCTCTTGCAAAAGAAAAGGCGGTCATTCTCATCTCGCACCGGCTTGCAAACGTTGTTCCGGCGGAGAAAATTTATGCCATGGAATCTGGCGGGGTTGCCGAATGCGGCACGCACGCCGCGCTCATGGCCTCCGGCGGCGGTTATGCAAAGCTCTATGCGGCGCAGAAGGCGCTCGAAGAGGGATACCGGGAGGACGAGGAATGAATACGACAACGAAACCGCGCCGCAGCGGCGCGAAGATCATGGCGCAGCTCATCGTTCTGCTCGGTTCGCTCGTGTACATTATGCTGCTCGCCGTAATTAACGGCACGGCGGGCTTTCTGTGCGCCATGGGCGTGACGCTCTCGGGCGCTGCGGCCATCGCCAAGGCGCTCGGCGAGGAAATCTCCCTTTCCTACGGCGCGCTCATCGCGCTGGCTGTCGGTTGCGGCGTGCTGCGCGGCCTGCTCCGGTTTGCCGAGCAGTACGGCAACCACTACATTGCCTTCCGTCTGCTGGCGGTGCTGCGCGACAAGATCTTCACGGCGCTGCGCCGTCTCTGCCCGGCCAAGCTGGAAACCCGGCAGAAGGGCGCCATTATTGCGATGATCACCTCGGACATTGAAACGCTGGAGGTGTTCTATGCACACACCATCTCGCCGATCTGCATTGCGGTGCTGCTGAGCGTGGGAATGACGGTGTTCATCGGCTGCGTATCGAGCTGGTATCTGGCGCTCGCTGCGGCGGCGGGGTATGTTACTATCGGCGTTCTTGTCCCGCTCGTATTCTCCCGGCGTGTGCGCGTCGCGGGACAGGCCTACCGCGCGGAGTTTTCTTCGTTCAGCGCGTATTTCCTCGACAGTATCCGCGGCATTCGGGACATTGTACTCCATAATGCGGGCGCGCAGCGCGCCGCGGAAGTTGGCCGGCGTTCGGAGGTGCTTCTCGCTGAGACGAAGAAAATGAAGCACGAAACGGCTCACGCCGCCGCGGGTACGGAGCTTTGCGTGTCGCTCTTTATCCTTGCGGGGCTCGCCGTGGGGACGGCGCTCACCGTGACGGGCGCGCTTACGCCCGGCGCGATGCTCCTTGGCGTCGCGGCGCTCTTCGGATCGTTCGGGCCGGTCATTGCCATTTCGGCGCTGCCGGGCAATCTCACGCAGACACTCGCCTCGGGCGAGCGGGTGCTCGACCTTCTGGAAGAGGAGAGCGCCGTGCGCGAGGTGGAAGAGGGAGAGGGAGAGAAGATCGACGGCTTTGCCCATCTCTCGGCAGATGGCGTCACATTCTCCTACGACGGCGTGACGAATGTGTTGAGCGATGTATGGATGTACGCCGAAAGAGGCGAGATCGTCGGTATCGTCGGCGAATCCGGCTGCGGCAAGTCCACGTTCCTCAAGCTGCTTCTCCGTTTCTGGCAGAAGCAGGGCGGCGAAATTCTTTATAACGGCGCGGACATTGATGCAATCGAAACGGCCAGCCTTCTCGACAATGTGACGATGGTGAGCCAGACAACGTATCTCTTTGATGAGACGATCGAGGAAAATCTCCGCATTGCCCGGCCCGGCGCGGCGCGCGCCGAGATCGAAGAGGCGTGCCGGCTCGCGTCGGTCCATGACTTCATCCTCTCGCTACCGGAGGGGTACGAAACGCGCGTCGGCGCGCTCGGCGACAATCTCTCCACGGGCGAGAAGCAGCGGCTCGGTCTGGCGCGGGCGCTGCTGCGCGGCAGCGCTCTCATATTGCTCGATGAGCCGACGAGCAACGTTGACAGCATCAACGAGGGCATCATATTGCAGGCGCTGCGCCGGCTGCGCAATAAGAAGGGCATCATCCTCGTGTCGCACCGCGAGTCCACGATGGCGATCGCCGATCGGGTATACGGCGTGAAAAACGGCCGGATGTTCCCCCTGCCGCGCGCGGGGAGAGAGGAGAGAATGTAAATGAAGATAAAGAGAATCTTATGGCTCTGCCTCGGCTGCATCGGCCTTGCGCTTGGCGCTCTCGGCGCGGTGCTGCCGCTGCTGCCGACGGTTCCGTTCCTGCTGCTGGCCGCGCTCGGCTTTGCCAAAAGCTCCGAGCGGCTGCACACGTGGTTCACCGGCACGAAGTTTTATAAAAACAATCTCGAAAGCTATGTGCGCGGCGAGGGCATGACCGCTGCGGCGAAACGGCGCATCATGCTCACCGTTACGGCGCTCATGGCCGTCGGCTTCGCGCTGATGATGCGAAAGGAGCTCTATATCCTGTGCATCATTCTCGCCTGCGTCTGGGTCGGGCATGTGATCTATTTTGTTTTCGGCGTGAAAACCTGCCGAAGCGCTCCAATACAGAAGGAAGAGAGCGGCATATAAAAAATCTCCGTATAACCGGTCAAACGGGTTATACGGAGATTTTTTATGGAATGGATATTCTGCGGCGCGCCGGGACGGATCACTTGCCGAACGTTTCGAGCCACGCGCGCACGGCCTCGGCGCTCTCCCGCGCGCTCATGCGCTTGCCGGGCAGAATGTCGGCCGCGGGGCAGACAGTGCGCAGAATATCGGCCGTCTTTCCCATGCCGCTGCCGCCGGAGGTGGCGAACGGGATCACGGTCTTGCCGGTAAAATCGTAGCTTTCAAGAAACGTTTCGATGATGCGCGGCGCCTGATACCACCAGATCGGGAAGCCGACGAACACGGTGCCGTACTGCGCCATATCCTCCACGCGGCCCGCAATGGCCGGGCGGCTGTGCTCATCCTTCATCTCGAGCGTGCTGCGGCTCTTCTTGTCCATCCAGTTCAGATCGGCGGAGGTGTACGCCGTCTCGGGACGGATCTCAAAAAGGTCGCCGCCGGTCACGGCGGAGAGCGTTTTCGCAAGCTTTGCCGTTTCACCGCTGGCGGAGAAATACGCGATCAGAATTTTATTCATAGGGAAGCACCCCCTTAAAATCATTATATTGTCAGTATAGCATATCCCGCGGCGGAAATCCACCGGGCAGGGAGTTTTTACGCACGGGGCGGGCGAATTGCTTGTGCGGCGCGGCGCGGCGTGGTATAATAAATCAGTTATAGAAATTATTTTAAAAGGAGCGCGTTATGCCGGAATTTCATGTGGTAAGCGAATATTCGCCCGCGGGCGATCAGCCGCAGGCGATCGAAAAGCTCGCCGAGGGCGTGGCCGCGGGACTGGACGAGCAGACGCTGCTCGGCGTCACCGGCTCCGGCAAAACGTACACGATGGCAAAGGTCATCGAGCGCGTGCAGAAGCCGACGCTCGTGCTCGCGCACAACAAAACGCTCGCCGCGCAGCTTTGCAGCGAGTTCAAGGAGTTTTTCCCGGACAACGCCGTGGAGTATTTCGTCTCCTATTACGACTACTACCAGCCGGAAGCGTATATCCCGCACACGGATACCTACATCGAAAAGGACGCCTCCACGAACGAGGAGATCGACCGGCTGCGCCTTTCGGCGACGTTTTCGCTGCTGGAGCGGCGGGACGTGATCGTCGTGGCGTCGGTAAGCTGCATTTACGGTCTCGGCGAGCCGGACGATTTTGCGCGCATGGCTATCTCTCTCCGCCCCGGCAGCAGTCTGCCGCAGGAGGAGCTTTTAAAAAAACTCATCGACTGCCGGTATGAGCGAAACGACATCGCCTTCGAGCGCAACATGTTCCGCGTGCGCGGCGACACGGTGGAGATCTTCCCGGCCTACTGGCGCGATAAGGCCATCCGCGTGGAGTACTTCGGCGACGAGATCGAGCGCATCAGCGAGATCAACCCTCTCACGGGCGCTGCGGTGCACACGCTCAGCCACACGGCCATTTACCCTGCGAGCCACTACGTGACGCCGCCGGAGAAAATGGCGCGCGCCGTGCAGGAAATCCGCCGCGAGTGCGACGAGCGGGTGAAGTTTTTCAAAGATCACGAAAAGCCGCTCGAAGCCGAGCGCATCGCGCAGCGCACGAATTTTGATATCGAGATGATCCAGGAGTTGGGCTACTGCTCCGGCGTGGAGAACTATTCGCGCATCATCTCCGGCCGCCCGGTCGGGAGCGCGCCGATGACGCTGCTCGACTATTTCCCGAAGGACTTTCTCCTGTTCATCGACGAATCGCACGTGACGCTGCCGCAGGTGCGCGCCATGTACCACGGCGACCGCGCGCGCAAGGAAGCGCTCGTTGAATACGGCTTCCGGCTGCCGTCGGCGTTCGATAACCGCCCGCTGAAGTTTGAGGAATTCCAGCAGCGGGTAAATCAGGTCATATACGTTTCCGCCACACCCGGCGAGTACGAGCGCACGCGCTCGGGCCAGATCGCCGAGCAGATCATCCGCCCGACGGGGCTCACCGACCCGAAGATCGACGTGCGCCCCATCGAGGGACAGATCGACGATCTCATCGCCGAGATCCACGCGCGCATTGAGCGCGGCGAGCGCACGCTCGTCACGACGCTCACCAAGCGCATGGCGGAGGACTTAACGGCGTATCTCGGCAACGCCGGCATCAAAACGCGCTATATGCACCACGACGTCGGCGCCATGGAGCGCATGGAGATCATCCGGGATCTGCGCCGGGGCGAATTTGACGTGCTCGTCGGCATCAACCTTCTGCGCGAGGGCCTTGACCTTCCCGAGGTATCGCTCATTGCGATCCTCGACGCGGATAAGGAGGGCTTTCTCCGGAGCGAAACATCGCTCATCCAGACGATCGGCCGCGCGGCGCGAAACGCCGAGGGCACCGTCATCATGTACGCCGACACGGTCACGCCCTCCATGCGCGCCGCCATCGACGAGACTGAGCGCCGCCGCGCCATCCAGACGGCGTATAACGAGGCGCACGGCATCGTGCCGAAAACCATCAAAAAGAGCATCCGGGATCTTCTTGAGATCACCGGCCCCGCGGCGAAGGACGAGCGCGGCATGCGCATGACCGAGCGCGAGCGGAAGGCCGAGATCGACCGGCTGGAAAAAGAAATGCGCAAAGCCGCGCAGATGCTCGAATACGAATATGCCGCCGTGCTGCGCGATCAGATCATCCGGCTGCGCGGGGAGAAGTGACCATGGCGGAAAAGAACGTACAAAACGATTTTTCCAAGGGGAATATCCCCGCGGTCGTCATGCGCATGGCACTGCCGCTCATCGCCGCACAGCTCGTGAACGTGCTCTACAACGTGGTGGACCGTATCTACATCGGCCATATTCCGAATGTCGGCAGCATGGCGCTCACGGGCGTCGGCATCGCGCTGCCGGTCATTTCGATCCTCTCGGCGTTCGCGGGCCTGTTCGGACAGGGCGGCGCGCCGCTCTGCTCCATGGCGCGCGGCCGCGGGGATAACGACGAGGCCTCCCGCGTGATGGGCAACGCCTTTTCCATGCTGCTCGTTTCGTCCGTTGCGCTCGGGCTGCTCACATGGGCGTTTCTCAATCCGGTGATAACGGTGTTCGCCGCGGGCAAGGAGGCAAGCTCCTATGCGCGCGAGTATCTCGCAGTGTATCTCATCGGGACGACGGTTTCGTTCGTATCCCTCGGCATGAACGTGTATATCAACGCCCAGGGCTTCGCCACGCGCGGCATGCTCACGGTGCTGCTCGGCGCGGCGGCGAACATCGTGCTCGACCCGCTGTTCATTTTTGTTTTCCGCATGGGCGTGCGCGGCGCGGCGGCTGCCACAGTGCTCTCACAGGTGCTGAGCGCCGCGTGGTGCTTCCTCTTTCTGCGCAGCAGCAAAACGCCGCTCGAGCTTTCGTGGCGGACGATGGCGCCGCGGAAGAAGATCATGGGGCGCATCATGTCTCTCGGCGTGGCCGATTTCGTGATGGGCGCGACGAACTCCGCCATTCAGACCGTGGCGAACCGCCAGCTCGGGCTGTACGGCGGCGATCTTTATGTCGGCGCGATCACGGTCGTAAACTCGCTGCGGACGATCTTCACCGAGATCATCCACGGCTTCGGCTCCGGCATCCAGCCGGTGCTCGCTTTTAACTACGGCGCGGGGCAGAAAAAGCGCGTGCTGGAGACGATCCGGTTCAGCACGCTCGGTGCGGCGGTGTTTTCGCTGCTCGTGTGGGCGGTGTTCATGCTCTTCCCCGAACCGCTCATCCGCATCTTTACGCCGGATGAGGAGCTCATCGCCGTGGCGGTGCGCGCCGTGCGCATTTATTTCTGTGGGTTCGTGTTCATGTCGCTCCAATTCGTTGCGCAAAACTCGTTCCGCTCGCTCGGCAAGGCGCGGCAGGCGATCTTCTTTTCGCTGCTGCGCAAGATCGTGCTCGTCGTGCCGCTGATGCTGCTGCTCCCGGGCGTATTCGGTCTCGGGGCGGACGGCGTGTACTGGAGCGAGCCGATCAGCGATCTGCTCGGCGGGGGCGCGGCGTTCACAACGCTTATGCTCACCGTGTACCGCCCGCTTGCCAAGGAACTTAAGGAGGAAACTCTATGCCAAAACTGATGCTCATCGACGGCAACAGCCTCGTAAATCGCGCCTATTACGGCGTGCGCCCGCTCTCCGCGCCCGACGGCACGCCGACGAACGCCGTTTTCGGCTTTCTGAATATATTGCAGCGCCTGCTCGACGACGAAAAGCCCGACGCGCTCTGCGTCATGTTCGACCGCCGCGAGCCGACGTTCCGCCACAAGCACAGCGAGGCGTATAAGGCGACGCGCAAGCCCATGCCGGACGATCTCGCCGCGCAGATGCCGGTTTTGAAGGACGTGCTCGACGCGCTCGGCATCGAGCGGCGCGAGCTCTCCGGCTGGGAGGCGGACGATCTTCTCGGCACCGTGAGCCGCATCGGAGCGGAGCAGGGCTGGGAGTGCGTCGTCGTCACCGGCGATAAGGACGCTTTGCAGCTCGTGGGTGAGCATGTGCGCGTGCTCAACGTCAAAACGCGTATGGGCCAGACCGAGACCGTCAACTATACGCCCGAGCGCTTCCGCGAGGAATACGGCTTTGACGCGCCGCACATGGTCGATCTCAAGGCCCTCATGGGCGACACGAGCGACAACATCCCCGGCGTCCCCGGCGTGGGGGAGAAGACGGCGCTCGAGCTTGTGCGGAAGTACGGCTCGCTCGCGGGCGTGTACGAGCATATCAGCGATCCCGACATCCGCGCCTCGCTGCGCACAAAGCTCGAAAACGGCAAAGAGAGCGCCGAGGATTCGTACTATCTCGCCACGATCGACCGCAAGGCGCCCATCGATATTTCCCCCGACGAGCTTCGCCGCCCGGCAGACTACGGCGGCGCGGCGTATGCAATCTTTCAGCGTCTCGGCTTCCAGAAGTTCATTGAAAAGTGGGGCCTGAAGCCAGCCGCGGAGGAGAAAAAGGAAGAGACCGTATTTGAGGGCACATGCGAGAGCGTGACGCCGCAAACGGAAAAAGATCTCCGCGCCGCGCTGGAGCGGGCGGGGGACGCCGTCGCCTATTACTGGTTTGATGCCGAAAGCGGCGAGACGCTCGCGCATTTCAGCGTTTCCGAAAATGACGCGCTCGCGGTATTTCTGACGCCGGAGGCATACCGGGACGGCTATACCGCGGCGCTCGCGCTGCTCTTTGCGCCAGAGCGCCGCAAGGCGGGGCACGACGTGAAGAATCTGCAGCGCGCGCTGCTCGCGCGAGGTGTGGACGCGCTCGAAAACTGGGTGTTTGACAGCGCGCTCGCCGGGTATCTTCTCGACGCGACCGCCGCCGGATACGAGATCGAAAAGCTCACGCTCGCCTACTGCGGCTTCACGCCGCATACCTCGTCCGGCGCGGCGGACAGCGGCGATCAGCTCATGCTCGACCTCTCCGGCGGGGAGGGGAAATCGCTCGCCGACCGGCTCGGCGAGATGGCCTCGCGCGCGGCGAGCGTCGCGGCGCTCGAGGAAGTTATGCTCCCGAAGCTGCGCGAGACGCAGATGGAGGAGCTTTTTACAAAGATCGAGCTGCCGCTCTGCGCGGTGCTTGCCAAAATGGAAAACGAGGGCTTCCTTGCCGACGCGGAGGCGCTGCGCGCCTTCGGCGAGAGTCTTACGGGCAGCATCGACGCGCTGCGCGAAGCGGT
>DPHR01000061.1 GCA_003522945.1 Clostridiales bacterium
GTATCTTGTCTCCGGCTCGCTCGCGTGGGGGCTGCGGTATATGGCGGCGCTCGTGCTCGTGTTTACAACGGCCTTTCTCCTGCGGGAAACGGCGATCGCGCACCGGTCGTGGTTTATGCCCGCCGTCGCCGCCGCCGTGATGGGCGCTACCGGCGCTTTGAACGCCTTTGATAATCTTTTGCAGCTCTCCGTAGCGGTCGATCTCGCTACCGAGGTCGTGCTCACGGGGCTTTCGGCGTATCTCTTCCATATGGCGCTCACCGCCGAGCGGCTGCGGCTGGAGCGGGAGGAGCTGCGGCGGGAAGCCGGCGGTGTGCTGATCCTCTGCTGCGCGCTGATGGCGCTCGCGCGCGTCACGATCATGGACGTTCTCTGTCTTGGCCGTGTGGCGGCGGTGCTGTGCGTTATGGTCTCCTCGTTCGGCGCGGGCGCGGCGGAGGGTGCGCTCATCGGCGTCATCACCGGGCTGTCGATGGATCTCGCATCCCCCGCAACGCCGATCTTCACGATCTGCTACGGCTTCGCGGGACTGATGTCGGGCGTCCTCAAGCGGCAGGGACGGCTTGTGTTTCTGCTGGTCTTCCTCGCATCAAACACGCTCGCCGTGTTCTGGAACTGGGAGGCGAACCCCTGCCTCCCGGCACTGTACGAGGCATTCTGCGCTTCCGTGATCTTCTTTGTGCTTCCGGCCAAGACGATGACGTTCATCGTCTCCATGGTGCAGCGTCCCGCTCTCGGCGAGGGCGAGAGCGGCGTGCGCAGGTACACCGCCGCTCGGACGCGCGCTCTTGCGGATGCGTTCCGCGAACTGTACGAAACGGTGCGCCGCAGCGCAGAGAGCAAGGAAAACGACGCCGACGTCGCCACCGTGTACGACCGCGCCGCGGAGGAGGTCTGCGTCCGCTGCCCGCGAAAGGAAAAGTGCTGGCAGGAAAACTATATGGATACGCTCACGCTCCTGAACGACGCCACCGCTGCCATGCGCCGCCGGGGGCATCTGGAGCTCGCCGATCTTCCGGCGCGCTTTCGGGAGCAGTGCAAAAGCTCTGCGCCTTTCACCGCAGCGGTCAATTCCGAGCTCCGTGCGCTCATCTACCGGCGGCAGCTCCGCTCACGGCTGCGGGAAAACCGCATGGCGGCTTACGGACAGTACCGGTATCTCGCCGGGGTGCTCGACGCGATCAGCGAGGATCTGCGCTGCGCGAACGGCTCGGACACGATCGCCGAGCGGCGTCTTGTGAGGTATCTCAACTCGCTCGATATCGACGCGGAGGTATCCGTCTTCCGCGACCCGACGGGGCGGCTCCGCGCCGTGATCGAGAGTGCGAGACTTCCGATCCTCTTTCGGGAAGCGGACTATATGCAGGAGGTATCCGATGCGCTGGGCGTCCGCATGTGCCGCCCGGCGTCGTTCAACCAGAACGATACGCGTCTTGTTCTGCTGGAGGCCGAACCTCTTGCCGTGTCGGTCGGCGTGGCGGCGGTGAAAAAGGAGGGAGAGCCGGTCTCCGGCGACCGGGGGACGTATTTCAAAACCGAGCAGGGCGTGCTGTGTGTGCTGCTCTCGGATGGTATGGGCAGCGGCGAGCAGGCGGCGAAGGAATCCATCTCGGCGGTGCGTATTTTAGAGCGCTTCCTCCGCTCCGGTGTAGAACCCGCCACGGCGATGAAGATACTGAACTCCGTTATGCTATTAAAAAGCAGCGAGAGCTGGGGCTATGCCGCCGTTGACCTCATGTGCATCGACCTCTTCACCGGTCAGGCGGGGTTTTATAAATACGGCGCCGCGCCTTCGTACATCCGCAGCGGCCGCAATGTCCGCCGCGTCAAGGGCATGACGATGGCAGCGGGCGTACTCGCAGGAGAGGGCGAGCCGCCGGACGTCGTGCGGCTGCACATCCGGCCCGGCGCGCTCGCTGTTATCGCAAGCGACGGCGTTGTGACGCGGGAGGATGATGCGTGGCTGCGGCGTATTCTGCTCGACGATGACGGCACGGATATGCGGGCTCTGGCCCGCAGCGTCGTCCACGAGGCGGGCGAGCGCTACGGCTACAAGGATGACATGACCGTCCTTGCCATCCGGCTGGAGGAGCGCAAATGAGCGGAAGAGAGCGTCTGCGGCGCGGCTGGCTGCGGTTTGGAAAAGTGGGCCGCAAACCGAATAAGGATGGCAAAAACCGGTTATGCTTGGAGAAGAACCGCTGCCGGGAGGAGGAAGAGTTCCCCGTGGTCAAAGGAATCTCCAAAAGAGTCATCGTCGTAAAATCGCCGGACCCGAAAATATTCGAGCAGGCCATATTCATCATCCGCGAGGATTTTGCCGGTCAGTCCGGCGTGAGCGAAAAGGACGTGCTGCGCGAAGCGCGCGCCGCGGCGAACAGCTATCTCGGCGGCGGAAAACGAACGACCGGCAAGCTCTTTGCCCGGCTGCGTGCGCCGCTCTATGCCGCGGCGGGCGCCATCGCCGGGGTCATCGCGTGGTTTGCCCTGCATCTGGCGCATCTCTGAAAAATCGGAGCCGGTCGCTTTTGACCGGCTCCGATTTTTTCGGTTGCGCGATGCGTGGCGGGATGATAAGATAAACGCATAATACATAAAAGGAGTACAGCCATGTACGAAAACCATATTGCCGATATCACTCTCGCGCCGGAGGGCGAAAAGAAGATCCGCTGGGCGGCGGGACATATGCCGGTGCTCGCAGCCATCGCGGAGGACTTCCGCGAGACGAAGCCTCTCGCCGGGCTGCGCGTGGCGCTCTCGGTGCATCTGGAAGCGAAAACCGCGTGGCTCTGCCGCGTCATGGAAATGGGCGGCGCGGAAATGCACGTCACCGGCAGCAACCCGCTCTCCACGCAGGACGACGTTGCCGCGGCCCTCGCCGCGGGCGGGATGCACGTCTGCGCCGTCCACGGCGCGACCGCGGAGCAGTACCAGAGCGCAATCGACGCCGTGCTCGAAACGGCGCCCAACATCATTATCGACGACGGCGGCGATCTCGTCCACCGGATGCACACGAAGTATCCGGAGCTTATCTCTCAGGTCATCGGCGGCTGCGAGGAGACGACGACCGGTATATTGCGCCTGCTGGCGATGGACCGCGCCGGGGAGCTGCGTTTTCCGATGATGCTCGTCAACGACGCGGACTGCAAGCACCTTTTCGATAACCGCTACGGTACCGGCCAGAGCGTCTGGGACGGCATCATGCGCACGACGAACCTCATCGTCGCGGGCAAGGAGGTCGTGGTCTGCGGCTACGGCTGGTGCGGCAAGGGCGTGGCGATGCGCGCGCACGGTCTCGGCGCGCGGGTCATCGTCACGGAGGTCGACCCCGTGCGCGCGATCGAAGCGCACATGGACGGCTTCACCGTCCTCCCGATGGACGAGGCGGCCAAACGCGGCGACATTTTCGTTACCGTCACGGGCTGCGACGATGTGATCTCCGCGCGTCACTTCCCCATGATGAAGGACGGCGCGATCCTCTCCAATGCCGGCCACTTCGATGTGGAGGTCAATGTGGCGGCGCTGCGCGAAATGGCCGCGGAGCACTACGAGGCGCGCCATAACATCGAGGGCTACGTCCTCCCGAACGGGAAAACGCTCTTCGTGCTGGCGGAGGGGCGGCTCGTGAATCTCGCCTCCGGCGACGGCCATCCGGCGGAGATCATGGATATGAGCTTTGCGGTGCAGGCTATGAGCGCCAAATATCTTGCCGACCACCGCGCGGAGCTTCACCCCGGCGTCATCCGCGTCCCGCACGAGATCGACGACGCCATCGCCCGCAAAAAGCTCTCCACGCTCGGCATCACCATTGATACGCTCACCGACGAGCAGAAAAAGTATCTTGGTGTTTAAATTATGTAAACCAAGACAGCGCCCTGCTTTTTGCAGGGCGCTGTCTTTTAAGTTTATAAATTTACATAATTAAATTTACATAATTTTCAACTTCCGGCATTTGGCAATCGCCTCACGGTGCTTCTGCTGCGCGGCGAGAAGATACCAGCGCTTGGCCTCGTCCATGTTCTTCGCAACACCTTCGCCGGTTTCATAAAGTGTGGCGAGATTGTACTGCCCGTCGCGGTCACCGTGTTCGGCGGCGCGCTGCGTCCAGTAAAGCGCCTTGGCGAGGTCCTTTTCCACGCCGAGCCCGCGGTAGTAGAAGTACCCGACCTGGCATTCGGCGAGGGGATAGCCCTTTTCGGCAAGCTCCAGATGACCGGCGAAGCACTTATCGTACTGCTCCGTGTCCCAGTATTTTTCGATCAGCTCGTCACACCGGACCAGCTCCGGGCAGGGCTTGTAATAACTTGATGCCATGCGACTACCCCCTTACCGGAACAGGGGCACAAGCCCGACGACCAGAATTATAATGATAAGGATCGGCAGAATGTACCGGAAGTAAACTTTGAATTTCGGGGACATTTTGATGCCCGTGCCTTTGTTGCACTCGGCAAGATACTTATCAAAGCCCCAGCCGCGCTTGCTCACGCAGAACAGCAGATAGACAAGCGAGCCGATCGGCAGCAGCAGGGAGCTGACGAGAAAGTCTTCAAAATCGAGAATGTCCTTGCCGGGCATCGGGTGGAAGCCGCTCCAGACGTTATAGCCGAGAACGCACGGGATGCTGGCAAGAAAGAGCACCGCGCCGACGATGCCGACGGACTTTTTGCGGCTCCAGCCCCAGTTGTCGCACGCGCTCGCGATCAGGTTTTCAAAGACCGCCGTCACGGTGGAGAAGCTCGCAAACGTCATAAAGAGGAAGAAGAGCGAGCCCCACACGCGGCCGCCGGGCATGTCGAGGAAGATTTTGGGCAGCGTCATAAAAATGAGCGCGGGGCCATGGTCCAGCTCCACATTGTAGCTGAAGCAGGCGGGGAAGATGATGAGACCGGCCATGATCGCCACGAATGTGTCCAGCGCGCAGATGCGCACCGCTTCGCCGGTGAGAGTGTGGTCGTCATGCATGTAGCTGCCGAAGATCTCCATGGCGGCAATGCCGAGACTGAGCGTAAAGAACGCCTGATTCATGGCGTTCGTGATGACGTTGAAAATGCCGACGGAGCGGATCGTGTCCATGTTCGGGCGCAGATAGAAATCAATGCCCTTGGCCGCGCCGGAGAGCGTCAGACTGTGCACGGCAAGCACGACGATGAGCGCCAGGAGGCACACCATCATGATCTTCGTGACCTTTTCGAGACCCTTCTGCACGCCGCCGGAGCACACAAGCAGGCCGCCCGCCACGGTGATCGCCATGAAAATGCCCATTTCCACGGGGTTGCCGAGCATGTTGGCAAACACGCTGTCAGACGTTTCCACTGTGACGGTCGTGAACGCGCCGGAGACGAACTTGAAGAAGTAGGCGAGCATCCAGCCGGAGACGGTGGTATAGTACATCATCAGCAGCAGACAGCCGATGACGCACGCCCAGCCGTGCCAGTGCCATTTGCTCCCGGCGGGCTCAAGAGCTTTGTAGCCGAGAACGGCGCTCTTCCGGCTCGCGCGGCCGACGGCCAGCTCCATCGTCATCACGGGGATGCCCATAATGACGAGGAACAGCAGATAAAAGAGGACGAAATACCCACCGCCGTTCTGACCGGCCAGATATGGGAACTTCCATACGTTTCCGATGCCGATGGCGCATCCGGCGCTCACAAGAATGAACCCGATGCGCGAATTGAAGTTTTCTCTCTTCATGTTCTTTCCAACTCTCTTGGTAGGATAGTAGAATATGAATATATTACCACGCCAGTCGATTTAAAGCAATAAAAGGAGAAAAAAGATTTGCGGGATTTCGGGGGGCAAAATCCTTTAATGGAGACATGCAGCTTTTTCAAAATAATGCATCAGCTAAAAAGGTGCTTATCCGATTCCGAAAAAGCGGTCGAAGAACGCCGTCAGCTTTTCAATGACTGTCCGCTTCTTTACTGCGCGGTTTCCGCCGCCGAAACGGGAGATCGGCGGCATAAGCTTGTCGATGTCTGTGCCTGTCGTTTTGACAGAGCCGTCACGGAACGCTCTGTCCATAAAACGGCGGGTCTCCTCATCTTTCAAATTCTCTTCTTGGATAATTGTGGCAAGCTGGTGTTCCTTTTCCTCTGCAACAAAAGTGCGCCATTCCAGCATCACATCCGACACATCATTAATACCTGCAATAAAGGTTTCAATCAGTGCCTTCTTACTGCGCAATTCGGGGCTTGCATCCACTGCCTTCTGGATCGTAATAAGGATTTCCTTATCGTCGCAGTGGGAATTGTGATACTTTTGGACGAGCATCAGAATGTAGTCAATATTGATCTCGATCTGCTTGATGAGTTCGATTTCAAAGACAATATCGTCCGTGATGTCCTCTTTTTCGCCGCCGGGTTTGCGGTTCTTCCATTCATCCCGCAGGTCCTGATAGCGGCCGAGGTAGTCTTGGAAGTCTCGCTCGCTCGAAATCTCATTTCCGACAAATTCGTCAAAGGAAGTCAGCAGGTTGCGCATACGCAGAATCGCACCGAACAAAACGATAAACTCCTTCTGCCGCTGTTCGCCGGTAATGCGTTCCTCTGTCAGCGGGAATTTCGTTGTCAATTCCTCAATCATATCTTGGTAGCCTGGGTGATATTTTCCGTCGGCATCCTCGTAGCCAAAGTAGTAATCCTTATAGCCACGCATCAGGACGATACCGCCCGCTTCCTTATCGCCAAACAGAGAAATTGCATCGTCGGTACGCTTTTGCAGATTGCGGAAGCAAACGATGTTGCCGAACACCTTGATGGAATTGAGAATCCGGTTGGTGCGGGAATATGCTTGAATCAGCCCGTGCATTTTCAGGTTTTTATCCACCCACAGCGTATTCAGCGTCGTGGCGTCGAAGCCGGTCAGGAACATATTGACCACGATCAGCAGGTCAAGTTCCTTGTTCTTCATCCGCAGGGAAACATCCTTATAGTAATTCTGGAATTTGTCCCCGTCTGTGGAATAGTTGGTGTGGAACATCCCGTTGTAGTCACGGATGGCCGCATCCAGAAAATCACGGGAACTTTGGTCAAGTGCAGAGGTATCTTCCGGATTCTCCTCGTCAAGAATA
>DPHR01000031.1:0-507 GCA_003522945.1 Clostridiales bacterium
ATGCCGCTCGCAAGCGTTTTCACGCATCTCAACGGAGAGCACCCGGATCATTCCATCGCGCCGTATCCGCAGGACGGCACGCTCCGCATGCCGGAGCGTCACGCCGCGGCGCTCAGCGCCGAACCGTATCAGGCCGCCGCGGAAGCTCTGCGCCGGAGGCTGGCTGAGCTGCCGCGCGAAGATGCGTGGGTCGATTCGCTGCTCTGCCTGCTGGAGAGCTATACGAGCATGTTTCCCTCAAGCACCTGCGCCGGAGAAAGCCCGGATATATCGCTTTACGACCATTTGAAGACCACGGCGGCCATCGGCGCGTGCATCAGCGAATATCTGCTGAGCTCCGGAGAGAGAAATTATAAAAAGCGGCTCTTTCTGGAAGAGGCCGCTTTTCGGAAGGAAAACGCTTTTCTGCTGTATTCGGCGGATATTTCCGGCATACAGAAATTTCTGTACACCGTGGCTTCCGACAAGGCGCTCCGCTCTCTCCGCAGCCGGTCGTTCTTTCTGGAG
>DPHR01000031.1:670-1580 GCA_003522945.1 Clostridiales bacterium
CGCAGCCGGTCGTTCTTTCTGGAGCTGCTCATGGAGCACTATGCGGACGAGCTCCTTCTCGCCTGCGGCGTGAGCCGGACGAATCTGCTCTACAGCGGCGGCGGACACTGCTACATTCTTCTGCCCAACACCGAGAGCGTCAAGGCGGCGCTGAGCGCGTGGAATCAGCGGTTCAACGCATGGCTTTCCGGGGAGTTCGGCGTTTCGCTCTTTCTCGCGCACGGCTGGACAGAATGCAGCGGGAACGACCTGACCAACACGCCGGCGGAAGACGCGCCCTACAAGGCCATGTTCCGCCGCGTTTCCGCCGCCGTCTCCCGCCACAAAATGCACCGGTACAGCGCCGGCGATCTCCGGCGGCTGAACCGGCCGACGCCCGCCTCGGGGCGCGAATGCAAAGTGTGCGGGCGGACGGACGATCTGATCGACGGGCGCTGCCCGTGGTGCCGTCTTTTTGCGGCGCTTTCCGAAAAGATCCAGACGAAAGACGTGTATTTCGTCGGAACAGGCGAAGACGCGGAGCATGACTTTGCTCTTCCAACGCCGGACGGGTACGCGTACATTCTGCTGACCGACGAAAAAACGGCCCGTCTCCGTCTGGACAGCGGAGCGGCCGTGCGCAGGATCTATTCCAAAAACCGGGCGTTTACCGGCCTTCGGTACAGCACGCGGCTGTACGTCGGCGATTATGCTTTCAGCAATCGGATGGACGAGCTGGCGCAGAACGCTTCCGGCGTGCGCCGTCTCGGCGTATGCCGTATGGACGTGGACGATCTCGGCCGCAGCTTCGTTTCCGGCTATGAACGCCCCGGCCGCGCAACGGCGGCGGAGACGCAGCACTATGTAACCATTTCGCGCACCGCGGCCTTCTCGCGGCAGATGTCACTGTTTTTCAAGTGCTACATCAACG
>DPHR01000031.1:1746-2459 GCA_003522945.1 Clostridiales bacterium
TGTTTTTCAAGTGCTACATCAACGACGTTCTCTCCGGAAAACACGGCGGGAAGCGGCCGCTGGCCGTCACGATCGTTTACTCGGGCGGCGACGACGTTTTCCTCGTCGGCGCATGGAACGACACGCTGGAGGCGTGTCTCCGCATCCGCGCCGCCCTCCGGCAGTTTTCCTGCGGCTCGCTCACGATCAGCGGCGGCCTCTGCGTGACGGACGACAGTTATCCGATCCGTCTGGCCGCCGAACGCGCCGGTGAGCTCGAAGACCGGGCAAAAGGCGAGCCGGGGAAGGACGCCATAGCGCTCTTTGACCCGTTTCTGGAGCATACATACCACTGGGAGGAATTTTCTGAAAACGTGCTCGGCACGAAATGCGCCCTGCTGACCCGGTTCTTCTGTTCCGACGATGCCGCGCGCGGGAATTCCTTCCTTTACCGGATCGTTGATCTTCTTCGCTCAGCGGAGCGGGATGGAAAGCTCGCGCTGGCCCGCTATGCGTATCTTCTGGCGAGGCTCGCGCCGCCGGTATCCTCACCGGCGTATCGGGGCTATAAAGAGTTTTCGGAGAAGATGTATGCGTGGGCGCTTGACGCCGCGCAGCGAAAGCAGCTGATCACCGCGATCTATATTCACGTTTATGAGAACCGAGAGGGGGATACGGAATAATGGCATACAACAATAACCGAAGCTATGGCGGCTACGGCGGCAGCGGCCCCC
>DPHR01000031.1:2703-7882 GCA_003522945.1 Clostridiales bacterium
CAACGATCCGGGCCGCGGCACGCCGCGGCAGGATTACAGCCGTCCCGCTCCGCCGCCGGAGATCCGGCCGGAGACGCTGCCGAAGGACTATGTGGATCAGGCCGAGAAGATCATGGGTGAGATCAGCCAGCAGCGCGAGAAGATCACCACGAGCAAGATCCGAAACCTTCTGAGTCTTGTCAGCGATATTTATAATGTTGAAAAGCTGCGCACCGCCGAGAAAGAGCTGCTGCCGGACAGCGCGGCAAAGCTCGGCATGATGCGCGTGCGCACGGCATACGAAGCCGGACGCGACAGCGCAGTCAAAAACTTTGTGGAGCAGGCGAAGCTCCTGCAATACATCAAAGGCATCGGGCTCGACCGCAAGGCGTTTCTGAACTTTGCACACTATATGGAAGCGCTGGTCGCGTACCATCGTTATTACGGCGGAAAGGATTGAGAGAGATGTACGGAAAAATTCTTTTAAAATGCGATCTTGTTGTTCTCACCGGCATGCACATTGGTGGATCGAGCACCTTTTCCGCGATCGGCGCCGTCGATAAGCCGGTCGTGCGCGATGCGCGCACCGGTCTGCCGATCGTTCCGGGCAGCAGTCTCAAAGGGAAGCTCCGCACACTGCTGGCCAGAAGTCTCAGCCGCGATATCGAGAATATGCCGGTTTATGATAAGGACGATCCGGCCATCCGCCGTCTGTTCGGCAGCGCAGAGCCGCCGGTCGCTGCGCGTCTGCAGTTTTCCGACTGTTTTATCCGCAATGAGGAAGAGTTCTCCGCTGTTGGCGTTACCGAGGTGAAATTTGAAAACGCCATCAACCGCCAAAATGCCGTCGCCAATCCCCGGCAGATCGAGCGTGTGAATCCCGGCGTCTGCTTCGGCGTGAACATCGTTTACGAGGTACGCGATCCCGAAACGTTTCTTGATGATATGACGCTTCTGGCCAAGGGATTTCGTCTGCTGTAGCTTGACTATCTCGGCGGCCACGGGTCGCGCGGGAGCGGGCGCGTGAGCTTCCGGAATTTCCGCTTCACTCCCATGGACACAGCGACGGATATCTCGGCGCTGAAGCAGCTCTTCGCTGAGGTCGAAAACTATGAGCTATTTGCTGTTTAAGCTCGCTTTTGACGCGCCGGTCCACTTTGGCCCGTCGGACAGCGCGCTTTCCCTGTACACCTCCGAGGACTTTTTCCGCGCGGACACGCTGTTTTCCGCTCTGTGCCATACGGCGGGCGATGAGCTGGACCGCCTTGTGAAGAGCGTCCAGAACGAATGCCTGCGTTTCAGCGACGCCATGCCCTGGCGCGGGGATACGCTCTTTCTTCCGAAGCCATGCTTCTCCGCGGAAAGCGCTTCGGACATCTCTCCCGAGCTGCGCAAGAAAGTAAAAAAACTGAAATGGATCCCCGTTTCCGCCATGAACGCGTTCACCGCCTCGCTGCGAGGCGAAGAGACGTTCATCCCGCAGGACGATGACCGCTTCGGCCGCCTTGTGGAGCGCACGCGCGCAGCCGTTTCTGACAGTGAGGACGCTGTTCCCTATCAGGTCGGCGCGTTTCGCTTTGATGATGACTGCGGTCTCTGGTTTATCGCCGAATGCCGGGAAGAGGATGCGTCATGGTTGGAGTATCTGGTAACTATGCTCGGATATTCCGGCATCGGCGGAAAAACCAGTTCCGGCTTCGGCGCCTTTCATCTGGACGATCTGGTTTATCTGGATGATCCGTTTGACGACGAGACCGAATGGCTCTCGTCCGCGCTGCACACGGATGCTGACCGCTATCTGCTTCTCACGAGCTGCCTACCTGCGGAAAGCGAGCTGGATGCGGTCATCCCTTCGGCGTCCTTTCAGCTTGTCCGCCGCGGCGGATTCGTCCAGTCGGACTCCTATGCTGCCGCACCGCAAAAGAAGCAGACGCAGTATTTTCTCTCGTCCGGCGCAGTCGTCGGCAAACGCTTCAACGGCGGTCTTTTTGATGTCGGCCAGCATGGGAACCATCCGGTTTATCGCTATTCGCGGCCGATCTTTCTGGGGGTGGATCTATGATACGCAGCGAGCACCTCGACGTATACGACGTCCGGCTGACGACCCGCGCGCCGCTTTTCATCGGCAGCGGAAAGAGCTATGTCAAAAAGGAATACGTCTTTCTCTCTCCGAGGGTCACCCGCTCCCCGCAGTCCAGGGTCCTGCTGCTGGATGAGCACCGGCTGTTTCGGCTCCTTGTCGAGCGAAACCGGATCGACCAATACGAAACGTTTATGCTTGGAGCGCAGACGGATCTGTATCAGTTTCTCACCGCGGACTGTCGTCTCACCCTGCAGGAGATTCTCTCACTTTCCCGCTGCACCATTGATACCGGCGATGCGCTGGACGCTTCCCATTCGCTGAAAGAGATTTTCGCCTTTGTCCGCGACGGAAACGATTGCGTATATGTCCCCGGCAGCAGTCTCAAGGGCGCGATCCGGACCGCCTTTTTAACAGACGCCGTTCTGCGGGAAGGTCCGGAAGGCCATACCGCGGCCCGGCTTCACAGCAAAGGCTTTGAGGGGGACTATATAAACACGCTCTCGCTCAAAAAAGACCGCGACGGGGTCGCCGTCAACGACGCCGTCAACAGCATGTTCCAGGGGATCCGTCTTTCGGACAGTCTGCCGGTATCGGACGAAGCTATGATGCTGGCCGGGAAGGTCGATGCGGACATACACGGAGAAACACACCGCATCAATCTCTGCCGTGAGTGTATCCGTCCCGGAACCGAGCTGCGGTTCAAGCTGACGCTGGATCGTTCTGTCGTTGATCCGGCGATCACCGGCGAAAGTCTTTTGGGCGCCATCCGCCGATTTGACAGATTCTATGAAAGCTGCTGGCTGAAGCATTTCACACTACCGCGGAACGCTGCCGATGTATCCTATCAGGATGCGCTCCTGCTCGGCGGCGGAGCCGGTTATCCCACGAAGACACTAACATATCCCTATCTGGGAGAGTCGGCTGCTCTGGACGAAGTGATCAGCGTTCTTTCGCAGATCCGCGCTTTTCAAAAGCACCGCCACGACCGCGACAGAGAAATCGGCATATCGCCCCGTACCATGAAATATGCGCAGTATCGCGGAAAATTGTACCCTTACGGCCTGTGTGAGGTGAGCATTTCTTGATCTCCCAGTATAATTTCACGGTCGCCTCGACCGACGGTACGCCGGTTTTCAGCAGCCAGGCCTACCGGCTGTATGCGTGGCTCCTCTCCTCTTTAAGCCCCAGCCACGCCGACGCGCTCCATGCGCAGGGCGAACATCCCATATCGCAGTTTCTGCGATACGATCCTTCTGCAAAGACGACGGTCTGGTCTGTCTCTCTTCTCAATGAAATGGCGCACGACCTCTTTGCGCCAATTCTGGATACGGCCGAAACCGTTTCGCTCCACCACGGCACGATCCTCCTGCAGACAAAAACGCACAGCGCCGTAAAGGATGCGCACGATCTGATACTCGAAAGCCGCCGGCGGGATGTGTCCCGCACGACCATCCTCTTTCACTCCCCCGCCTCCTTTAAGCAGGCAAAGCGGTATGTCATTTTTCCGCAGGAACGGCTGATCGTTCAAAGCCTTATAAACCAATGGAATCGGTTTGTCCCCGAATATCCGTTGGACGATCCCGACGCCTTTCAAATGCTGGCGGACGGGCTGCGCATTTCGGACTATGCGCTTCGCTCGACCGGCTTCCGGTTAAAGGAAACAGTGATCCCCGGCTTCACTGGCCGCCTGACGATCCGTTCTCTGCTCTCCCCTCCGCTTGCGGAATTATGGAGCACACTTTTATCGTGGGCGGAGTATTCCGGCATCGGAATCAAAACAACGCTTGGCATGGGCGGCGTATCCATCGATACGCAGCAGCAGGATGCAGCCGGCGGCTGAATCGACAATATTGATATCATTATGTAAACTGCCAGCATATCGCAGCGTGCGATATGCCGGCGGTTTGTTACCAGTGGATATTCAGCTCCTGCTTGGCCGATTCGAGCCAGAGCGCCGAGGAGCGTCCGTCCGCGTCGAGACTGACTCCGACGGAGCATCCGCCGAGCCATGTTCCGTCGGAGCGCTTTATATACTCCGCGTAGCCGTAATTTGCCGTGTCATCGGAAACAAGACCAACGAGCCAGACGTGCGTATTGCCGTCCGTGTCCGTATAGTCATAGCGGAACGCCTTCGTCGGCGAGAGCTCGCCGGTGATGTCGATCGACTCGTTATTGACGATGAAGATCATCCTGCCGCCGCGCTGCACGACCGGCGGCGTCAGATTTTCCGTGTGGAGACGCACCTCGTTGTAGCTTTCGCCGTTTTCGTCAATGCCGGTCGTGACCTCCATATTATTCCCCCAGCCGAAAACATGGCCGAAGATCTGCCCGCCACAGGCGTATGCTGTCACGGCAAGGCCGAGCGCCAGCACCGTGCAGGCGCAGACCAGTACGAGCTTTCGCGCCGGACGGAAGGTTTTCCTTCCCGCCTCTTTTTCCGCTGTAAGGGAAATATGCTCCGGCGCGCGCAGCGCGCCGAACGCCTGTTTATAGAGTTCTCCGTTATTCATCTGTCCAAACCTCCTGTAATGCTTCTTTCAGCAGCCTGCGCCCCCGGGAAAGGCGCACCTTTACGTTTGCTTCCGTGATGCGCAGTATCCCGGCGATCTCCCGCACCGAGTAATCCTCATAGTAAAAGAGATGGATCACGATCCGGTACTTTTCCGGCAGCTTCATAACCTTTTCAAACAGGCCGCCCGCCTCCGGCGACGGAAAGGCGAGCGTTTCCGCATAATCCTCCAGCGGTACGCCCCTGCGCCGCCAGAAGGACATCGTCACATTTTTCGCCTTGTTGATCGCCACACGGAGCAGCCATGCGCGGATATGCTGCTCGTCGGCAAACTGCGTGTTTGTCGTGTGGTAGCGGATAAACGTATCCTGAACAACGTCCTCCGCATCCGCAGCGTTCGCGCAGACATTGAACGCCGCGGAAAACAGGCTGTCCTTATACTTTTCCACGACCACGCTTGTCTCTGGTTTCATGCATGATTCCTCTTTCTGAAAGGCCCTTCATCAATAAAACAATCGAAGCATGCCAAAGGTTACAAACGGATTATACAGCAAATGCCCCGAAGAATCCTCTTCGGGGCATTTGAGCGTGTCAAAAAAGTATTTTTG
>DPHR01000031.1:8152-26656 GCA_003522945.1 Clostridiales bacterium
CCTGCGGGCGCAAACTCTGCGAGGTTTTTTTGACAGACTGAAATACCCCGAAGGATCCTCTTCGGGGTATTTAGTTTACATAATTATTCTTCAGCCTTTGAGTCCGCCGGCCTGTAAGCCGGAGACAAAGTACTTCTGGCAGAGGATGAACACGATGAGCACCGGCACAAGGCTCGCCACGGACATGGCGAACACATAGCCCCACTGTGTGAACTGGTGCTGGCCGAAAAAGCCGGAGATGGCAATGGGAAGCGTGCGCTTGGCATTATCGTTGATGACGGTCATGGCCCAGGTAAATTCCTCCCACGCGGTGAGGAAGTTGAAGATGCTCACCGACGCGATGGCAGGGCTGGCGAGCGGCAGTATGATGCGGAAGAACACCGTGAACACGCTCCCGCCGTCGGCATACGCCGCCTCGTCAAACTCCCGCGGGATGCTCTCGATGTAGCTTTTGATCATAAACGTGGAAAACGGGATGACCCACGCGACATAGAACGGGATAAGTCCCGCGAGGCTGTTCGTGATGCCGAAAAACGACGCGAGCTGAAACTGCGGGATGATGAGCGTTGTGCCGGGGATGATCATCATGCCGATAACAAGCGCGAATAAGAGCTTCTTTCCCGGAAACTCAAACCGCGCCAGACAGTACGCGAGCGCCGAGGCGATAATCGCCGCAAGAACGATCGTGATGACCGCCACGACGACGCTGTTGATGAAATTGAGATAAAATTTCTCCTGCGCGAAAATGTACCGGTAGTTTTCCAGCGTGATCTCGCTGAGCTTCGGGAAGAAGTGCGGCGGGAACTCATAGAGCGCGCCGTTCGGCCGGAGCGACGTGGAGAGCATGTAGATCATCGGCATGACCGACACCGCGCCGCCCAGAAGAAGGAGGATATACCGGAGTACAAGACTCCAGCGGTTTTTTCTGCTTTTCATGTCTCTCCCCTCCTTCAGTTATTTTGGCGCTTCATGGCGCGGAATTGCAAAAACGCCAGAATCATCAGCGTGACGGCCACGATGAAGCTCAGCGCCGCGGCGTAGCCGAACTCGCCGGTGCTGAACGCCTTATAATACATCCACGTGAGCACCGTGTCCGTCTGGTGCATGGGCTTGCCGTCGGTGATCATCTTGATGGACGTGAATACGTTGAAGCCGCCGATCGTGAGCATAACGAGCGCGAAGAGGATCGTCGGGCGGATGCTCGGGAGCGTGATGTACCAGAATTTTTTCCAACCGGTGCAGCCGTCCACGTCCGCCGCCTCATAAAGCTCCGTGGGCACGGATTGGAGCGCTGCGAGGAACACCACAAGGTTCCAGCCCACGCCCTTCCAGATGCCGAGCAGCATGGCGACCGTCAGTCCGCCCCAGCGGGTATTCAGCCACGGGACATAGTCCTTCGTAAGGTGCAGCACGTTGCAGAGGAAATAGTTGAGCATGCCCTCGGTGTTGAATATGTACCGGAACACGAGCGACACGATGACCCACGAGGTGATGACCGGGATATAGTAAATGACCCGGAACGCCACCTGAAAACGCGGGATGGAGTGGATGAGTACCGCCGCAAGAAGGCCGAGCGCCATCTGTCCCGGCACGGTGACGAGCGTATAGATGAGCGTATTTTCAAAGGCAACGAAAAACGTCTCATCGCTCAGCACCGCCTTATAGTTCTCCAGTCCGGCGAAGCTCTTTTGAAATACCGACCCGAGATCCCAGTGCAGAAAGCTCATAACGAAGAGCTTCACGATCGGATAGACCGTAAAGAGTGCAAAAACGATAATCCCCGGCACGAGCAGCGCCGCGAACTGGGCCTTATTTCTGCCGGAACGCAGCATCATGGTCATCCCTCCCCTGTGGAATACGGTTGCCCCGCCGCCATACGCGGCGGGGCATGATAAAACTGTTGCGGAATATAAAGGATTATGCTAAATTTAGGCAAGCAGGCCGTCGATCGTGACCGCCAGCGCGTCGAGCGTTTCCTTCACGTCCGCGCCGTTGACGAGGATCTTCGTCATGGCGGTCGTGAGCTCGTTGTCGATCTCCGACCACGAAGCGACCGCGGGGCGGGCCTTCGCCGTGGTGATGGCTTCGAGGAACGGAGCGAAGGAAGCGTTCTTCACGGTCTCGCTCTCGAGCGCCGTCTTGTTCACGGGGATCTGGCCGCACTTGGCCATCTCTTCCTCGGCAAACGGGCTCGTCATAAACTGCATGAATTTCCACGCGGCGTCCTTGTGGGAGCCGTTGAACATTGCGATATCCTCGCCGCCGAGCACGGAGATCGATCCGGCTTCCCCGGCGGGCAGCTGGCAGTTGCCGTAAGCCATGTCGGGATAGGCGCCCGCAAGCTCCGCGGTCTTCCACGGGCCTTCGAGAAGGAAGATGTACCGGCCGGTGCCGAAGCCGTCGGTCATCGGGATATCACCGCTGTTGTAGCCGGAAAGCTCGCCGTTCTTCGCCATATCCGCGAGCATCTGCACGGCAGCAATCGTCTTTTCGCTGTTGATGTAGCCGCTGGCCTTGGTATTGTCCTCGTTCGTGATCTCGCCGCCGTTCGACCAGATGTACGGCAGGACGTTCCAGCCGGCGAGCGCGGGCTCGTTGAGACCCCACACCGTCTGTCCGGCGCTGTTTTTCCCGGAAACCGCCGCGACAGCCTTCACAAATTCGTCCATCGTCGCGGGAACGGCGACACCGGCCTCTTCGAGAGCCTTTTCGTTATAGAAGAGGATCTTCGTATTGGTGTTGAGCGCCATCGCGTAGTAGTGTCCGGAGACAAAGCCGGTGCTCATGGCGCTCTCCAGCAGATCGGCGGTGACGGAATCAAAATCGGCCATTTCCTCGTCCAGCGCGGTGAGGATGCCCATTTTCTGGAACTCGGGCACCCACGCGATATCCAGACGCGCCACATCCGGCAGCGTGTTGGACTGCGCGCTGATGAGGATCTTATCATGGAGGTCCGCCCACTCGTGCGAGACGGCGTTGACCTTGATCCCGGGATTCTCTTCCTCAAATCGGGGGATGAGAACATTCATAAGAGTTTCGTTTTCTGCCGACTGGGCGCTGTAGTGATGCCAGAAGTTGATCGTAACGGGTTCGGTTTCTGCGCTGCCTGCCGCCGGTTTTTCGGTGGTCTCCGCCGGCGGAACGGGGCTGGTGCTCGGCGCTTCGTTCGATCCGCACGCAGTGAATGCCGCTAACATCATTGCTGCGAGAAGGAGAAGCGCCAGCATTTTCATGGTAGACTTCTTCATTTTCGTCCCTTCGCTTTCTTCTGATATATTTCCGCGGAGCACGGCGCAAGATCAACGGTGATCCCGCCGTTTTCCGAGGATACAGGTTTTCTGCCGCTGATGCGGGGCGTCCACGTCCCCTCGGCGGCGATTTTCGTTTTCACCGGCTCGCTTCCGGCGTTGAGAACGACAAGGCTTTCGTCCTCGCCGCAGGCCCGGCGAAAAGCGTACACGTTGGAGATATCGTCGCAAAGGCACGTGCGGAAGTCCCCGCGGAGGAGGGACGGCGACTCCCGCCGTATGCCGATAAGGGTCTTGTAAAGGGTGAGGAGCTCTTTATCCTGCTTCTTTTCGTCCCACTCCATGGCGAGGCGGCAGTCCGGGTCGTTGCCGCCGGAGAGCCCCACCTCGTCGCCGTAGAACACCGCGGGGCAGCCGGGGAACGTCATTTGCAGCGCGGCGGCGAGCGCATGCCGCCACTTGTCGCGGCAGAGCCAGCGGAAGCGCTCGGTATCGTGGCTGTCAAGCGGGTTATAAAGCCGCAGCGCCGTTTCCCACGGATAGAGCGAGAGCATCCGATTGAGCCGGTGATCAAGCTCCGAGGGCGATATCCGATCCTTTGCGAGCCAGTCCGCGGCGGCGTCCCGGAAAAGGTAGTTCATTGCGCTGTCGAGCCGGTCGGGGGCGAGCAGCCGGTGCGCGTCCGCCCATGTTTCGCCGAGCAGAAGCGCTTCCGGGTTTTCCTTTTTGATCGCGTCGGAGAAGTGCTCCCAGAACTGCGTGGGCGCTTCGTCTGCCACATCCAGCCGCCAGCCGTCAATGTGGAAATTGCGTATCCAGTACTTGCCGACCGTGATGAAATAGTCCCTCGCTCCGGTGTCCGCCAGATTGATCTTCGGCATCCATTTGTAGTGGCCGACGCAGTCGTAGTTTTCCAGTTTCTCGTTCACCGGGAAGCTCTGTGGAAAAAACCAGGAGACATACCCCGAGCTCTCGCCATGCTTTACAACATCCTGAAACGGCGGCCAGTAATACCCGCAGTGGTTGAATACGCCGTCGAGCAGCACGCGCAGCCCGAGCTTGTGCGCGGTGCGGACAAGCTCCGCGAGATCGTCCTTCGTGCCGAAGGCGGGATCGATGTCGAAATAATCCACGGTGTCGTATTTGTGGTTGGACGGCGCTTTGAATATGGGCGTGAGATACAGGCACGTTGCGCCGAGATCGCGGATGTAGCCGAGCTTTTCGATGATGCCGCGAAGATCGCCGCCCTGGAAATTTTCCCGCGTCGGCGGCGCGCCCCACGGTTCCGCGCCGGGCGGGTCGTTTGACGCCTCGCCGTTCCGGAAGCGTTCGGGGAAGATCTGGTAATACACCTGCTCCGATGCCCAGTCCGGTGCGCGGTACGCATCCGTCGGGTTCGGCCAGAGGAATTCAAAGAAGTTTTCCCCGTCATCCGGTGCCGAAAAGCCGTTTTTGCCGAGCCGGACGGTCTCGCCGCCGCTCTCAAAGAGCAGGGCGTAGCGCGTGTAGGCGGAGATGCCGTCCGTTTGTATGACCGCCCGGTAATGGTCGAGACAGGCGTCCCGCAGCTCCCGCTTCACCGGTACGCGGCGGCTCGATCTCTCCGTCTCATACCGCGGCCACCAGATGAGCGTGACGGTATCGGCGTCTCTCCGCGCAGTGCTCACCGAGACGGCAAGTTCGTTTCTGCCGCGGGGGTATATGTGGTCTTCCGTATTTCGGAATTGGATCGCCGCGAGATTCAACGGCAGCGCCTCCCCTCTTTATTTTTTCATGGTGGAGCCGCGTTCGATCACCTTTGTCGTGATCTGCGACCGGCTCGCGCCGAAATCGGGCTTTTCCATCTGCCGGAACAACGTTTCGGCGGCGATCCGCCCGAGTTCAAACGTATCGACGTCCACTGCAGAGATCGGAAGCTCCGCCATTTCCGTGACCTCGGTATTGTCAAAGCACAAGATACCGAGCCCTTCGGGAACGCGGATGCCGAGCTCTCTCGCGCCGCGCAGCGCGGCGAGCGCCATTTTATCGTCGCAGCAGATCACAGCATCGGGCGCAGCGGCGCTCGTAAAGAGCGTTTTGAGGTAAAGCTTCGTTTCGTCGAATGCCGCGGCGGGGCTGACACGGTAGACCGGGTCGGGCGTCAGTCCGGCGCGGGTAAGCTCCGCGCGGTAGCCGTCGAGACGGTCGCGCGTGAAAAGCTCCTTATCCCCGCGGGTAAGAAAGCCGATGCGCCGGTAGCCCTTGCCGAGAAGATACCGCACGGAGGCCGCGCCCGCCTGCTCGTTGGAGATATCCACCCAACTGATCTTACTGCCTGCGTGCTTCACGCGGCCAAGGACAACGAACGGAAAGGACATCTCCTCCACGAGCTTCACGACCGAGCTCTGGAGCAGCGACACGGGAAGCACGAGACCGTCGATCTTCTTGCTCAATATCAGCTTTTCGAGCGAGCCCATACCGCCGCGCTCGTCGTTCGCGCTCGTGATGATGAAGTTGTAGCCCTTTCGGTGTGCCGCCGTTTCAATGCCGAAAACGGTGTTGTTGAAAAAGCGGTTGGCATAGGAGCGCGTGTCGGAAACGTTGATGGCGATGGCGATCGCGCGGGCGCTGCCGCTCGCAAAGCTGCGGGCAATATCGTTGGGAACGTATTTCAGTTCTTCCATCGCGCGGTAGATGCGCGCGCTTGTCTCCTCGGAGATCGGCGCGGATTTGTTGATGACGCGCGACACCGTAGACGCCGACACGCCGGCCAGCTTCGCCACATCCCGTATGGTGACGGACATGATTCGCCCTCCTTCCCGCATTTATGCAACCGTTTGCACATCCAGCCGCAAAACGCCCTTCTTTTTGCCGGAAGTCGATGGGATATCTTCGGAAATCCAAGGAAAACTGGTCATGCAACCGTGTGCATTCTCATGCTATCACAGGGGCAAAAGAGCGTCAACGCCGTTGCATGAATGTTGCACGCGGCCCGAAAGGTTCGGCAGTTCCGCTAATTTTTCCGCCGTATTTTATGGCAATCCGCCATCTCCCGGATATACAAAGCGGCAGTGCCATGGTGTCCATGGCTCTGCCGCTTTTATGTGCTGCGGAATCCTGTTCTTATAAATACCGGCCGGTGATGCTGTTTTTGTTGGCCTGAATTTCCTGCGGCGTTCCGGCCGCCACAATACGCCCGCCCGCGTCACCGCCGCCGGGCCCCATGTCGATCACGAAATCCGCGTTGCGGATCACGTCGAGGTCGTGCTCAATGACGATAACGGTCGCGCCGTTATCGAGCAGCGCCTGAAAAACGCCGAGTAGCACCCGAACATCGAGCGGGTGCAGACCGATGGACGGTTCGTCGAACACGAAAACGGAATCCGTCTGCGTTTTGCCGATCTCGCTGGCCAGCTTCAGCCTCTGCGCCTCGCCGCCGGAGAGACTGGGCGTTTCCTCGCCCAGCGTGAGATAGCCGAGGCCCAACTGCCGGAGAATGCCCAGCTTCTGGCTGACGGCTTTTCGGTCTTTGCAAAACTCCACGGCACTGTTCACGTCCATGTCCATGAGCTCGGGCAGCGACGCGCTCGCCCCCGCCTTGTTCGTGAGCTTTACATCATAGGCTTTGCGGGCATAGCGTGAGCCGCGGCAGTCCGGGCACGGGATGTTTACATCCGGCAGGAACTGCACGTCGAGACTTACGACGCCTGTTCCGTCGCACCCGGGGCAGCGCAGAGAGCCGGTGTTATAGGAAAAGTCGCTCGCCTTATAGCCGCGCTCCTTTGCACCGGCAGACTGCGCGTATATTCTGCGCAGTTCGTCGTGTATGCCCGCGTAGGTGGCGACTGTGGAGCGGACGTTGATCCCGATGGGCGCGGCGTCGATGAGCTTGACGTGCGCGATCCCCTCCGCGTCGATGCTGCGGATGTGCTCCGGCAGTGTCTTGCCGTTGATGTGCGCGTCCAGCGCGGGGACGAGGCTTTCCAGCACCATTGTGGTCTTGCCGGAGCCGGACATGCCGGTGACGACGGTGAGCCGCCCCTTGGGGAAACGCATCTCCAGCGGTTTCACGGTATGGATCTGTGCGGTCGAAAGACGAATGGCGCCGTTGGCAAAGAGCTCTTCTTTCCTCGCGCAGCGCCGCAGCCTTGTTTCCGCCGTCCCGGAGAGGAACGGTCCGATCTGGGAGACGGGGTTTGCTTCGATCGCGGGGATCGTCCCTTCGGCGATGACATAGCCGCCCTTCGCGCCCGCCTCGGGCCCCATTTCGACGATCCAGTCCGCTTCTTTCAGTATCTGCGTGTCGTGGTCCACGAGGATCACGGAGTTTCCGTCCGCCACGAGATCGTGCATCACGCCGGTCAGCCCCACGATGTTCGAGGGATGCAGCCCGATGGACGGCTCGTCCAGCACATACAAAACGCCGGTCGTACGGTTGCGCACGGCGCGGGCCAGCTGCATCCGCTGCCTCTCGCCGGTGGAGAGCGTGGACGCCGAGCGATCGAGCGTCAGATAACCGAGGCCCAGATCCATCAGCCGCTTTGCCGTGCTCCCGAACGCTTCGCAGATGCTCTCCGCCATGGGCCGCATCTCCTCCGGCAGACTGCCGGGAACGCCCTGCACCCAGTCTACCAGTTCGGAGAGCGTCATGGCGCAGGCTTCGTCCAGCGAAATACCCCGCAGCCTCGGCGCGCGGGCGGCGGAGGAAAGGCGCGTGCCGCCGCAGTCCGGGCAGACACTCTCTTTCAGAAACTTTTCCACGCGCTTCATGCCCTTTTCATCCTTGACCTTGGAAAGGGCATTTTCCACGGTGTAGACGGCGTTGAAATACGTGAAATCCAGATCTCCGGCCTGGCCAGTGTTTTTATTGTGGTAGAAGATGTGCTTTTTCTCCGCCGGGCCGTGGAACACGATATCCTTTTCTTTTTCCGTCAGCTCCCGGAAGGGTACGTCCGTGCGCACGCCCATCTCCCGGCAGATGTCCGTCATCAGCGACCACATCAGGCTGTTCCACGGGGCGACCGCGCCCTCGTCGATGGTAAGAGACTCGTCCGGCACGAGCGATGCCATGTCCACGGCGTGCACCGTTCCCGTGCCGCCGCACTTCTGGCAGGCACCCTGCGAATTGAACGCCAGTTCCTCGGCGGAGGGGGCGTAAAAATGCGCGCCGCACTCCGGGCAGACAAGCTCCTTGCCCGCGGCGACGAGCAGAGAGGGCGGTACATAGTGTCCGTTCGGGCAGCGGTGGCTGGCAAGACGGGAATACATGAGCCGCAGGCTGTTCAAAAGCTCCGTCCCCGTGCCGAAGGTGCTGCGGATGCCCGGCACGCCGGGGCGCTGATGCAGCGCCAGTGCCGCGGGAACATACAGCACCTCGTCCACGCTGGCTTTGGACGCCTGCGTCATGCGGCGGCGAGTGTAGGTGGAGAGCGCTTCAAGATAGCGGCGCGAACCCTCGGCATACAGCACGCCGAGCGATAGCGACGACTTGCCGGACCCGGACACGCCCGCAATGCCGACGATCTTTCCGAGCGGGATATCAACATCAATATTTTTGAGATTATGGACTTTCGCCCCGCGGATCAGCATTTTATCGATCATGGTTTTTTTTACTCCGGTTTTATGCTTTTTCAAACTATGCCTTCCGATTTTCGGCAAACTCTTTTCAAACGAGCTGACATTTGTCATTGTACCATGACGCTGCCGGAAAGAACAGGCACTTTTTTCGGAAAGCGTGCTCCCCTCTTCCTGCTATTTGTTCTCCGGGGAAGCTTTACGTGTTTTTGAAGGAATTGTTAACATTTAAAATCACCTCTTGCAATCTGAATTTAGCCTGCTACAATATGCGTAGCTTGCTACGTAAATTGGGGAGGTGAGGAGTTGATCACGTTTGGCCGCGTCTTCCGCAGTCTGGACTGTGCGCTGGGACGGTACATGGATCAGGCTCTTTCGGGGATGGATCTGACCTTTTCGCAGGGACACATCATGGGGTATCTTGCTCACTGTGATACGCCGCCATGCGCCAAGGACATTGAAGACCGGTTTCATTTAAGCCACCCCACCGTATCTGGGCTGCTGTCCCGTCTGGAAAAGAAGGAATTCATCGCCCTGCGGGAGGATCCCGACGACCGGCGGCGAAAACTGGTTTACATTTTGCCCAAAGGCCGGCAGTGCAATGAGACCATGGCCGCCGTGATACAAAACGGCGATAAGAAGCTTCTGGAGGGCTTCACTCCGGAGGAAACGGCGCAGTTCCTGAATTTTCTTTTTCGGGCACTGCACAATGTGTCTCCGGATTTTGATCCGAAAAAGGAGGAATCGCAAGAATGATAAAGCGTTTCGCCCAGTGCCTGCGCGAGTATAAGTGGACGGCACTGGTCAGCCCCGTCTGTATGATCGGCGAGGTCGCCATGGAGGTAACGATCCCTCTGGTCATGGCAGATCTCTATGACTACGGCATCGCCATGAGCAATATGACCGTTGTCTGGCAGAAGGCCCTGCAGCTGCTGCTGTGCGCGCTGGCGTCCCTGCTTTTCGGCTGCCTGTCCGCAGACTATGCGTCCAAGGCCGCCACCGGCTTTGCGAGGAATCTGCGCCACGACATGTATTACCGTGTGCAGGATTTCAGCTTTTCCAACATCGACAAGTTCTCTTCGGCCTCGATCGTCACAAGGCTGACCTCCGATGTCGCCACCATTCAGATGGCATTCCAGATGATGATCCGCATGGCCATCCGCTGCCCGATGATGCTCATTCTCGCAACGGTATCCTCCCTGCGCATCAGCCCGAAGCTCAGCACCGTATACTTCATCGCCATCCCGCTTCTGGCGCTTGTATTGCTGGGCATCATTCCTCTGGTTTTCAGAATCTTCGATCGGGTATTCAAGACCTATGACCGGCTGAACACCGTTGTGCAGGAAAATGTTCACGGCATCCGGGTCGTCAAGAGCTTTGTTCGGGAGGACAAGGAAGTCAGCAAGTTTGAGTCCATTTCCAAGGCCATCTACGATGATTTCTGCAAAGCGGAGCACATTCTGGCGGTCAACGCTCCGGCCATGCAGATCTGCGTATATTCCTGTATCCTGGTCATTTCCTGGGTGGGCGCCAAGATGGTGGTCGCCTCCGGCAACAACGCGGCGCTGGGACTGACCACCGGCGAGCTCAGTTCCATGTTTACCTATACCACCCAGATCCTCAGCAGTCTGATGATGCTTTCCATGGTTTTCGTTATGGTCACCATGGCGCAGGCTCCCCTGCGCCGCTGCTATGAGATCCTGACAGAGAAACCGGATCTGACCTCTCCCGAAAACGCCGTCCGTGATGTGCCCGACGGCTCCATCGACTTTGAGAATGTTTCCTTCCGCTACTCACAGAAGGCCAAGCGGCCCGCGCTGCAGGATGTGGATCTGCACATCCCCAGCGGCTCCACCGTCGGCATACTGGGCGCCACCGGTTCCTCCAAGAGCACGCTGGTGCAGCTGATCCCCAGATTGTACGATGCGACCGAGGGAAGCGTCCGGGTCGGCGGCATAGATGTAAAGGATTACGATCTGGAGGTCCTCCGGGACAACGTGGCTATGGTTTTGCAGAAGAACACGCTGTTCTCCGGCTCCATCAAGGAAAATCTGCGCTGGGGCAATGCCGGCGCCACGGACGAGGAACTGGTTCACGCCTGCAAACTGGCCTGCGCCGATGAATTCATCACCGGCTTCCCCGACGGCTACGATACCCATATCGAGCAGGGCGGCAGCAACGTTTCCGGCGGTCAGAAGCAGCGCCTGTGCATCGCCCGCGCTCTGCTGAAAAAGCCGAAGATCCTGATCCTGGACGATTCCACCTCTGCCGTGGATACGCACACGGACGCCATGATCCGCAAGGCCTTTAAAGAAGAGATCCCCGGTACGACCAAGCTGATCATTGCGCAGCGGATATCCTCCATTCAGGATTCGGATATCATCATCGTTATGGAAAACGGTCACGTCGCCTGCGTCGGCGACCACGAGACCCTGATGAAAAGCTCCGAATTCTATCGGGGCATCTATAAATCGCAGCAGAAAGGAAGTGAGGACTGATGGCAGGTCCCGGCAGAATGCGCGGCGACGGCCGCAAGGCAGCCAATCCCGGAAAAACCCTTTTGCGGCTGCTCAGCTATATGAAAAAGTACATCCCGCTGCTGGTTTTCGTCTTTCTGTGCATCATCGCCACATCGGTAGCGCAGGCGCAGGGCAGCCGTGCCCTTGGCCCTCTGGTCGATGACTATATCCTGCCCATGGTGGCAAACGGCTCCACGGATTTCGGCCCGCTGAAAGCCTATCTTGTGAAGCTCGGCTGCATTTTCGGCTTCGGTATTCTCGGCACCTTCCTCTTCAACTATCTGATGGTCGGCGTTACCCAGGGCGTTCAAAAGACCATCCGGGACGACCTCTTCGCCAAGATGCAGCGTCTCCCCCTGCGCTACTTTGACAGCCACGCCGCCGGAGACATCATGTCGCGCTATACCAGCGACATCGACACGCTGCGGCAGGTGATCTCCCAGTCCATTCCGCAGTGCGTGTCCTCCGCCGTGACGCTGGTGGTCGTGCTGTGGAATCTGATCGACACCTCCTGGATTTTGACGCTCGTCATGTTCTTTACCGTGGGGCTGATCATCTATGTGACCAAAGTGCTGGCAGGCAAGTCCGCAGGCTTTTTCATCGGCCAGCAGCGGGCTCTGGGCACGGTAAACGGTTATATCGAAGAGATGATATCCGGCCAGAAGGTCGTCAAGATCTTCAACCACGAGGAGGTGTGCAAGGAAGATTTTGATAAGCTCAACGAGGAGCTTCGGGTCAACGCCTACAGCGCCGGAAAATTTTCCAATATGCTCGGCCCCATCAACAACAATCTTGGCTATGTGCAGTATGCGGTGCTGGCAGTCGTCGGCGGGCTGCTGTGCGTTTCGTCCGGCAGCTCTCTGCTGACGCTGGGCAATCTGATGGCCTTCATGGTGCTCTCGCGCAGCTTCAATATGCCTATCTCCCAGATCTCCAACCAGATCAACGCCATCGTCATGGCCCTGGCGGGCGCCGAGCGCATCTTCGCTCTGATGGATGAGGAGCCCGAGCAGGATGAAGGCTATGTGACGCTTGTCAACGCCCATGTGGATCCGGACGGAACGATCCATGAATGCCCCGAACACACCGGTCACTGGGCCTGGAAATATCCCCATCGGACGGACGGCACCGTGACCTACACGGAGCTGAAGGGCGACATCACCATGGAGGATGTGGACTTTGGCTATGTGCCGGGCAAGACCGTGCTGCATGACGTGACGCTCTATGCCCATCCCGGGCAGAAGATCGCCTTTGTGGGCGCTACCGGCGCGGGCAAGACCACGATCACAAACCTCATCAACCGGTTTTACGACATTGCCGACGGCAAGATCCGCTACGACGGCATCAACGTCAACAAGATCGCCAAGCCCGATCTGCGGCATTCCCTCGGAATCGTGCTTCAGGAGACCAATCTGTTCACCGGCACGGTCATGGATAACATTCGCTACGGCAAACTGGATGCCACCGATGAAGAGTGCATCCGGGCCGCCAAGCTCGCCAATGCGGACGATTTTATAACCCGTCTGCCCGACGGCTACAACACCATGCTGACGGCAAACGGCGGCAGCCTTTCCCAGGGGCAGCGGCAGCTGATCGCCATCGCCCGCGCAGCCGTGGCCGATCCCCCCGTCATGATCCTGGACGAGGCCACTTCCTCCATCGACACCCATACGGAAGCGCTGGTGCAGGCCGGCATGGATGCTTTGATGAAGGAGCGCACGGTGTTCGTTATCGCCCATCGGCTGTCCACGGTCCGCAACTCCGACTGCATCATGGTCCTCGACCACGGCCGCATCATTGAGCGCGGCACCCACGATGACCTGATCGCCCAGCGAGGCACCTATTACCAGCTCTATACGGGCGCCTTCGAGCTGGACTGATCTCCGAAAGGCTGTCGAAGCCGGAACAGGCGATCCGTGCGGCAGATGCAGCAAAATTTAATAGGACTGTCGCTTTACTGTGTCAGTCCTATTTTTCGATTTTCTATATCCGCCCGGCGGCGCGATTCCGGAAAGGAAAGGCCATAAGCCGAAAACAGAAAACGGAGGAAAAAACCAATGGCAAATAACACGGCTGCGGTTTTCACCCGGCATTATGACTCTCCGATGGGCCGCATCCTGCTCGCGGCGGACGAAATCGGTCTGCGGGGCCTGTGGTTTGACGGTCAAAAGTACTTTGCCCGCGATCTGCCGGAAAAACGCATCGAGCAGGAAACGCACGCCCTTGCCGAGGCCAGGCGCTGGCTGGACGTATACTTTACCGGCAAAGAACCGGACTTTCTGCCGCCGCTGCACCCCATCGGCTCGGCGTTCCGCCAGGCCGTATGGACAATGCTTCTGCAGATCCCCTACGGGCATACCACGACCTACGGCGAGATCGCGCGGCACCTGGCCGGGACGGCGGGTCTTTCGCGGATGTCCGCGCAGGCCGTCGGCGGCGCCGTCGGGCATAACGAAATATCGATCATCATTCCCTGCCACCGCGTTGTCGGCACAAGCGGCAGTCTGACCGGGTACGCCGGAGGGATCGAAAGAAAAGTGAAGCTGCTGGAACTGGAACGGGCCGATATGACCGGATTTTTTGTGCCGAAGAAAGGAACGGCACTGTGATCGGGCCGTAATGCAGCAGGCCTTCGCCGCAGTGACACACTACACCGAAAATTTGTGGTGCGCATTTTCTCTCCGTTGTGGTACAATAGGCGCATTGAAACAAAACGGAGAACACCATGACGAGGATACTTTTTATCTGCCACGGCAACATCTGCCGCAGCCCGATGGCGGAATATGTGATGAAGGATCTTGTATCGAAGGCCGGCCGGGCAGACGAATTTTTCATCGCATCCGCGGCGACGAGCCGTGAGGAGCTCGGAAACGGCGTTTATCCCCCGGCACGGCAAAAGCTCGCCGAGCACGGCATCCCATGTGCCGGTCACGCCGCGCGGCAGATCACGCCGAAGGATTATGTTAACTTTGATCTCCTCATCGGCATGGATGAGGAGATCATCCGAAACATGCGGCGCGTTTTCTCCGGCGATCCGGAGGGCAAAGTCTCTCTCCTGCTCGACCACGCCGGGCGCGGCGGGAACGTCGCCGATCCGTGGTACACGGGCGATTTTGAAGCGACCTGGCGTGACGTGAACGATGGCTGCCGCGCACTGCTCTGCGAGCTGAGTTAAATATTATGTCTACTTAATTATGTTTATTTAATTATGGTAACCGACTGAAAAGCGTTCTGCGCAGCAAGAGACAAGAAAGGTGCATTTTCGGTTCTTTCCATTCCCGGACAATGCGCGTCTATCCCTGGCTCAAGGAAACCGGCACGATCTTCAGCCGCCAAATCCGTGGACGCTCTGCCCCCGCTCCCCGCCGGGGCGAAGTGCCGCGTGGAAGTTGTAATGAACCGAAAGGAGTAAGATACACATGATCAAATTCGGTACCGGCGGATGGCGTGCCATCATCGCCGACGGCTTCACAAAGGAGAACATCCGCCTGCTCACCGCAGGGCTGTGCGCGCTCATGGAAAAAGAGGGCCACGCCGGGGCGGAGATCTGCGTCGGGTATGACCGCCGCTTTCTCTCCAAGGAATCTGCGCACTGGGCGTGCGAGGTGCTCGCGGGCTACGGCTTCCGCCCGTACGTTATCAACCGCTCGAGCCCGACGCCGCTCATCATGTTCACCGTGAAGCGCCGGAACATGCCCTACGGCATGGCCGTGACGGCGAGCCACAACCCCGCCATTTATAACGGCATCAAGGTATTCACCGAAGGCGGGCGCGATGCCGACGCGGAAGTAACGCGCCGCATTGAGGCCGAGATCGAAAAGCTCTCCCCCGCCGATGTGAAGAGTGTGGATTACGACACCGCGCTCGCCGAGGGAAAGATCGTTGAGGGTAACCCGATGAACGAGTATCTCGACAGCATCCTCTCCGCCGTGAATGTGGAGGCCATCAAGAAAGCCTCGCTGCGCATCGGCTTTGACCCGATGTACGGCGTGAGCTGGTCGTGCTTGAGCATGCTGCTCACAACGTGCCGGTGCGATCTTGAGGTCATCCACGACCGCCACGATACGCTCTTCGGCGGCAAGCTGCCCGCGCCGAACGTCGATACGCTCAAGCCCCTCGCCGCGCTCGTGCTCGACCGGCACTGCGATCTCGGCATTGCTACCGACGGCGACGCCGACCGTCTCGGCGTCATCGATAACGAAGGGCAGTTCATCCACCCGAACAAACTGCTCGTGCTGCTCTACTACTATCTTGTGAAGTACCGCGGCTGGGAAGGGCCATGCGTGCGCAACAACTCCACCTCCTGTCTGCTCGACCGCGTCGCCGCGGGCCTGGGGCAGAAGTGCTACGAAGTCCCCGTCGGCTTCAAGTGGGTCTCCGCGAAGATGAGCGAGACCGGCGCGATCATCGGCGGCGAGTCGTCCGGCGGCATGGCCGTGCGCGGCCACATCTCCGGTAAGGACGGCATTTACGCCGCGGCGCTGCTCGTGGAAATGCTCGCCGTTACAGGAAAATCCGTCTCCGAGCTCTTCGCCGAGATCACCGCGCAGTACGGCAACCCCTGCTGGGCCGAGGCCGACTTCCGCATGACGCCGGAGCGCAAGGCCGAGCTACAAAAGCTTCTCTTCACGGAAAAGAGGGTGCCGGAATTCGGCACGGCTGTCGATCACATCAGTCTTGAGGACGGCTGCAAGGTGTACTTCAAGGACGGAAGCTGGGTCATCTGCCGCTTCTCCGGCACGGAGCCGCTGCTCCGCATGGCCGCCGAAGCCGATAAACAGGCGGCCGCGGACGGGTATATTAAAGCCTTCCGAGATATGCTGGAACTCTGAAAACGTACAAAGCCCTTGGGAATACTTGCGTATTCCCAAGGGCTTTGGCAAATTTTTATTTACATCAGTTTCCGGAACAGCTCCGTCATATCGGCGACGCTCGTATCCTTGGGGTTGCCGGGGCGGCAGGCATCGGCGTAGGCGCTCTCCGCGAGGAAAGGCAGGTCCTCTTCCTTCAGCGCTTCCAGCTTCTCGGGGATGCCGACATCCTTGGAGAGCTTCTTCACGGCATCGACCGCGGCCTTGCGGTACTCGGCCTGGGTCATCGAATCGACACCCTCCACGCCCATGGCGCGCGCGATCTCGCGGTACTTCTCGCCGGTGCAGTCGGCGTTGTATTCCATGACGATCGGCAGCATCATCGCGCAGGCGACGCCGTGCGGCGTGTCATACACAGCGCCGAGGGTATGCGCCATGGAGTGCGCGATGCCGAGACCGACGTTCGAGAAGCCCATACCGGCAATATACTGACCGAGAGCCATGCCCTCGCGCCCTTCCTTCGTGCCCTTAACGGCGTCGCGCAGGTGAGCGGAGATGAGCTTGATGGCTTCAAGATGGAACATGTCGGTCATCTCCCACGCGGCTTTCGTGGTGTAGCCCTCGATGGCGTGGGTCAGCGCGTCCATGCCGGTGGAGGCGGTGAGACCCGCGGGCATGGAGCTCATCATCTCCGGATCGACGATCGCAACGATGGGCATATCGTGAGGATCGACGCATACGAACTTGCGCTTCTTCTCCACGTCCGTGATAACGTAGTTGATGGTGACCTCGGCGGCGGTGCCGGCGGTCGTCGGGATGGCGATGATCGGCACGCAGGGCTTCTTTGTGTCCGCCACGCCCTCCAGAGAGCGCACGTCGGCGAATTCGGGGTTGTTGATAATGATGCCGATGGCCTTGGAGGTATCCATGGGCGAGCCGCCGCCGATGGCGATCAGGTAATCCGCACCGGCGGCCTTGAACGCGGCGACGCCGTCGGTCACATTCGCAATGGTGGGATTGGGCTTTATATCGGAGAATATCTCATAGCTCAGTCCGGCGGCATCCAGCACATCGGTCACGCGGGCGATAACGCCGTGACGCAGAAGAGTGGGGCCGCAGCAGATAAGCGCCTTTTTCAGGCCGCGGGATTTGACTTCGGCGGGCAGCTCCTGGATGGCGCCTGCACCATGATATGAGGTCTGGTTGAGCATGATTCTGTTTGCCATAGTAATGTTTCTCCTTTCGTGATATGAAAAGCAACCTATTACTCATTATGCCCTTGTTAATCAACACTTCCGAGTACGACC
The DNA here is from genome assembly GCA_003522945.1 of Clostridiales bacterium. GTDB lineage: Bacteria > Bacillota > Clostridia > Oscillospirales > Oscillospiraceae > Apopatocola. The sequence continues at coordinate 25,591 of DPHR01000031.1, forward strand.
ACATTTTAACGCCCCATATACCGCTTGTCAACACAAATACTCGCCAAAAATCTCCTCATTTTGCAGAAATGCATCGGCAAACTGGCGAATTTTCGATCCATTTTATTTCACGCGCACAGGTGTTCCGCACCGCGTGCTTCTTCCCCATCGTCATTTCGCTGCGGAGCAGCTTTCCTATGAGATCAAGCCGAACGGCAAAAGGATCGTCGAGTGGCTGGCCATCCGGCGCGTTATCTATTTGTGATCTCCTCTTCCGAAATTATGTAAACTTTATGAGTATAAAAATCTGCGCAGAGAATGGTTTTTCTGCGCAGACTTTTATATTATGTTAATAAAATTATGTTTACTGTATTATGTTAATTACAGGATAAATCCCCCGTCCACGGTGAGCACCTGTCCGGTAACGAAGCTCGCGTCGTCGCTCGCGAGGTAGGAAACTGCGGCGGCGATGTCCTCCGGCCGTCCGAGACGGCGCAGCGGCGTTTCCTCGGCAAGCTGCGGCAGCACCTCGCTCGGCAGGGCATCCAGCATGTCGGTTTTTATTACGCCGGGCGCAACGCAGTTGACGCGGATGTGCGTGGGCGCAAGCTCGGCGGCCAGTGAGCGCGTGAGCGCGATGAGAGCGGCTTTTGTAGCGGAGTACGTCACCTCGCAGCTCGCGCCGCGCAGCCCCCACATGGACGAGACGTTCACGATGCAGCCCGCGTGCTCGCGGAGCATCGGCGGCAGGACGGCCTGGATGGTGTGGAACGCGCCGTCGATGTTCACGCCGAAATAGCGCCGCCACATCTCCTCCGTCACGTCCTGAAAAAGCGCCTGCCCCGCGACGCCCGCGTTATTCACGAGAAGGCTCACAGGGCCGAACGCATCCTCCACGCGGCGCACCATATCCTCTACCTGTGCGCGGTCGGCAACGTCCGCCTGAAACGCGGCGGCGCGCAGTCCCTCGGCGGTGAGCTCCGCCACGAGCGAGTCGGCGCAGTCCTGCCGGACGTGATAGTTTACGGCAACGGTATAGCCCTCATGGGCAAGACGGCGCGCCGTCGCGCGGCCGATGCCGCGGCTC
>DPHR01000031.1:26868-27795 GCA_003522945.1 Clostridiales bacterium
CGATGCCGCGGCTCGCGCCGGTGATAAGTGCGATCTTTTCCATTTCGTTTCCTCCCTGTGATATGCGTTTATTGTACCGCAGCAAAGAGCGGAATACAAGTCACTGCTCGCTCTCCGTCTCGTATTCCCCGGTCTCCTTCTCGCCGAATTCCCGCGCCGTTTCCGCAACGACGGCCTCGTACCCGGTGAGCGCGGCGAACGAGGAAAACTGCGCCGCCCTGTCGCGCCGCGGCATGGGCGGGTGCACATCGGAAACATGGTGCGGCAGGGTGATGATATCATCGTAGTCGCGGCATTCCTCGCGCTTCATGCCCGGTGTCCTCCGATCTGTTTATTCCGCTCGCGCGTCGTCGCGCCCTCTTCGAGATTCATGCCCTTTAGTATGGCGTTGCTGCCGTAGCGCCGCTGAATGGCAAGAATGGCTTCCTGCCGCCGGCGTTCGCGCTCGCGCGCCTTCTGCTCCGCGCCGGGCGCGCCCGGATTCTCCTCCGCAGCGGAAAAGAGATCCATCTGCTCGCCGCTCTCGGCGGCGCGGGGGATCTTATTCTCCGGCAGGACGCGGTTCGCCGCAACCGTCACACGGCGGACAAGAAGGTTTTTGTCCGTAATGCGGTCGTAGAGCGCCATGACCGCGTCCGTGATCTCGCGCGTGGAGGACGAGTAGCCCGCGAGATTCGCCGTTCCGTGGCCATGCTTCGGCACACTGCGGCCATAGCGGTCTACATGCGTTTCACCGGCGTACTCCGCGGCGCGGGCGGGGTCGGAGAGATTTTCGATGTCGTACCCGATCGTGAGCGTGAGCTGATCGGTACACAGGCGCTTTTTCACGAGATCAAGCACGAGAAGGTCGGTCATCTCGCGCACGATGAGCTTTGCCTTGTGCCAGTCGTACGGCTCCTGCAGCACCTGCCCGGAGCTGATGCTGTT
>DPHR01000031.1:27957-28769 GCA_003522945.1 Clostridiales bacterium
ACCTGCCCGGAGCTGATGCTGTTGGAGTCCGGCCGGTAGGCGCGGATATCCGCGATCGTGCACGGCTCCCAGCCCCAGGCGTGGTCAATGAGAAGCTCCGCCTGCACGCCGAAGGTTTTATAGAGCAGCTCCTCGTTATAGAAATCCCCGCTCTTTCCGAGCGAGCAGCGGGCAATATCGCCCATCGTGTGCATTCCCAGCGCTTCCAGCCGCCGCACCGTGCCCGCACCGACACGCCAGAAATCCGTGAGAGGCCGGTGGCCCCAGAGATTGCGGCGGTAGCTCATTTCGTCAAGCTCCGCAATGCGCACGCCGTCACGGTCCGGCGGGATGTGCTTGGCTTCAATGTCCATTGCGATCTTGCAGAGATAGAGATTCGTCCCGATGCCCGCCGTGGCGGTGATGCCGGTCGTATGCAGCACCTCGCGCAGGATCTTCCGGCAGAGATCGTGCGCCGACATGCGGTACGTGGGCAGATAATCGGTCACATCCATAAACACCTCGTCAATGGAGTAGACGTGGATATCCTCGGGCGCTACGTAGTGCAGATAAATGTTGTAGATTCCGGCGCTGTAGCGCATGTAGTGCGCCATGTGCGGCGGCGCTACGACATAATCCAGCTCCAGCGCGGGGTTTGCCGCAAGCTCCGGCGCGCTGCACGATTTCCCGGTGAACGCATGGCCCGGCGCGGCGGCGCGGCGCGCGGCGTTGATCTTCCGCACCGCCTCCACAACCTCAAAAAGCCGGGCGCGGCCCGGAATGCCGTAGGCCTTGAGCGCCGGAGACACCGCAAGGCAGATCGTCTTTTCCGT
>DPHR01000031.1:28971-29519 GCA_003522945.1 Clostridiales bacterium
CGCAAGGCAGATCGTCTTTTCCGTGCGGGTCGGGTCCGCCACAACAAGATTCGCCGTCATCGGGTCAAGACCGCGCTCCATGCACTCCACCGAGGCATAGAACGACTTGAGATCGATGGCAAGATATGTCCGCTCTCCCATGGCGCACCTCCTTCGCGGTTGGCTTTTCTCTATTATATTAGCTTATTGAGCGAATTTCAAGAGGAAGGTTTTGCGGCAGCATTGTGCATTTATGCAAAACTCCCCGACGCCAGAGGCGTCGGGGAGAAAAGATGTAATCGGATTATCCCTTCGGCAGAAAATCCAGCCGGACGATCTGCATTTCGGCATAGGAAAAGCCGCCTTCCGGCAGCTTTTTCCCTATAGAGCATCGTGCTGTGATCATAGCGTCTACCCGTAAAAAAAGCGACAGCTTTTGCCGGAAAACTCAAAGAAGTCCGAGCAGAAGCTCCGCGACGAACGCCACGCCGCAGCACGAGGCCGCCACGGTGATCAGTCCGCCGCCGCGCCAGGCGATAAGGATCCCGGCCACGAGCGCCGCAGCGCCG
>DPHR01000004.1:0-306 GCA_003522945.1 Clostridiales bacterium
GCGACGAACTTTTCGCGGTGGAAGGTGACGGCGCCGTCGCCGCCCTTGCCGGCGTAAACGCTGATGGTGACTTTATCTACAAATCCATAGCTCATGCGTGTTCCACCTGCCTTTGAAAATAAAAAGAGACCGACGAGCCCGTCGGTCTCTTTGGGTAATTACTGCGCGATTTCGTAAACAGAGACCTTCTTGCGGTCCTTGCCCATGCGCTCAAACTTCACCGTGCCGTCCACGAGGGCGTAGAGAGTGTCGTCTCCGCCGATGCCCACGTTGGTGCCCGGATGGATCTTCGTTCCGCGCTGTCTG
>DPHR01000004.1:512-3555 GCA_003522945.1 Clostridiales bacterium
AGGATGTTGCCGGCCAGAACGAACTGACCGTCGGCCCGCTTCGCACCAAGACGCTTCGACTCGCTGTCGCGGCCGTTACGGGTGCTGCCCATGCCTTTTTTATGTGCCATTTAAATCACACCTCCAATAGTCAAATAGTACGGATCAAGCGTTGATCGCGGTGATCTCTACCTTCGTGTAGGGCTGACGATGGCCCTGCGTGCGACGGTAGTTTTTCTTGGGCTTCATCTTGTAGACACGGATCTTCTTGCTCTTTCCGGTCTTGATGATCTTGCCGGTCACGGTGGCGCCTTCCACAACGGGGGTGCCGAACACGTTGACGCCCTCATCGACAACGGCCAGAACCTGATCAAAGGTGACGGTCTCGCCATCGGCAACGTTGAGCTTCTCGACGTAGATAACGTCGTTCTCGGCGACGCGGTACTGCTTACCGCCGGTCATGATAACTGCGTGCTTCATTTTACATCCTGCCTTTCTTGCAGACTCGCTCTCCCGGGCGGAGGTCACCCTCACTTAGTTACCCTTTCAATGCGGCTCTGATACTATACCACGCCGCAAAACCCTTGTCAACACAAGATTTGGCGTTTTTCGGCGGTTATATCGCTAAATCTTATTTCTGGGAACGCTTTTTACGCTTCGCTATACGAACGCCCACGAGAACGCCCGCGCCGATGAGTACAAGAAGCCCCGCAGCGGCGGCGATCACAATGTTTTCCACATACTTTCCGTGAATGGGGGTGAGCCCGCCGGGCAGCGGCTCGGAGACGAGATCTTTATAATAGAGCATTTCCGTGTCGTATTCCGCAGGGGTGCTCTCGTGCAGTATGACCAGCCGCGCGCCGTGGTATTCGCGCTCACCGTAGATATAAAAGCCGGTGCCCGCCGTGTTCACGAGATCAATGCCCTCATACGTTCCGACAAAGTCGTTCTTATGGTCGTGCCCGAAGAATGCCGCTACCACATCGCCCGTATCGCGCATTGCGGCAAACTCCCCGGAGGGAATGTCCGGCGGGCAGGGCGCCTCGCCGAGATGACCGGCGGTAAAGCCGTCGCCCATTTTATAATAGTGTCCTGAATGGCTGGAAAATCCCTTGACAACGTCCTCGGCCTTTTTCTCCGAGGCGGGGACTTCCGTCAGAAGATCGTAGATCTCGGGGACGATGATGTGCTGGAAGAGATAGGCGGGGAGCATTTCGCCGTACTGCTCTTCGAGCGCCGCGGCGGTCGAGGTGTACCAGTCGATCTGATCCTGCTCGACGCGGGCGTACTTGGAAACGCCCTTCTCGCCGTAGGTCCCACTATCCAGAAACCAGAGATTGCACACCGGGCGGCTGCCGTCCGAGGACCAGACGAGCAGATTGTAGTTGCCGCAGCCGGTGATATCGTCCGGCCCGGCGGACATGAGACAGCCGGGATAGCTGTGATAGATTGCAAGCTGCGTCTCCTTGCTCACGCCGCCCTCGTCGTCGTGGTTGCCGAATACGGCGGCAAACGGAATGCTGCGCTCGGCCACGGGCGCGAGAATGGCGTCGAGCGCCTTTCCCATCGCCTCCGTCGTGCGGACGGATGGGCCGTGGACCTGATCGCCGGTAAATACGACGAGATCGGCATCGGCGGCGTCAAGCTCTGCGTTGAGCAGACGGAGCGTCGCCTCCTGCGGCCGGGCGGTGTCCTGCGTGTCGGCAACGATAAGGATACGGAATTCCCCATTTTCGTCAAATTGCAGCATGGTATCCTCCTCCGCGGCGGAGACCGGCGCGGTAAGAGCCGTCAGCAGCAGCGCCGAGAGCGCCGCGCAAAGGAACGGTCGGATTTTATTCATGATGAACCCTCCGGATAAAAAGCCGCCCCCGGCCGAAAAGCTGGGGGCGGGATAAAGTCTTACTTCGTGACGAGAGCGAGCGTGTCGCGCGCGATCATCAGCTCTTCGTTCGTCGGGATGACGTACACCTTCACGGTGCTGTCAGCCGCGGAGATGTCGGTCTCCTTGCCGCGGACCTGGTTCTTCTCGTGATCCACATGGACGCCGAGGAACCCGAGACCCTCGCAGATGCTCTCGCGCATATCGGGGCCGTTCTCGCCGAGGCCGGCGGTGAACGTGATGATATCAACGCCGCCCATGGCAGCCGCATAGGAGCCGATATACTTGCGGACCTCGTAGGCAAACTTGTCGAGAGCGAGCTGCGCGCGCTCGTTGCCCTCTTTGGCAGCCTTCTCAAGATCGCGGAAGTCGGAGCCGACGCCGGAAATGCCGAGAACACCGGACTTCTTGTTGAGGATGTTGAGCATCTCGTCGGCGGTGTAGCCGTACTTATTCATAATGAACTGGAGAATGGCGGGGTCCAGATTGCCGGAGCGGGTACCCATCGGCAGACCCTCAAGAGGCGTCAGGCCCATGGAGGTATCGACGCACTTGCCGTCGATGCTCGCGGAAACGGAGGAGCCGTTGCCGAGATGGCAGTTGATGACGCGCGTGCCCTTTTTGCCCATGATCTCGCAGGCGCGGGCGGACACGAAGCGGTGGGACGTGCCGTGGAAACCGTAGCGGCGGATGGAGTCGTTCTCGTAGTACTCATACGGAATGGCGTAAATGTACGCTTCCGGCGTCATGGACATGCCGAAGGAGGTATCGAACACGGCGACCTGCGGCACACCGGGCATCGCCGCCTGGCACGCCTTGATGCCCATGAGGTTGGCGGGGTTGTGCAGAGGCCCGAGCGGGAAGCACTTTTTGATGGCGGCTTCGCACGCGTCGTCCACGACGCAGGACTCGGTGAACTCAATGCCGCCGTGGAGCACACGGTGGCCGACGGCGCCGATCTCCGCCATCGTCTCGACAACGCCGTATTCCTTGCTGGTCAGCTTTTCGAGAACGGCCTCGATCGCTTCCTTGTGGGTGGGGAACGGAACGTCCGCTTCGTAAACGGGCTTGCCGTTCTGGGGCTTGTGGGTCAGACGGCCGTCGATGCCGATGCGCTCACAAAGACCTTTGGCGAGCAGAGACTCGTTCTCCATGTCGATGAGCTGATACTTCAGGGAAGAA
>DPHR01000004.1:3742-4396 GCA_003522945.1 Clostridiales bacterium
GAGCTGCCGGCGTTGATAACCAGAATCTTCATTGGTTCGGATCCTTTCCATAGTTGAAAATTTTACCGCGTCAGGGTATCATTGTTTTGCAAATATTTATTTTAGCGTTCTTTTCATCAAAACGCAAGAGTAAAAAAGGATGGATTTATATGAAAGCGGTCGGGATCGTTGCGGAATACAATCCGTTTCACAGCGGACATCGGTACCAGATACGGAAAATACGCGAGATCTTCGGCGCGGAAACGCCCGTCGCCGCGGTCATGTCCGGCGATTTTGTGCAGCGCGGCGAGGCGGCCTCTTACGATAAATTCACCCGCGCGGAAGCTGCGGTGCGCGGCGGCGTGTCACTCGTGATCGAGCTGCCGCTGCCGTGGAGTCTTTCCTCTGCCGAGAGTTTCGCCCGCGGCGGCGTGGGGCTGCTCGGTGCAGCGGGCGTTATCGACGCACTCTCCTTCGGCAGCGAGAGCGGCGATCTCTCCGCGCTCGAAAAGACGGCGGCGGTGCTCGACACGCTGGAATTTGCCGAAGCGCTGAAGCGCGAACTCACCGGCGGAACGCCGTTTGCCGCGGCGCGCGCACGGGCGGCGCGTGCTCTTCTCGGCGAGAGCGCGGCGGTGCTCGATACGCCGAACGATCTTCTGGCCGTGGAATACA
>DPHR01000141.1:0-575 GCA_003522945.1 Clostridiales bacterium
CACGGCTTGCCCGCGAGCAGCGCGCCCCGGGCAGCAGCGCCGTCCACGCCGAGCGCCATACCGGTAACAACGCAGCCGCCGTAAGAAGTAATCTCCTGCCCAAGGCGGGTCGCCACCTTGATCCCGTAAGCGCTTGCTTTTCGCGTGCCCACGATCGCGATCGTAGGCAGCTCATCGAGAAACGGGAGATTCCCGCGGACGTATAATACAAGCGGCGGATCGGCGATCTGCCGCAGACGGTCGGGATAAGCGGCATCGTGCAGCGTGAGAATGCGGATGTTCTTCTCCTGACAGAGAGCAAGGATCTGTTCGGTGCGCTCAAGGCTCCGGTCAGAGAGGGCGCGCCGCTCCTGCGGCGAAAGATCCTCGAGCTCCGAAAGCCGCTCTTCGGGCGCAAAATAGGCTTCCATCGCCCCGCCGAAGTGCTCCAGAACTCGGCACAGCGAGATCGTGCGCACACCGTCCACGGAGGCAAGCCATACCCAGTACCGAAGCTGCGACATTTCCCTTCTCCCTTCCTCAGATTATCCGCGCTGTGTCCACATCTCCCACATAAGGATGGAGGCCGCGACCGC
>DPHR01000141.1:740-1109 GCA_003522945.1 Clostridiales bacterium
GCGTTGAGCGACTCGCTGCCGGGCGTCATGGGGAGAATGATCTTCGTATCACACTTTTCCAGAAGCGCGTCGGTGAGCCCCCGTCCCTCATTGCCGACGGCGATGGCCGCGCGGCGGAGCGAAACGCATTTTACATCAACGCTCTCTGCCCGGAGCGCCGCGCCGCAGAGCGGAAGCTCCCATTCGCGGAGCTTCGCGCAGAGCGTGGCAAGATCGGTCTCCCAGAGCCGCTGGCGGAAAAGCGCCCCCATGGCAGCACGGACGGTTTTCGGGTTGTAGGGATCGGCGCAATCGCCGAGAAGTACGACGAGCTCCGTGCCGAGCGCCGCCGCGGTGCGAAGCACTGTACCCACGTTGCCGGGGTCCTGC
>DPHR01000141.1:1280-4081 GCA_003522945.1 Clostridiales bacterium
GTACCCACGTTGCCGGGGTCCTGCACGTTTTCCAAAACGATGACCCGATCGGGCCGGACTCTCTCCGGAAGCGGCTTTGCGCGAACGGTGAAAAGCGGGCCGGGGCTGTGCTCCAGCGGAGAGGCATAGTCGAACACATCCTCGGAGAGCGAATACACCGGAACCTCCGGCATATTCCCTGCCGGCTTTGCGCCGCGCAGGTATATCTCCGCGATATCCGCGCCGTTTGCGAGCGCTTCAGAGAGCAGCTTCTCTCCGTCGCAGAGGAAAAGCCCCTGCTCGCGGCGATATGCCTTGTTTCTGCCAAGCGCGCGCAGCGCCTGCACGCGGGAATTTTTCCGGGATGTGATCGTTTCCATAGAAAAAGGCGAAACGCCTGTCCTTTCCTCTTTGCCGGCCGGTGGAGCCGGTTTTCATTTTATCATATCGTCACGCAGGAGAAAAATCAATACAATATTTTATATATTTCCAAAGAGTTAACGAATAAAATTCGTTCCAACGCGCTCTTCCTTCTCCGGAAGACCGTATTTTGTCTTTCCGAGAGCGATGCTTTTCATCAGGAACGTCATGTTCCGCGCAAGAGTTCGCATCGTCTGGAGACCTTCGGCGTCCTGCGCCGCCTCACCCGGCTGACAGCCGTGGACACTGTTCCAGTACTGGCTCGATACGACCGGCATGCCGCTGATGGTGAAGTATTTGTTGAGCTCGTCAAACGTTGCGCTCGTCCCGCCGCGGCGCGCCACGGCGACCGAGGCGCCGACCTTCATCGTGAGATCGTACGGTGCAGAGTAGAAAAGCCGGTCCAAAAACGACACGACCGTGCCGTTCGCGGAGGCGTAGTACACCGGCGTGCCGACAACGAGCCCGTCGCAGTCGCGGAGGATATCGGCGGCGCGGTTCACCACATCGTCAAAGCCGCATTTTCCTGTGCGGTGGCATGCATTGCAGGCAACGCAGCCGTGGATCATCTGCGTGCCGATGTTCAGCCGCTTCGTCTCCACACCCTCTTCGGCGAAGACCTTTTCCATTTCTCGCAGCGCGATGTCCGTATTGCCGTTTGCGCGGGGGCTGCCGTTGATGATGAGAACTTTCATGGATCGTTTTCTCCTTTGTTTTATTCGGTTATGATCTCCGCGCGGCTCGCGCCGTCCTTCGAGCGTTTGACGACGATCTGCCGGTCGATCTCGCGGCGGAGCTCGGAAACGTGGGATATGATGCCGATGAGCCGGTCGCCCTCGGAGAGCTCACGCAGCGCGCGCATGGCCTGCCGGAGCGTTTCCTCGTCGAGCGAGCCGAAGCCCTCATCTACGAAGAGCGTGTCCATCTGCACGCCGCCGGCGCTCGACTGGATCTCCTCCGAAAGCCCGAGCGCGAGCGAGAGCGAGGCAAGAAACGTTTCGCCGCCGGAGAGTGATTTTACGCTGCGCTCGCTGCCGTTGTAGTGGTCGATGACGTCAAGGTCAAGACCGTTTTGGCCGCCATTCTTCGCTGCGCCCTCGCGCCGCTTGAGATCGTACTTCCCGCCGGACATCTGCATCAGGTGCGCATTGGCGCGCGCAAGGATGCGGTCAAAATACGTCATCTGCACATATGTTTCCAGGGAGATACGATCCTTGAGACCGCCGTTCGCCGTTTCCGAGAGCGGCTTCATCCATGTCCAGCGCTCCTCGAGCGCGCGGCGCTCGCCGGCTTTTTTGTCGATTCCCTTTTTGGCGCTGTCGTTTGCCATGATGCGCCGGTCAAGAGCGCGGCGGCGGTTCGTCAGGTCGTCCTTCCGCTGTGTGAGACAATTTTTCTCTTCGGCAATTGCCGCAAGATCAACGAGAGGCGCATCGGAAACAAGCTCTTCGAGCTTCTCCACCTTTCCCTGCTCTGCGGAGCGCCGTTCCTTGGCAGCGGCGAGCGCTTCCTCGGCTCTTTTCCGCGCATGCTCCATCTCGCTCTGACGGGCAAGGACTTGCCGCCTTTCCTTTTCGACCTCCGCAGCATTTTCGTATTTCAGCCCCGCACGAAGCTTGTCCGCGGTCTGACGGAGAGACGTGAGCGCGCTCTGCGTGTCGGCAGCCGTCTTCTGCGCCTCGGTGATCGGCGCGTCCATTTCGGCAAGACGCTTTTCCTCCTCCGGAATTTTCCGTCCGAGAGTCTCGAAACGCGCGGCGTTTTCCGATTCTTTCCGGATCTCGCTGTCTTTTTCGGCGCAGCGGCGCGCAGCAGCCATCTTTTCGGCTTCGAGATCGATCTTCTCTTTCCCGCCGAAGAGCATTTTTCTCTGTTCCGCTTCCTCTTTCTGCGCGGTCTCATAGGCGTTTTTCGCAATGCCGGAAGCTTCGCTCGCCTTATTTACTCGCTCCCACGCCGCTTTGGCCTTTTTCTCGGCGTCCTTCACTTTCTTCTCGTCGGGCGCGTCCGGCGTGCACTGCGCGGGGTGCGGATGCGTCAGCGCGCCGCAGACGGGGCAGGGTTCGCCCTCGTGAAGCGTGGAGGCCAGCACCCCCGCCTGCTCGTCGTTGAATCTCCGGCGCAGCTCCTGCGCCTCGGCGGAACGATGCTCTTCTTCGCTCAGCGCCATCGTATAGGCATCGCGCGCGGCGTCTGCCGCATCTTTGCGCTCTGCAAGCGTCTGAAGGGCCGTTTCGTATTTCCGGAGGTCGGCGAGATATTGGGAGAGAACGGTCTTTTCCTGTTGGAGCTTCGCGAGGTTCTCCGCAGAGGCGGCAAGCGCATGGTATTCCTCCCGCTCCCGCGAAAGGTGCTCCCGCAGCTCACCGCGCGATACTTCGAGCCGGGAAAGGCGTGCCGCC
>DPHR01000141.1:4239-10470 GCA_003522945.1 Clostridiales bacterium
GGGAAAGGCGTGCCGCCGCGTCGTCCGCCGTTTTCTTCGCCGCGGCGGCCTTTTTTTCCGTGTCCATCAGCTCGTCGTGCGCCTTCCGCTCATCTTCCAGCGCCTTGAGCGCTTCCGCGAGCTTCACGAGCTCCGGCTCGCACGCCTTTTCCTTTTCCAGCGCGATGCCGGACTCACTCACCGTCTTTTCGGCTTCAGCGAGGAAGAGCTTTGCTTTCCGAAGTTCGCTGCGGTTTTCTTCGTCCGCCGCCGCTTTGGCCGCATCGGCGGTCAGCGTATCGAGCTTTTTCCCAATCTCCGCGAGCTCTTTCTCCCATGCGTCATCCTGCGCGCGGTCGGCTTTCAGCAGACCGGCGAGAAATTCAGAGAGCTCATTTTCCGGCGGAAGCTCGGTGTCCTCCGGCAGGACGACCCCTGCGGCGTACTGTTTAAAGGAGTTTTCCGCCTCCTTCAGCTCGCGACCGATCGCAAAAAAGTCTTCTTTTACCTCCTTCTGGAAGAGTGAATACAGATTAGTGTTGAATATCTTCTGGAATATCTTCCGTCGGGTCTCCGTATCCGCCAGCAGCAGCTCGCGGAATTCGCCCTGCGCTATCATGGCGATCTGACAGAACTGATCCTTATCCACTCCAAGGATATCGCGGATCTTCTCATCTACCTCTTTCGTACCCGTGATGATCTTGCCATCCGGCATCAGGAGTTCCGCGTCCGCCTTTTTTTCGGTCGTTCCGGTGCCGCGGAGCTTGGTGCGCTCATACGTCGGATTGCGCTTGATCTTATAGGTCTTTCCCCCGTTGGAGAAGGTGAGCTCCACCTCCGTCGGCGTCTCCGGCGAGGCATATTTTGAGCGGAGCATGGACACATCGCGCCCGCCCTTGCCGCCGCTCGGTTTACCGAACAGCGCAAAAGCGATCGCGTCAAAGATCGTCGTTTTCCCTGCGCCGGTATCGCCCGTGATGAGATACAGCCCGCGTTCGCCGAGCTGCCGGAGATCAAGCTCCGTTTTGCCCGCATACGCGCCAAAGGCGCTGAGCGTAAGATTCAGCGGTCTCATAGCATTTCCTCCCGAAGCGCGGCAAACACGGCCTTTACATAGCCGCTCTGCTCGGCACTCATCTTCTGTCCGTTCAGCTTTTCAAAGAACTCGGCAAAAAGCTCCGTATCGGTCATCGTCCGGCGACGTTCTTCCGCGGCGATCACGACGGAGGTTCGCGTGCGCCGGTTATCGTAATCGAGCTTCATCAACTGCGGATAAATGCTTTGCAGCCGCGAAAACGCGTTCGGAATGTCGTTTTCGTCCGTGAGAACGGCGTGGATGTAATCGTCGGTATTCGTTCCGGCGTAATTTCCGCGGAGCGTCAGCTCGTCATAGGTGCCGCGCACTTCGCGCATATCGCGCTGCGGTGTGAGCGGCAGCGTCGAGATCGACACGCTTCCCTTCTCTCCCATCTCCACGACCGTTATGCTCTTCTCCTGATCCTTTTCCGAGAAAGAGTATTTGAGCGGCGTGCCGGAATAGCGGAGCGTTTCGCGCCCGATGTTCTGCGCGCCGTGGAGATGGCCGAGCGCGACATAGTCAAAGCCGTCGAACACCGCGGCATCCACGTTGTCCGTGCCGCCTACCGTGATATCCTCTGACTCCGAGCGCACGCCGCCGGTGACGAACTGATGCGTTACGAGCACGTTCCGCGCCGACGGGTCGATATCCATATGCTCCGCGGCGCAGCGGAGCGCGTCGGTATGGCTCTCGATGACTGCGTCCGGATAAAAGCGGCGGACGTTCGCGGGCTTGATGAACGGGAGCAGATAAAACCGCACCTCGCCATAGGCGTCCGAGAGTGTCACCGGCTCCACGCGCCCATTATAGACCGGCGAGAGATGCACGCCGCTCGGCGCCATGAGCCCCGCGCCGAACGCTATGCGCTCCGGCGAATCGTGGTTGCCGGCAATGGCGAGCACCGGAATGTGCCGCCCGGCCAGCTCGGTAAGGAAAGAATCGAAAAGCTCGACCGCCTCGGCGCTCGGCACGGCGCGGTCGTAAATATCGCCCGCGATCACGACCGCGTCGGGGTGCTCCTCGTCCGTCCGGCGGAGGATCTCTTTGAGAATGTATTTCTGGTCATCGATCAGGGAAAACTCATAGATACGTCTCCCGAGATGGAGATCGGACAAATGAAAGAATTTCAATTTCGGCCTCCTGCTCTATATTATGACTTTATCTTACCCCCGCGGTTCCCTCATTTCAACCTTTTTCCCGTTTTTCGGCGCGAATGCGGAAAAGGACAAAAAGACTCCGGTTGATTTTCAGCCGGAGTCTTTTGCTATATCGTATGAATCAAATCTCGTGCCACGTGGCATCGATGATCTGCTGGTGTCCGGAAGAGCGGAACACCTTGGAAATGCAGACGATAGCGTAGATGCTCTCAACGCCCGTCACAAGCAGCGAAGTGCCGGTGAAGATCATCAGCGCCTTTGCGCCCTTAAAGGGATCAAAGATCATCAGCACGCCGAGAACCGCGCCCGCAATGCCGAGCAGCAGCGCGCCCCACCAGCCGGAGAAGCCGAAATGGCGGGCTTCCGTCGAGATCTGGATAGAGAACACGCTCGCAAGAATGATATAAAAGCCGAGAATGACAGGCAAAATGACAAGCGCTCCGTTCGGGTGCAGAAGCAGCAGCACGCCGGCAAGCACGCTCATAATGCCGAGAAACAGGTCGTACCGGAACAGTACGCCGATGAGACCGAGATCAAAATACCGGATGATCTCATAGATACCGGCGGCAATGCAGACCGCGCCCATCAGATAGCAGATCGCGACCGCCGAAATGCCCGGCCAGAATACCATGACGAGACCGAGTACCATGGTAACAACGGCGAGTACGATCGCCCATGTTTTATAGGTTTTCAGAGATTTCTTTTCCATGACCATTCACCTTTCTTGGGAATCATAAATATACGTACACGGATGCAGCAGTTTACCGCATCCGTATACAGGGTTTCCGATTTACTTTGCGTCATGCTCCGCGCGGTTTTCCGCCCAGAGCTTATCCGCTGTGGGCTTCCACTCGGCGGCATACCGGTCGCACTTGGCGCAGAGATGATCGACAGTCTCCGGGGACTGCAGATCCGTGGAATGCGCGCCGGAGGACTTTACCATAGCGCGCAGCTTCTCCGGGTTTTCGAGCATCGGGCAGGGCCGGAGCATGTTGTCGTTGAACGGCTGTCCATCGTGGTAGGCCATGAAGAGCGGGGATTTCATCGTCTCGAGCAGCGTTTTCTCGCGGATGTTCGAGTCGGAATAGTGGATGAACACGCAGGGGTCCACGTCGCCGTTGGCGTTGATGTGCAGATAGGTGCGTCCGCCAGCGATGCAGCCGCCGACGAACTCGGCGTCATTCTGGAAGTCCATCGCGAAGAGCGGCTTCTCGGCGCGGTAGCGGCGGATGCGGCGGTACACCTCGGTGCGCTGCTCCGGCGTCGGGAGAAGCTCAGGCGAAGCGTCGTTTCCGACGGGCATGTAGTGGAAGTACCAGATGAAGTACGCGCCCATCCGGATGAGGCTGTCATAGTACTCCTCCGAGGTGATGGACTCAAAGTTCGCTCTCGTATAGCACGAAGAAATGCCGTAGAGCAGCTTGCGCTCGCGGAGAAGGTTCATCGCGTGCGTCGCCTTGCCGTAAACGCCGTCACCGCGGCGGGAATCGGTCGCTTCCTCAAAACCCTCGAGAGAGATGGCCGGGACAAAGTTCTTCACGCGCAGCATATCGTCGGCGAACTTTTCGTCGATGAGCGTGCCGTTCGTAAAGGCGAGGAAGATGCAGTCGTCGTGCTTTTCGCAGAGCTTGATGAGATCGGCCTTGCGGACGAGAGGTTCGCCGCCGGTGTAGATGTACATGTAAACGCCCATGTCCTTGCCCTGACGGATGATGTCGTCGATCTCGTCAAAGGAGAGGTTGAGCTTGTTGCCGTATTCCGCAGCCCAGCAGCCGGTACAGTGGAGATTGCAGGCGCTGGTGGGATCAAGAAGGATCGCCCAGGGGATGTTGCAGTTATGCTCCTCGCGGAGCTTTTCCTGCTTTTCGCAGCCGACCATGTTGGCGTTGATGAAGAAATTCACCACGATCGTCGTGAGAACATCGTGATCGACCTCATTCATCATGTGGCGGATGAAGTCATAGTACGGATACGTCGGATCCTCGATGGCGCGGCGGATCGCGGCGCGCTGGCCCGGGAAGCGTCCCTTGCAGAACGTGTCCGCCCAGTCCATCAGCTTGGGCAGATTCTTCTCGGGGTCCTTGTACATGAATTTGATCGCCTGTTCGATGCCGTACTTCTTCACGGTCGTCGATACGCTCATTAAAAACACGCTCCTTTATAGGATTTTTCTTATTTCATTATATCGAATCGTACCGGCTTTTCCACGGACAAACCGACGCCGTTGTCGTAATTTCTAACACATCCGGAAAAGTGCCCCATTTGTGATATTTTCGCGTTTATGCGCAAAAACTTTTTCACATAAAAGTATAAAAGAGACCGGCTGTTTTTTTACAGCGGGTCTCTTTCCATTTGCGCCGCGGCGCTGTCAATAAAGGCGTTGAATACTTTCTCGAGCCGGTCCACGCTTTCATCCACATCGGTCTGCATCTTCTCCCAGGTAAATTTCAGGAAGAAGCCGATAAAAGAGTAACGGTAGAACTGCGCAATGTACCGGATCGATTCCTCCGAAAGCGGCATACCGGCGGTTCGTTCCCGAACATAATCGTAAAAGAAAATGTCCGATTCCGTAAAAATGTACTGCTCCAGATGACTGCGGGAGGTGGCGGAGAGAAGATTCGCGACGAGCTTTGGATGGCTCTGGCAGTATTTGAGAAATACGCGCACCTCTTCCTTCCAGCCCTTGCTTTTGGGGACGGACTTCTTCAGCATGCCGAGCCGCGTGCTCATCCATACGTCCAAAAGATCGTAGATATCCTGATAATGATAGTAAAAGGTGTTGGAGCTCACGCCGCACCGCCGGACGAGAGCCGATACGGTGATCTTGTCAAACGGTATTTCCTCCAGCATCTCTTCAAAGGTCGAGAGGATCGCCTTTTGCGTTAACAGCGCCATGAAAGTATTCCTTTCCCCACTTATTCTTCAAACATATCCGAGCTCAAAAGAACGGCGTATATATCGCGGACCAGAGCGCGCGTTTCCGCCTCCGAGAGGTGATCCGCTACGCAGCTGTTGATAACGCCGAACAGGCCGTTGCATATGAGCGCCGCCGTCTGGTGGAACGGGAAACGCGGTTTCAGGTAAGTATGACGGCGGAGATAGTCATCCACGCTGGCATTCATCCGGTTAAAGTACGAAGAAAAAAGATAGGGATTTTCGCTTGAGGTTGTATGGGAAAAGAAGGTGTAGTTGTCGTAATACAGGCTCAAAATGGCATCCAGAAGATTCTGATAGCCGATAAAGCCGTTATTTTTCGGATTATTCTCCGCCTGCAGCATGTGGTATTTGTCTTGGGCTTCCTGCACATGATCGGAAAATATCTCCTCGGCGAGAGCATACTTATCCTCATAGTGCGCGTAAAAGGTGATCCGGCTGATATCCCCGCGGCGGCAGATCTCTGCAACGGAGATTTTCTCAAATGGAATTTCCTGCAAAAGGGCTGTTAGCGTCGCTTTGATATTGCGTTTCGTTTTGGTGATACGTTTATCTTCCAATCGGTTCGCTCCGCCTTTCCGAAGAATTGTTCGCCAGGATTATCCAAATACTTGGTGTAGTGTTTACTTATTTTAACAGATGTACAAAAATTTGTCAATTTCATCCGCTGAAAAAATACTGAAAAGCCCGCTGACCGAAATCAGCGGGCTTAAATCACAGGAACTTTTCTTTACGCATTTCGGGCGTAAGCTCGGAGTAAATTGGCGTAAGCTGTGGCGTAAGCACCGCCAATTTTGGGACAATCAATAGAGCTTTGCGCCTGCCGGAATGTGAGGATCGACCATCAGCAGGTGCAGGCGCTCCTCGCCGTTTTCGTGATGCACGGCGGAGATGAGCATACCGCAGGAATCGATACCCATCATGGGACGAGGCGGGAGGTTGGTGATGGCGATGCAGGTCTTGCCAACCAGTTCTTCCGGCTCATAATACTCGTGAATTCCGCTCAAAATGACCCGATCTGTGCCGGTTCCGTCGTCCAAAACGAACTTTAAGAGCTTCTTGGACTTCTTCACGGCTTCGCAT
>DPHR01000141.1:10695-15946 GCA_003522945.1 Clostridiales bacterium
CATTGGAAAAATCAATTTTTTCTTGCGTCTCGGGAGCCGCCTGAGGAGCCTCCGCAGGAGCCTCCGCAGGAGCCTCAACACGCTTTTCAACCTTCTTGTCAGAGTCCAGCGGCTTCATTGTGGGGAAAAGCAGTACGTCGCGGATGGCGGCGGAATCTGTAAGCAGCATGACAAGGCGGTCGATGCCGTAGCCGATGCCGCCCGTGGGCGGCATGCCGATCTCCAGGGCATTGAGGAAGTCCTCGTCGGTATGGTTCGCCTCGGCGTCGCCGGCGGCGGCCAGAGCGTCCTGCGCGGCAAAGCGCGCGCGCTGGTCGATGGGGTCGTTCAGCTCGGAATAGGCGTTGCACATTTCGCGGCCATAGATGAAGAGCTCAAAGCGCTCGACCTTCGTCGGGTCGGTGGGCTTCTTCTTCGTGAGCGGACTGATCTCCACCGGGTGATCCATGATGAACACCGGCTGGATGAGATTTTCCTCGCAATACGTTTCAAAGAAGAGGTTGATGATATCGCCGCGGGAGTGGCGCTCCTCAAAGGCGATGTTGTGCGCCTTGGCAAGCGCCTTCGCTTCTTCCTCGGTCTTGACGGTATCAAAATCGACGCCGGAATACTTCTTGATGGCATCGATCATCGTCAGACGCTCAAACGGCTTGCCGAGGTCGATCTCGGTGCCCTGATAGGTGATCGTCGTGCTGCCGCAGACGACCTTGGCGAGATGGCGGAACATGTCCTCCGTCAGATCCATCATGCCGTTATAGTCGGTATACGCCTGATAAAGCTCCATGAGCGTGAATTCCGGGTTGTGGCGCGTATCGACGCCCTCGTTGCGGAACACGCGGCCGATCTCATAGACTCTCTCCAGACCGCCGACGATCAGGCGCTTGAGATAAAGCTCGAGCGAAATGCGGAGCTTAACGTCCACGTCGAGCGCATTGTAATGCGTCTCAAACGGGCGCGCCGCCGCGCCGCCGGCATTCGGCACGAGCATGGGGGTCTCGACCTCCATGAACCCGCGGTCATCAAGGAAACGGCGGATCTCGCGCAGGATCTGCGAGCGCTTGACAAACGTATCGCGCACCTCGGGATTGACGATCAGATCAAGATACCGCTGGCGGTAGCGCACATCGGTATCCTGCAGACCGTGGAACTTCTCCGGCAGAGGCTTGAGAGACTTGGTGAGCAGCGTGAGCTCCTTCGTGTGGACGGTGATCTCGCCGGTCTTTGTGCGGAACACAAAGCCCTTGACTCCGATGATATCGCCGATGTCCATTTTCTTGAATTCGGCATACGCTTCTTCCCCAAGATCGTCGCGGGCGACATAGCACTGAATGACGCCCTGCTTATCCTGAATTTTGCAGAAGGACGCCTTGCCCATGATGCGTTTGACCATCATGCGCCCGGCCACGGACACCTCTTTGCCGACCAGCTCGTCACCGGCGGCAAGGATCTCCGCGCTGTGGTGGGTAACATCGTAGCGGGTGATCGCGAAGGGATCCCGTCCTGCGTCCTGCAGGTTCGTCAGCTTTTCACGGCGGATGCGGAGCAGTTCATTGAGAGAGAGCTCCGGCGCTCCGGTCCTTGTTTCCTCTGCCATAGTAATCTCCTATATCTGTAATTTACGTTCAGTTTTCGCAGTTGAGGATCTCGTAGTAGATAACGCCGCCGGGGGCTTCAAACTCGATCCGGTCGCCCTTCTTCTTTCCCATCAGGCTGCGGCCAAGAGGGGATTCGTCCGAAATACGGCCGAGAATGGGGTTGGCTTCCTGGCTGCCGACGATCTCATAGGTCTCTTCGTCCTCCTCGCCCACTTCGCGGACGGTCACGCGGCTGCCCATGGAGATCGCGCTGCCGGTCGGCACGTTTTCGAGAATGACGGCGTTTTCGATCAGGTTCTTGATCTCGGCGATCTTGGAATAGAGCTTGCCCTGCTCGGTCTTCGCTTCATCGTATTCGCTGTTCTCCGACAAATCACCGAAAGAACGAGCCTCCTTGATCTGCTCGGAGACTTCTTTTTCCCGAACCGTCTGAAGATATTCCAGCTCTTTTTTCAGCTCTTCCAGACGCTCCTGGCTCATTCTGTAACGGCTTTCAACGGACATAGTTTAAACTTCCTTTCGATACTTACATGCTCGCAAATCCCGCACAGAGTAACTCCGTGCGGGAATTTGTCCTGCTATTATACGGAATCCGGCGTCCCATGTCAAGACGGAACTTTGATCCCTTCTTTGTAGATTTCCGCAGAATTTTCGCGGGCGGACGCCGTTAATGCAGGGCGTCCTTTGCCGCCTCGAGCTGCACGTCCAGATCGCTGTCCTCGATCTGGTAGGACGCGATATCCGGCGTGACGCCGCCAAGGTCGGTCATGCTCTTTTTATCCGGCGTGAGATACTCGAATTTGGAGAGACGGACGGCACTGCCGTCGGAGAGCTCCACGATCACCTGGCTCTGCGCGCTGCCGGGCGTCCGGCGGCCGACGATCGTCACGCCCGCCTGCTGCATGATGCAGGCAAACACTTCCGCCGCGCAGGTGGTGTTCTCGTTGACAAGAACGACCATCGGCATATTGAGATACGAGCTGCCGGACGAATAGGTCGTCTCCTTCCCGTCGCGGTCACGCAGGAGGAACAGATCGCCCTTCGGCAGGAAATAATCGAGCGCATCCGCCATTTCCGCAGGTTTGCCGCTCGTATTGTCGCGCACGTCGATGATAAGGCTCGTTGCTCCGGAATCCTGCAGCGCGGCGACCGCCGTTTTTACGCTGGCGGCGGCGCTGTCGTCAAAGTTACGGATGCGGAGATAGCCGACAGAGGAGCTGCTGTTCGCCTTGTTGGCGTCGCTGTCCAGAATGTAATAGACGACCGGCTCGGCATAGATGAGCTCACACTTCATTTTCGCGTCCGCCTTGCCACCCTGTGTGTTGAGAAGGTGGAGCGTGAAATACTTCTCCGCCTCTGTCTCCTTCGCGTCGTAGCTGCGCAGCAGCTCGTCAAACTGTTCGGGAGTGTAGGTGGATACGTCAATACTGTCCACACTGGCGATCATGTTGCCGACCTTCACATGCGCCTGATCGGCCGGAGAGCCGGGCGTTACGGAAAGGACGGTCAGATAACCGTAATTTTCGTTGTACTGCGTGGTCACGCCGATGCCGACATACTGGTTCGTCAGCGTGAGCTTATACTCCTCATACTCGGAAGCAGGCAGATAGTAGCTTGCCGGGTCGCCCAGCGAGGCTACCATGGCGCTCGCGGAGGCGTCCTCCAGCGAGGACGTATCCTTCGGCTGGTAGAACGTTGTCTCGATCACGCGGATGACCTCCATATATTTATCGGAGGACGCGCCGCTGTCCGCAAGGATCAGGCACGCAGCAGCGGTGACAACGATGCAAATCACACACGCAAGCAGTGACCAGACGATTTTCGGTACGCGTTTCATAGGCTGATACCTCGGATGTTTTTTTTGGCGCCGCGGTCAGGCCGTCGGATCATACGTAACGGTGCTTTCGTCGTAATACTGCATGGGATCGACCTGCTGCCCGTTTTTGATGACGGCATAGTCCAAGTGGCTGCCGGTGGCAATGCCGCTCTCGCCGACATAGCCGATGATCTGGCCCTGCTTGACATGCTCGCCTGGCTGCACGATGAAGTTCGTCATATGGGAATAGCGCGTCGCGGTCTCCCCGTCGTGCTCGATGCTGACATAGTAGCCGAGACCGTTGTTGTAAGTCGCGGAAGCGACCTGCCCGTCGGCAGCGGCATAGATCGGATCGCCGGACTTTGCGCCGATATCGATCGCCCTGTGGTTTGTGGAAGCTCCTGCAGTAGGCGCGGAGCGCTCGCCGTAGCGCGAGGTGATGTACGTGCTGTCCACCGGCCAGATAAAGGTACCGTTGTAGGCGCCGGAGGCGTTGGAAGTATTCTCATACGCTCCGCCGGTGCCGGACGTGCCCGCGCCGGAGGATGCCGTTCCGGAGGACGTGCTTCCGCCGCCGGTCGAACCGCTGTACGATGTTCTCTGCGCCGCCAGCTGCGCGGCGTATTCCTGCATGGTCTTCAAAAGCTCCTGCATCGCCTCGTCCTCAGCCAGCGCGATGGCGTCGTACTCCGCCTGCGCATTCTGCGAAAGCTCATCAAGGTTGGCGATGAGTTCACAGGCCGCGGTGACCTGCGCGCTGAGCTGGTCGCGGCGGGCAATGAGCTCTTCGTTCACGGCGTCCTGCTCGGCCTTGGCTTCCTCATATTCGCGCTTGATCGTCTCCACATCCTCGCGGCTCTGCTGCAAGGACTTTTCGAGCTCGCGGTCATAGTGCATGATATCGTTCACATCCGCGATGCGCGCGAGGATCTCCGGCACGCTGTTCGCCTCAAAAATGAAGGCGAGATACGAGTAGCTGTCGTTTTCCTCCATGGAGCGGATGCGTTCGCGCAGCAGCGCCGTCTGCTCGGTCTCCGCAGCGGTCGCCGCGGCGAGCTCCTCTTCCTTGCGGTCAATGAGTTCCTGATAAACGGCGATCTGCTCTTCAATGAGCGCGATCGTCTCCCGGTTGAGCGAGATCTGCTTATCAAGCGCCGCTTTGCGGAACACGATCAGCGTCTGGTTCTCCGTAAGCCCTTGTATGACCTGCTCCTGTTCCATGAGCTGCTCTTCAAGCTGCGCACGTTTTTCCGCCAGCCGCTCGAGATCGGTCTCGTCCACGGCGTGCGCCGGAAGTACGGTGATGACGAGTGAAAGCATCATGATGACCGCCAGCACGATGCAAATCACGGAAAAAACGGTTTTCTGTAATTTGTTACGTTTCATAGGCTCCTTTGATCCCGTAAGGGAAAATCAGCAGTTCCAATAGGAAAGTCCGGAGAAGTACGCCGCCGGATCGGTCTGTGCGCCGTTGATGCGGATCTCAAAGTGGCAGTGCGGGCCGGTGGAAACACCGGTCGAGCCGACCGCGCCGACATACTGTCCGGCGGTGACATACTGCCCATAGCTCACGCCGATGGAGCTCATATGCGCATACACCGTGACGACGCCGTTGCCGTGATCGATCATGACGCAGTTGCCGTAGCCGCCGTTCGCGCCGGCGTAAATAACGTCGCCCGCGCCGGCCGCCACAATGGACGCACCCATGCCCGCGCCGATATCCAGACCGCCGTGGTATGTGCTCGCGCCGGTCGTCGGCGCAACGCGGTAGCCGAAGCGGGAGGTAATGAGCGTGCAGCTCGGCACCGGCCACTGAAGATTGGAAAGGCTCGTCGCCGAC
>DPHR01000141.1:16112-21429 GCA_003522945.1 Clostridiales bacterium
GTCGCCGACCCGCCGCCGGAGCTTCCGCCTCCGCCGGAATTGCCGCCGCTGCCGCCGGAGTTTCCGCCGCCGCCATTATTGCTGTTATTATTCTGGTTGTACTTCGCTTGTTCCGCGGCGCGCTTGCGGATGGCTTCCTGCAGCGTCTCCTCCGCCTTGGCTTCCTCTTCGGCGATGGCGTCGTATTCCGCCTGCGCGTCGTCGGAAAGGGTCTCGATATCGGCGATCATGGTGTATGCCGCTTCGACCTGCGCATCCAGCTCGGCCTGCTTGGTGTCCAGTTCCTTCTGGAGGAGCTCCTGCTCGTGACGGGCCTCCTCGTAGCTCTTCTTGATGGACTCAACATCCTCGCGCGCCGCCATGTACTCCTCTTCCAGAGTTTTGTCGTAGTGCATGATGTCGTTGACATCGCCGATGCGGGAAAGAAGCTCGGTCACGCTGGAGGAATCAAAGATAAAGCTCGCGTAGGAATAGGTGCTGTTTTCCTCCATGGCGCGGATGCGGGAACGGAGAAGCTCGGTCTGCGCCGTTTCCTTTTCGAGGGCCTTGTCAAGCTCCGCCTGCTTTTCGGCGATGATCTCATCGTAGATCTCGATCTGTTCACCGATCAGCTCGATCATCTGGCGGTTGATCTCGATTTTGTTATCGAGCGCAAGCTTGCGGGTGATGAAGCGGGCCTTCTGGCTGGTGAGATCGTTGATGACGTCCTGCTGTTCCTGCGCCTGCTGCTCAAGAGCGTCAAGCTTTTTCTGGAGATCGTCGATCTCCGCCTGGGAAACGGCATGCGCCGGCAGCGCTGCGGCAAGAGCCGCCGCGGCGAGAAGAGCGCAGAAAACAGAACGAAGGGATTTCTTGATGTTTTTCATAGTAAGTACAAAAGTCCGGGAAGGATCAAACCTTCAGATAGTTGCGGATCGCCATGGCTCCGCCGAACGCGCCGACGAGAATGCCGATGGCAAGAAACACGATCAGCAGCGGCGTCATCAGCAGAGAGAACGGCATGACCTGGATGAGACTTGCCGCGATGGATACCGAGATCTTCTGCGCAATGAAGTTGTACACCGCCCACTGCAGCAGGAACGCGATGCCCGAGCCGAGCAGGCCGAGGATCAGGCCTTCCACAACGAACGGCGTGCGGATGAAGCTGTTGCTTGCTCCGACCATTTTCATAACAGCGATCTCATCGCGCCGCGTGAACGTTGCGAGCTTGATGGTGTTGGACATCATGAAAACGGAAACCACGAGCAGAATGACGATCAGGATCGCCGTAATAACGCTCACAACGTTTCGCACCGCGATAAAGCCCTCCGCGATCGAGACAGGAGCGTTGACCTCCGCCACACCGTTGACCGCGTCAACCGTCGCAGCGGTGTCACGCATGAGCGTGATGTCGTTCAGCCGGATCACATAGCGGTTGCGGAACACGCTCGCGTCCAGATTTTCAAACACCGTGCTGTCGCCATAGGTATTTTTGTAATTTTCCATGGCTTCTTCACGGGAGATGAACTGCACGTCCCGGACGTTGGGGATGCTGCGGATCGCGCCTTCGATAGAAAGCGCGTCGCTGTCGGAGAGAGACTCATCCACAAAGGCGAGGATCTGGCTGTCCTCTTCCATATTGCCGATGAGATTATCCACGTTCACCGCCACAAGGCCGAAGCTCCCCATGATGATGAGGCACGCGGCAATGACCGTGACGGAAGCGAACGAGCGGAAGCCGTGCGAGAATACGCCGCGCAATCCTTCCTTGAAGAGATATGTGATTCTGTTAAGACTCATAGCCGTAATACCCATCCATTCCGTCGCTGATGAGGCAGCCGTCGCTCAGCGACACAACGCGCTTGGAAAAGGCGTTGACAAGCTCCTTTTCGTGCGTCACGATCAGCACCGTCGTTCCCAGCTCGTTGATCTTCTGGAAGAGCAGCATGATCTCGAGACTTCTGGCGGGGTCGAGGTTGCCAGTCGGCTCGTCGGCAATGATCATGTCCGGAGAGTTCACGAGAGCGCGCGCGATCGCCACGCGCTGCTGCTCGCCGCCGGAGAGCTCCCGCGGGTAGCGATCCTCGCGGCCCGAAAGATCGACAAGGTCGAGCACATACGGCACGCGCTTTTTGATCTCGCGGTTGGAAGCACCGATCACGCGCATCGCAAACGCGACGTTTTCATACACCGTCATATCCTTGATGAGCCGGTAGTCCTGGAAGATAACGCCGAGCGAGCGGCGCAGCTTGGGCAGGTTCCGCCGTTTCATCGTGCGCAGATCAAAGCCGTTGACCTCGATCTGGCCGCCGGTGGCGCGGATCTCGCCGGTCAGCAGCTTGATGATCGTGGTTTTCCCAGAGCCGGACGGGCCGACAAGGAATACGAACTCACCGTCCTGAATGGTGAGATCAATGTCCCGCAGCGTCTCCGCACGGCTTCCGGGGTATTTCATTTTGACATCCTTGAGAAGTACCATAAATCAATCTCCGCGTCAGAGCCGGGGATCAGTATTCCCCGTTCTGAGAGTTCAGGTATTTTTTGACCATGAGCGCCACCTTGAAGATGATGGCGTGGTCGAACTCACGCAAATCAAGTCCCGTCAGCTTCTTGATCTTTTCAAGACGGTACACCAGCGTGTTGCGGTGGACAAACAGCTTACGGGAGGTTTCGGACACGTTCAGGTTGTTCTCGAAGAACTTGTTGATCGTGTAGAGCGTTTCCTGATCGAGTGCCTCGATCGGGTTTTTCTTGAACACTTCGCTCAGGAACATTTCACAGAGTGTCGTGGGAAGCTGATAGATGAGACGGCCGATGCCGAGGTTATCGTAGTGGATGATGGATTTCTCCGTATCGAACACCTTGCCGACCTCGATGGCGACCTGCGCTTCCTTGTACTTGTCCGCGAGAACGCGGAGATGCTTCGCCGTCGTGCCGATGCCGATGACACACTTGAGATTGAGATCGTCGTGCAGCTTCTTCTCGATCTCCTCGGCGATCTCGTAAACTTCCTTGTTGCTGTCCGCGGGACCGGTCAGCTCCTTGATGAGGACGAGATCCGTCTCGTTGATGCTGAGGACGAAGTCCTTCTGCCGGTCAGGAAACATGTTGGAAATGGCTTCGAGCGCGGCCATATCGGTGCGCTCCGTCTGGCGGATCAGCAGAACGGCGCGGGGTACGTCCGTAGCAAAGTGCAGCTCTTTGGCGCGGACGTAGATATCTCCCGGCAGGATATTGTCGGAGATGATGTTCTTGACGAAGATCGTCTTGTTGTGCTTTTCCTCGTAATTGATCTTTGCCTCCTGAAAAGCGACCGAGGCAAGGATGCATACGCAGCGCGCCGTGGCGTCATGGCCGTCCACAAAGACGGCATAATCCAGCCGCGTGCTCAGCCCGCCGACGGGCTTATATGTGCGGAAATTGGACGTGAAGATCTGATCGGGATAATCGCCGAAGCCGCCGTGAAAATCATCGAGCTTCGTGCCGATCATGGAAAGCTCGCTGCACGCGGCAACGACTCCCTGATCGTCCACAACGCCGATGCACCGGTCGGTGGCATCCTTCATCTGGATGATGATGCTCTGGAAAATCCTGCTGGACATAACGTCTGCCTCCCCCATCTTTCTATACGAAAATGCTCATCAAAAAACTCAGGGCATTTTTAGGTAATTTTCATAATAAATGATTTCTGTGCAAATTTCAATAGCTAATTCTTTACAACTTGTAAATTTTTTTTACACTTAATCAAATCAAAGCAGATTTATAAAAATCCGCCGGACGGTTTTGTATGATATAACGACATTTTCACGCAAAAACCGAAAATAGGGCGTTCGTCATTTCGACAGAATGTCCGGCCGTATCTTCTCGATCTCCTCCGGCGTCAAGCGGCGGTACTCCCCTTCCGCAAGCGAGCCGTCGAGCCACAGGCCGCCGATGCGCAGGCGTTTGAGCTGCAATACGCTCATCTGCCGCGAGCCGAGCATGCGTTTTACCTGGTGGTACTTTCCTTCAAACACTTCGACCTGCACACGCCCGCCGCCGAGATCGATGAGCTCCGCGGGAAGACACTGCGTACCGTCACGCAGCACGATCCCTTCGCGGAAAGCGGCGAAATCCGCCTCGCACGGCGTTCCGTCCAC
This sequence comes from Clostridiales bacterium, assembly GCA_003522945.1. GTDB lineage: Bacteria > Bacillota > Clostridia > Oscillospirales > Oscillospiraceae > Apopatocola. The sequence goes on from DPHR01000141.1 coordinate 20,231, forward strand.
CACAGCCTCATAAAGCTTGCTCACATGGCTTTTCGGCGAGATGACCTTATGGGCAAAGGTTCCGTCATCCGTCAGAAGAAGCAGGCCGGTCGTATCCTTGTCCAGCCGCCCGACCGGAAAAAGGCCCCGCCGCTTCCAGTCCTCCGGCATGGCGTCTACGACCGTCGGCTTGCGCGGGTCGCGCGTGGCCGTCAGCACGCCGGCCGGCTTATTGAGCATGATATAGATATGTCCCGGCCCGTCGATCGGCTCGCCGTCAACGGTGAGAGAGACGGCTTCCGGGTCGAACTTCGCCGCGGGGTCGGCGCACGGCGTTCCGTTTACGGCCGCGCGTCCGCGGCGGATGATCTCCCGCGCCTGACTGCGCGAGCAGAGACCGGTATCGGTGAGGATCTTGTCAAGACGGACGAGCGGCATATTGCTTTCCTTCCTTCCATACATTGGATCGGGGGTGATTTACGATGCGAAAAACTACACCGGCACGCCGGAAAGGCGCTGTGAAGGTGATCCTGTTCGGCGTGCTCGCCGCGGCGGTGATTCTCCTCGCCGGAGCGCTCGGACGGCGCAGCGCGGATACAGCGATCCGCGCCGGAACGAACGAAGAACGGATCGCCTATCTGCAGTCGCTCGGCTGGGAGGTCGAGCCGACGCCGATCCTTGAGCAGGAGATCACGATGCCGAAGGATTTTCCGGATGTTTTGACGCAGTACAACGAGCTGCAGCGCCAGCAGGGATTTGATCTGGAGGAATACGCCGGGAAAAAGCTGACGCTCTACACCTATCGGATCACGAACCATCCCGACGCGGAGGAAGCGGACGCCTCACTCTATGTGTACCGGTCGGAACTGGTCGGCGGCGACGTGCATTCCACGTCTTTCACCGGGTTTATGACGGCGCTGCGTTAAAGCTTCAAGATGTACAAAATGGCTGACAGCAAAGCTGCCAGCCATTTTTGTTTACGAAAAGCGAATTACTCGTTGATGCCGATAACAACACCGGAGCCGACGGTACGGCCGCCCTCGCGGATAGCGAAGCGGAGGCCGTTCTCGATGGCGATCGGGGTGATCAGTTCGACGTCCATGTCAACGTTGTCGCCGGGCATGCACATCTCAACGCCTTCGGGAAGGGTGATGACGCCGGTAACGTCGGTGGTACTGAAGTAGAACTGGGGACGGTAGTTGTTGAAGAACGGGGGGTGA
>DPHR01000060.1:0-620 GCA_003522945.1 Clostridiales bacterium
GGGCGGCCGGCTCGTCGTCATACTCGCGGCGGCGGGCAGGACGGACGGGCGCTTCTTCCTCTTCATAGTCGTCAAACTCATCCGCGCGGCGGAGTCCGCCGGTCAAAATCGCCACGGCGAAGAGAATGCCGCCGATGAGCACTAGCACGTCCGCCAGATTGAAGATGGGGAACTTGAAGAGCTCAAGCTCGAAAATGTCGGGCACATAGCCGTAGATCGCGCGGTCGATGCCGTTGCCGAGGAGACCGGCGAGCAGCAGCGCGCCGGAGACCTTCGTGAGGCCGGTGCGGAAATAGCCCTTGATGAAGGCGAACACCATGAGCGCGGTGAACGCGATCAGAAGGATGAGCAGGATCCAGCGCAGCGCGCCGAAGCTGGACATCACGCCGAAGGCCGCGCCGAAGTTTTTGATGTAAGTGATGTGGAGAAAGCCGGGGATCAGCGGTCGGACGCCGGTGTTCAGCGCAACGTTGGACACCGTCCAGAACTTGAGGAACTGATCGACCAGCAGAGCCAGAAGAGCAATGATACCGTAAACCATGAATCAAATTCTCCTTTCTCTATGGGAAAGAAATTGCGGGGAGAACGGGGGAAACCCCTCCGTCACGGCTGCGCCGTGC
>DPHR01000060.1:900-5127 GCA_003522945.1 Clostridiales bacterium
GCTGTCAGCCGAAGGCTGACTGAGGGGTTTGCTTGAAAGCGTCAGCCTACAACGCTGGCGCATCTTGCGCAGAGCGTCGGGTGCTTTTCGTTCGTGCCGACGGTCGCGGAGCGCGTCCAGCAGCGCGCGCAGCGCGGCAGAGCGCTCGGCTCGACGTGGACGGTGAGCCCGTCGAAGTTCTCGCCGCGGACGCCTTCCCCGGCGCCGTGGACGATCTTCAGCTCGGACACGATGCAAAGCGGCGCGAGATCCTCGCTCTCCAGCTCCGCAAACGGCTCGGCCGCGGCCTCAGACACATAGAGCGTCACGCGCGCGTCCAGCGGCTTGCCGATGAGCTTTTCCGCGCGGGCAAGCTCGAGCGCCTTGTTCACGTCGGCGCGCACGCGCATGACCTTGCTCCAGTGCGCTTCCTCGCTCTCGGAGAGACGGAGCGCGGCGTTCGCCTCCGGCATATCGTTGAGCGCGACGGCGCGCGCGTCCTCGGCTTCGGTGTGCGGCATGGCGAGCCAGATCTCGTCGGCGGTGAAGCACAGCACCGGGGCGAGCAGGCGGGTCATCGCGTCGAGCACCTGATAAATCGCGGTCTGGGCGCTGCGGCGGGAAAGGCTCTCGCGGCTGTCGCAGTAGAGCCGGTCCTTGATAACGTCCAGATAGAAGTTCGACATTTCCACCACGCAGAAGTTGTGGATGGCGTAGGTGGCGGTGTGGAACTCGTAGTTGTCGTAAGCGGCGCGGACGCGCTCGATGAGATCCTGCAGACGGCTGACGGCCCACTTGTCGAGCGGCAGCATGTCCGCAAAGGCGACGCTCTCGGCGGGATCGAACCCGTCGAGGTTGCCGAGAATGTAGCGCGCGGTGTTGCGGATCTTGAGATACTTATCGGAGAGCTGCTTGAAGATGTTGTCCGAGCAGCGCATGTCCTGCGTATAGTCGGCGCTCGCCGCCCAGAGACGGATGATGTCCGCGCCGTACTTGGGGATAATGTCGCCCGGGGCGATGCCGTTGCCGAGGGATTTATGCATGACGCGGCCTTCGCCGTCCACGGTCCATCCGTGGGTGAGCACCTCGCGGTAGGGCGCGTCGCCGCGCACCGCAACGCCGGTCAGCAGCGACGACTGGAACCAGCCGCGGTACTGATCGCCGCCCTCAAGATACACGTCCGCCGGCCATACGCCGGGGGCGTCGAGCAGCATGGAGGCGATGTGGGTGCTGCCGGAGTCAAACCAGCCGTCAAGCGTATCGGTCTCCTTGGTGAAGCCGGTGCTGCCGCCGCAGTGCGGGCAGGTGAAGCCGTCCGGCAGGAGCTCCTTCGCCTCGGCGTCGAACCAGATGTTCGAGCCGTGCTCGCCGAAGAGACGGGAGACCTTTTCGATGGTCTCCGGGGTGCACACGGGCTTGCCGCAGTCGGCGCAGTAAAACACCGGGATGGGCAGACCCCAGCGGCGCTGGCGGGAGATGCACCAGTCGGCGCGCTCGCGGATCATGGAGAGCATGCGGTCGTGGCCCCAGCCGGGATGCCAGATGACCTTGTCCGCGGCGGCGCAGGCGTCGTCCTTGAACGTATCGACCGAGCAGAACCACTGCGGCGTTGCGCGGAAGATGATGGGCTTGTGGCAGCGCCAGCAGTGCGGGTAGCTGTGAACGATGTCCTCGCTCGCAAAGAGCATGCCGCTCTCGCGCATATCCTCGAGAATGACCGGGTTGGATTCCTCGGTCTTCATGCCGGCGTATTTGCCGGCGTAGTCGGTGTGGCGGCCCTGGTCATCCACGGGGACGATCATATCCATGCCGTAGCGGCGGCAGGTCTGATAGTCGTCCGCGCCGAAGCCGGGCGCAGTGTGGACGCAGCCCGTGCCGGAGTCCATCGTGACATACTCGGCGTTGAGCAGGCGGGACGTCTTCGGCAGGAACGGGTGATCGGCGAGCATGTTCTCAAAGAACGAGCCGGGGTGCGTTTCGAGAATTTCGTACTTCTCAATGCCGCCGACGCGCATGACCTTCTCGGCGAGCGCTTCGGCAACGATGTAGATCTCGCCGTTATCGGCCTTCACGAGCGCGTAGCTCTCTCTCGGATGCAGGCTGATGCCGAGGTTGCCCGGCAGCGTCCAGATCGTCGTTGTCCAGATGAGGAAATAGAGCTTGCTGTGGTCGACGTGGGAGAGCTTTCCGAGATCGTCGTGCATCGGGAACTTGACGTACACCGTGGTGCAGGGATCGTCCTGATACTCGATCTCCGCCTCGGCGAGAGCGGTCTCGTCGCTCGGGCACCAGTACACGGGCTTGAGACCCTTGTAGATGTAGCCCTTTTCGTACATCTTCCCGAACACCTTGACCTCTTCGGCCTCAAACTTCGGGTCCATGGTGAGATACGGATGATCCCAGTCGCCCAGCACGCCGAGACGCTGGAAGCCCTCGCGCTGGATGCCGACGTACTTTTCGGCATAGCGGTGGCAGGCGGAGCGGAACTCGCTCACGCTCATGGCCTTGCGGTTGAGCCGCTGCTCCTTGATGATGGCGGACTCGATGGGCATGCCGTGGTTGTCCCAGCCGGGGGTATAGGGGACCTTATAGCCGGTCATGGATTTATAGCGGCAGATGAAGTCCTTCAGGCACTTGTTCAGCGCGTGACCCATGTGCAGATTGCCGTTCGAGAACGGAGGGCCGTCGTGCAGAATGAAGAGGGGCTTGCCCTCGTTGCGGCGGAGGGTCTCGTGGTAAAGATCCATGTCGTACCAGGATTTGAGCATGCCCGGCTCACGCGCGGGCAGACCGGCACGCATGGGAAAAGCGGTTTTCGGCAGATTTACGGTGGCATTGTAGTCCATAGCTGTGCAATTCTCTCCATTCGCTGACAGAGCGGGGCCGATCGAGCCCCGCTCTGTGGGTTTTTTCTTTAAAAATCAGAATTTGATCTCCGGGGCGTCCGTGTCGGAATCCTCGGGCTTCTGATAGACAGCGTTTTCAAACGCCTTGACGTAGTCCTGCTCGTCCTCGGCGTCCGGGTAGAGGGGAGACTCCTCCTCCGTTTCCGGCTCGGCTTCTGGTTCGGCTTCCGGCTCGGCGGCGGGGAGGACTTCCTCCTCAACGGTCTCGCTCTCGGCCGCTTCCGCGGGGGCGGCGATGGCCTTCTTCTCGGCGGGCGCAGGCGTCACGACGGCGCCGGTGAGGTCGGCCTCGGCGAGCGTGGTAAGGAAGGTCTGCTCGCGGTCGAGCAGCATGCGGACCTTCTGGATGTATTCCGCGGCGGCGGCGCGCGCCTTCTCGTAGCGCAGCTCCTCGGCCTTGCGGTTGGCCTCGATCGCGCCGATGGTGCGGTCAGACTCGGCCTTGGCGGCGGCGAGGATATCGTCGGCTTCCTTCTGCGCGGAGGCGACGAGGGCTTCCGCCTTGGCGCGGGCGTCCTCTTCGATGTTCTTGGCGAGCTTCTGCGCGGAGACGAGCGCCATGTTCATGGCCTCCTCCGAGCCCTGATACTCGCGGATCTTGTCGGCAAGGTATTTCATCTTCGCGTTGAGCGTGGCGATCTCCTTCTGGGAGGCAGCGGCGTCATTGGCGAGCTCGTCGAGAAAATCATCGACCTCGTCCATGGCGTACCCGCCGATGCGGGCCTTCTCAAAACATTTTTCGCGGATGTCCTGGGCAGTGATCATATCTTTCTACTCCTTTCCGGATTCTGTTTTCTATCCGTCAGCGCCGTGAGGCGCGGGAACGCTTGATTAAAAGTACTTTTCGCGGGATTCGACGGCGTTGCCGGTGTCACCCATGAAGTCCATCCCCGCGGGGGTGATGATGTAGGTGCTGCCGGAGACCTTCTTGACCTTTCCGCCGAGCGCATAGGTAACGCCCGAGAGAAAGTCGAGCATGCGGCGGGTCAGTTCCTTCGGCGCGGTCTCCAGATTGAGCACGATCGCGTTGCGCTCGGCAATGCGGTCGGCAATGTCCGCGGCCTGCTCAAAGCGGTCGGGGTGCACGAGCAGCAGCTTCGGCTGCGCGCCGCCGCTCTGCGGACGGGCGGGCGCGGCATACCCCTGCTGGGCATAGGGATCGGGCGCATAGCCGCTGCGGGCATAGGGGTCGGGCGCGTAGCCCTGCTGGGCATACCCCTGCTGGGCGTAGCCGTAATCCTGCTGCGCGTAGGGGTCGGCGGCCTGCTGCTGCCGCGCGGCGCGCTGGTTGGAGAATACATACGGCCGGCGGGTCGGCTGCACGGGCTCGGCGCTGCGCGGC
>DPHR01000040.1:0-962 GCA_003522945.1 Clostridiales bacterium
CCCGCCCCACGCAGACGGCGCAGCCCGCGCAGCGCTCCATCCGGTACGACGATCCGCGCTCGGCGCGCGCGGAGGAAGGCCTGATCCGGATACTGTATCTCGATCCGGGCGCGGCGAAGGGCAAGACCCTGCCGCCGCCGGAGAGCTTTTCCTCTCCCGTGCTCGCGCGGCTCTACCGCGAGCTTCTGCGCCGCGTGCAGACCGGCGAGACGATCTCCATGGCGGTGCTGGCAGGACAGTTCACCGGCGACGAGATGAGCCACTTCACCTCGGTGCTCGGCGCGCCGGAGGACCTTTCCCACGCGGACAAGGCCATATCCGATTACATAGCCGTTATTACCGGACGCACGGAGGACGCCGAGGACGATCTCCGCGCTCTGGCGGAAAAATACAGAAAGACAAAAAGTTTTGGAGGATAAACGATGAGCGAGCAGAAAGAAAAGAACATGCCGGAAGAAAAGCTGCCGGAGGCGAAGCTGCCCGAATCCGCGCCCGTCAGCGAGGGAGAGGCTCTTACGGCGCTGGCCGACGCCATTCTCGCGACCGACGAGCCGGAAGAGATCGCGGACGTTCCCGAGGATGACGAGCTTGAGCCCACCCACGGCGCGCGCGGCAAGAAGGAAAAGCCGGAGGACACGCAGAAATCCCGCGAGGAGCGCCTGTCCAACCTGATCGAAAAGGGCAAGAAGGCCGGAAAGCTGACGCTCAAGGAGATCGCGGACGTCATCGACGGGCTGAATCTCTCGCAGGAGCAGATGGACCGGTTTTACGATACGCTCGAAGAGCTGAACATCGAGACCGTCGGCGAGGATCTGCCGCCCATCGACGATGACGAGCTCCTTCCCGCGCTCGACGAGCTCGAGGAGATCGATGAGGTCACCGAAGAAGAGATCGCCGAAGCCGACAGCATGGTGGATTCCTACTCGACCGACGATCCCGTGCGCATGTATCTCAAGGAGATC
>DPHR01000040.1:1232-3778 GCA_003522945.1 Clostridiales bacterium
TGTCGGCCGCGGCATGCTGTTCCTCGATCTCATTCAGGAGGGCAATCTTGGCCTCATCAAGGCCGTCGAAAAGTTTGACTATACCAAGGGCTACAAATTCTCGACCTACGCGACGTGGTGGATCCGTCAGGCCATCACCCGCGCCATCGCCGACCAGGCGCGCACGATCCGCATTCCGGTGCATATGGTCGAGACGATCAACAAGGTCATCCGCGTTTCCCGCCAGCTGCTGCAGGAGCTGGGCCACGACCCGAGCGCCGAGGAGATCGCCGCGGAGATGAACATCCCCGTGGAGAAGGTGCGCGATATCCTCAAGATCGCGCAGGAGCCGGTCAGTCTCGAAACGCCGATCGGCGAGGAGGAGGACTCCCATCTCGGCGACTTTATCCCCGACGAGGACGCCTCCGAGCCGAGCGAGGCCGCAAGCTTCTCGCTTTTGAAGGAGCAGCTCATGTCCGTGCTCGCCACGCTCACGCCGCGCGAGGAGAAGGTGCTCCGCCTGCGCTTCGGCATCGAGGACGGCCGGACCCGCACGCTCGAGGAGGTCGGCAAGGAGTTCAACGTCACGCGCGAGCGTATCCGCCAGATCGAGGCCAAGGCGCTACGCAAGCTCCGCCACCCCAGCCGCAGCAAGAAGCTCCGCGACTTTTTGAACTGAGACTTCTTTTAAGGAGGAAAAACCATGTTCCGACCCGTGCGAAAAAAGAAAAATGAGATCAGCGCAGAAGCGGCAAAGCAGCTCCTGCACACGGAGCGCCGGGGCGTTTTCGCCGTGAACGGCGACGACGGCTACCCCTACGCCGTCCCGGTCAACTTCTTCTATGACGAGGAGGCCAACCGAATCTATTTTCACGGCTCCCGCGCCGGACACAAGATCGACTCCGTCCGCAAGAGCGACAAGGTCTGCTTCACCGTGTACGGCAACGAGACGATCCGGGACGAAGCCTGGGCGCCGTATATGCAGAGCGCCGTCGTGTTCGGACGCTGCCGCCTGCCGGAGTACGGCGAGGAGAGCATGGCGCTTCTCAAGAGCTTCGCCATGAAGTATTACCCCGAGGAGAGCATGGTGGACGCCGAGATCGCCGACGCCGGGAAAGCCGCGCAGATGTATGTGATCGACATTGAGCACATCAGCGGCAAGGAAGTGCAGGAGAAGTAAAACCCGATACATAAAATAAAGGGGAGTTCCGTTCCGCGGCGTTGCCGCGGAGCGGAGCTCTCTTTTCTAACACGTTCTTTATGCCGCCGGCGGGCGGGATATGATAAAATATTCTGTCAAATCGCGTCGAACGGAAGGAGAGCGCCGATGCAGACCGATCGCGGAAAGAAACGGAACGAAATACGCATGCGCCTTTTCAAAATGGTGTCGGTGGGCGTGGTGGACGATCCGATCAACCAGGGGTACGACATCGTCAGCACGCTGATGCTGATCGTGAACCTTATCGGGGCGTTTGCCAACACATTCGACGGCGTGCGCGCGCAGTACGCATCGCTCCTCGATCTCACCGAGGAGATCACGGTCGCCTTCTTCGCGCTCGACTATGCGCTGCGGCTCATGACGGCAAAGTGCCTGTACCCGCAGCTCACCGAGGGGCGCGCTCTCGCCAAATATATGCTGTCCGCCGGGGGCATCGTCGATCTTTTGTCGTTCCTGCCGTTTTATCTGCCGTTCTTTTTCCCGAGCGGCGCGGCGGCGTTCCGGCTGTTCCGCGTGGCGCGTATTTTCCGCCTGTTCCGCATCAATGCGTATTATGATTCGCTCAACGTCATTACCGAGGTCATCGTCGGCAAAAAGCAGCAGCTTTTATCGTCGGTGTTCATCATCCTCGTGCTGATGCTCGGCTCGAGCCTGTGCATGTACTCACTCGAGCACGACGCGTAGCCGGAGGTGTTCAAAAACGCCTTTTCCGGCGTGTGGTGGTCGGTGTCGACGCTGCTCACCATCGGCTACGGCGACATTTATCCTATCACGCCCGCCGGAAAAGCGATGGGCATTTTCATCACGTTCCTCGGCGTCGGCATGGTGGCGATCCCGACCGGTATCATATCCGCCGGCTTCGTGGAGCAGTACACGCGCCTCAAGCGTCTCGGCGATTATGCCGAGGAAGAGGATCTGCATTTCATCAAGACCGAGCTGCACCGCGGCGATCTCTGGGTCGGGAAGACGGTGCGCGAGCTGCATCTGCCGCAGGGCGTGATTCTCGCGGTCATCCAGCGCGGCGGCGATACGATCATTCCCCGCGGCGACGTGGCGCTCAAGGCCGGAGACCGGCTCGTCATCGGCGCCGAGCACCTGAAGGGCGACCGACCGGTCAATCTGCGTGAGATCACGCTGCGCAAAAACCACGACTGGAACGGCGTTGCCATCAAGGATATCGACATTTCCCGCCAGTCGTTCATCGTCATGGTGCGGCGCGGGAAGAAGCTGATCGTACCCTACGGCAAGCTCGTCCTCGCCGAGGGCGACACCGTGATCCTATACAGCAAGGAAGCGCCGAGGCCGACGATCACATTCTGAAACAAGAAAACGGCGGGACTGACCGAAC
>DPHR01000040.1:3963-4180 GCA_003522945.1 Clostridiales bacterium
ACCGAACGTCAGCCCCGCCGTTTTTTACTTGTGCGCGAGAAGCTCTTTGCCGGGGATGCCCGGCTTTGTGAGATTCATGGGATCGAGGATCATGTCGATCTCCTCTTCCGTGAGGAGCTTTTCCTGCAGTATGAGTTTCCGGATGCTCTGCCCAGTGACGATGGCGCGCTTGGCGATGTCCGCGGCGTGCTGATAGCCGATGTGCGGCGTGAGCGCC
>DPHR01000040.1:4389-4688 GCA_003522945.1 Clostridiales bacterium
CGATGTGCGGCGTGAGCGCCGTGATGACGCCGACGCTGCTCTCGACAAGCTCCCGGCAGCGCTCCTCGTTCGCGGTGATGCCGGTGACGCAGTTGTCCACGAACGTGTGCACGGCGTAGGTCAGCGTGCCGATCGACTGGAACAGGCAGTAGAAGATGATCGGCTCAAAGGCGTTGAGCTCGAGCTGCCCGCCCTCGGCGGCCATGGTGACGGTCATGTCGTTGCCGATGATGAGGAACGCCACCTGATTGATGACCTCCGGAATGACCGGGTTCACCTTGCCCGGCATGATCGACGAG
>DPHR01000040.1:4853-8050 GCA_003522945.1 Clostridiales bacterium
CTTGCCCGGCATGATCGACGAGCCGTTCTGCCGCGCCGGGAGATTGATCTCGCCGAAGCCGGTGCGCGGCCCGGACGACATAAGCCGAAGGTCGTTGGCAATTTTCGAGAGCGTCACCGCGCACGTCTTGACAGCGCCCGACACCGCCACGAACGGGTCCGGGTTCTGCGTGGAGTCGATGAGATCGCCCGCCTGCGTGAGCTCCATGCCGGATACCTCGCTCAGCACGGGGACGATGCGCCGCAGGTACGTTTCGTCCGCGTTGATGCCGGTGCCGATGGCCGTGCCGCCCATGTTGAGCGAGCGCATCTCGTCCATGGCCTTGCCCATGCGCACGGTGTCGCGCCGCACGGCGTCGGCATAGGCGCGAAACTCCTGCCCCAGCCGGATCGGCACGGCGTCCTGCATCTGCGTGCGGCCCATTTTGATGACGTGGTTAAATTCGCGGGATTTGTCCTCAAACGCGGCACGCAGCCGGTCCAGCTCGGTCTCCAGCTTTTTCAGAAGGCGCAGCGTCGTCATCTTTCCGGCGGTGGGAATGACATCGTTGGTGGACTGGCCGCAGTTGACGTGGTCGTTCGGGTTGACGAGCGAGTAGTCGCCCTTGACGCCGCCGAGCAGCTCGATGGCGCGGTTGGCGATGACCTCGTTGGCGTTCATGTTGATGGATGTGCCGGCGCCGCCCTGCACAGGATCGACAATGAACTGCTCGAAGAGCTTCCCGGCGAGGATCTCGTCGCAGGCGCGCACGATGGCGTTTGCGATACGCTCGTTCAGCAGTCCGGCCTCAAGGTTCGTGAGTGCCGCCGCCTTTTTGATGTAGGCAAGACTGCGGATGAGCTCCGGGTTCATCCGCAGCCCCGTGATGGGGAAGTTTTCCGCGGCGCGCAGCGACTGCACGCCGTAATATACGTTCGCCGGCACGTCCTTCGTGCCGATGGAGTCTTTTTCTACGCGGTAATCGGAAGTATGATTTTCCATTTCTCTTTCTCCTGTGTCTCCTGTGATGAAGCTCAATTTGATTATAGAGCGGGATATAATATAGTCAAATATCAAGTCAATACTTGTACCCATAACTTGAAAGTTATATAATGGCGGAAAGAGGGGGCGACAGCATGAAGCAGAGAGTCTTTGACGGCATGGAATACGTGTATGCCGTGTACCGGGAAGGAAGCTTTCAGAAAGCGGCGGAGAAGCTGTTCGTTTCGCAGCCGTCCGTGAGCGCGTCAGTGCGCCGGGTGGAAGAGCGCGTTGGGAGCCGCCTGTTCGACCGCAGTCGGAAGCCGCTCGCGCTCACCGAGTGCGGCGAGGCGTACATCGCCTGCGCGGAGAAGATCTTCGCCATGGAGCGGGACTTTACGGAGTATGTGAACGACTGGGAGGGGCTTCGCCGCGGAAAGCTCGCGGTCGGGGGGAGCATCCTTTTTTCCTCGCTGCTGCTGCCGCCGATGATGGCGTCGTTCCGGGAGCGCTACCCCGGCATCACGCTCACGCTGGCGGAGGAGACGACGCCCCGGCTCGAGGAGATGCTGCGGCAGGGAACGGTCGATCTCGTGGTGGATTATACGATCCCGAACATGGAGCTTTATGATTCCGCGACCGTCCGGGAGGACGCGCTCATTCTCGCCGTGCCGCGCGCGGCGGCGGTCAACGCGCGTCTCGCGCCGTACCGCATTGCACCGGAGCAGATCGGCGCTGCGGCGCGGAGCGCTGCGCCGGGCGTACCGATGGAGCTTTTGAAGGACGAGAGCTTTGTGCTTTTGAAACCCGAAAACGACACCCGCGCCCGGGCGGACGCGCTCTGCCGTCTCGGCGGCTTTGAGCCGAAAACGGCGATGGAATTCGACCAGCAGATGACGGCGTACCTTGCCGGATGCTCCGGCGCGGGGATCACGTTCGTGAGCAGCGTACTCGTATCGCGCCTCTCGCCGAACCCCGGTATCTGCTATTACCGCCTGCCGGAGCCGGAGAGCCGCCGGGATATCCGGCTCTTCTGGAAGCGCGGCCGGTATAAGACCCGCGCCATGGAAGCGTTTCTCGCCATGCCGCCGGAGAACGGCGGGGAGGGATAATAAGAAAGCCACCGGCTCTGTGCCGGTGGCTTTAACTTTATTTTGCGGCTTTGGCCTTTTCGTACAGATCCATCAAAACCTTGCCGATCTTCATGGAATACTCCACGACCAGATGCTTCTGGTCGTTGGGGAGATAGCGGCCGAATTCCTGGATCTCATAGGTCAGATCGCCGTCATAGCCGATATCCGCCAGCCCGGCCATAGCCTCGGCCCAGTCAATGTTGCCGTGGAAGGGCATCAGGTGCTCGTCGGCCACGCCGTGGTTATCCTGCACATGGATGGCGTGGAGCCGGGAACCGATGATGTTCAGATTCTGCCGGTGGAAGTCATGTCCTCCCAGATTGGCGTGGCCGAAGTCATAGCACACGCCCACGTGCTCCGGGTCGCCGAAGGTGTCCACAAGATCGACCAGCTCGTAAATGCTGGCGCAGTAGATGCGCTGCATGGGCTGGCGGGGACGGTATTCAAAGTCGTTTTCCAGACAGATGCCGATGCCGTTTTCCCGGGCGGTGGCTACGTGCCGGCTGTAGTATTCCAGATTCTTTTCTTTGGAAACCGAAACGTCCGGCCCGGCGGAATACACGGTGCCGGGGTGCGTTACCGTCCACTCCACGCCCAGCTCGGCCGAGGCGATGATGGAGCGGCGGATCAGCTCCTCCATGGTTTTGACTTTTTCTTCGTCATTTTCGGCGAAGATGTCGTAATAGGGCAGATGGGACTGGCGGAACACGACGCCCCAGCGGCGTCCCATTTCCGCGATGTCCTTCACATAGTCCTGCCAGTCGTCGTTTCGCATGCGGGAGTGCGGATTCATGGATTCACAGAAGTTGATGTCCAAAACCTTATAACCGCCCTGGGCGCACTGGGCAATGCAGAAATCAAAGCCGTTACGCTCCCGTCCGGGGGTAAAGGCACAGATGTTGGTAGAGGTAGAGATCTCCATATTGGCGCTCCTTTGCTTTTTTATTCAGGGGCGGCGCCGCCGGACGCCGGTGACGGTGCTGTGCGGCGCTGCCCTAAAATCAAATGGAGAAGAGGGCCGCGAAAGCGGCCCTTTGAGCGTGTCAAAAAAGTATTTTTGACACGCTCTCAAACGAGACCCACTTCGTTGGGCTCTCGTTTGAA
>DPHR01000088.1:0-844 GCA_003522945.1 Clostridiales bacterium
GGTGTGGGCGCTTCGGTCGGCGTGGGCGTCGGCGTCTCGGCGGCCCGCTGCGCGCGCAGATCGTCAAGCTGCACCTGCACGGCCGTCAGCTCCTGTGAGAGCGTTTCGGCGCGGGTGTTCGCGGTCTGCAGACGCATGTAAAGCAATACGATGATAGCGGCAAACAGGAGAAGGAGCACAACGAGCGCGATCAGAAACGGCTTGAGTGGATCACGGTAGGTCTCCTCCGGGGACTCGTCTTCGTATTCCGGATAATCTCGGGGCATGGTATAGCCTCCTTATCACTCACGAGGAATCTTTGCTATTCTATCAGACTTTGCCGCATTGGTCAAGATTTGGCGGCAAATGGGCTGATTTGGCAGATAAAACGGCCCTCCCGCCATGAACGCGGGAGAGCCGTGAAGGGGGTAAGGTTATTTGCGCAGCGTAACGGTGAATTCGTCGTCGCCGTTATCGGCTGCGGTCACGGTATAGCCCTGGCTTTCGCCGAAGCGCGTGACGTTTTCGACGGCGCACTTGTTATCGACAAGCACCTGCAGCTCGCCGGGAGCGTCCGCCTTGATGGCCTTCTGCGCCATGATGACCGGCTGGGGGCAGGCAAAGCCTCTCGCATCAACGGTTTTCATGGGCTTATTCCTCCGCCTTCTTCGTGAAGAGCAGGGAGACCACGAGCACCACGACGAAGCCGACGATCACCGCGATCTTGCCGTTGCCGGTCGGGCCGTCGGCAGAGGAGGCGAGCTTCAGGTTGTGGCAGAACGCCGCGCCGCACATCATGCCGAGAACGGTGACGGCACTGTCGCTCTCGCCCTGGCCGGCGAGAATGAGCTGACGCAGCGGGCAG
>DPHR01000088.1:1006-3548 GCA_003522945.1 Clostridiales bacterium
AGAATGAGCTGACGCAGCGGGCAGCCGCCGAGCAGGACGCAGCCCCAGCCCATGAGGGCGGTGCCGAGGAAGTTCCAGAGACCGTCGTTGTGCGCAACGGGCTGGCCGGTGAAGCCGGGGTTGAACTTGCCGAGAATGAGATTGCCGACGAGCACCGTGAGAATGATCGTCACGAAGCCGGCGACAAGGCCGAAGTCCTTGAACATGACGGCGTTGCGGATGCCGCCGACCATGCACATACGGCTGCGCTGGCAGAGCGCGCCGACGACGAGACCCGCGACGAGCGCGAGACCCCACGCGGCATGCATGCTGCCGGGACCTTTTTCGGAGAACTTGAAGATCGCCGGAGCGGCGAGCCAGAGGACGAACAGCAGCACATAAACGACCGGGAAGGCGGCGCCTTCGGCGAGCGTCTGCTTATAGCTGCGGCCGAGCGTGAAGCCCTTCTTGAGGAACACAACACCCACGAGAATGCCCACGATGAAGCCCACAAGACCGACAAGGGCGTTCCAGTCGCCGCCGCCGATACGGATGACCATACGCAGCGGGCAGCCGAGGAACATCAGCGCGCCGATCATAACGAACACGCCGAGAAGGAAGCGGATCATCGGAGAAGAGCCGCCGCGGCCCTTGAATTCCTTCGCTGCGACCGCCGCGATGAGCGAGCCGAGCAGGATGCCGACGATCTCCGGACGGAAGTACTGCACGACCTCCGCGCCGTGCAGACCGAGAGCGCCGGTCGTGTCGCGCAGGAAGCAGGCGATGCAGAAGCCCATGTTGCCGGGGTTGCCGTGCACGCCCAAAACGAGCGCCGCAATGCCGATCACAAGTCCGGTGACGAGGATCAGCCAGTTGTTTTTGAACCAGTTGCTTTTCACAATTTTTCCCTCTCTCTTTCAAAACTGTGTTTTAACGGCTTCATTATACGACGTCTCTCCGGAAAATGCCAAACGGTAAATCGGATATCGCCTGTGGCTCTATCGGAGAAACAGATAGAACGAGTCGTCAATGCAGCGTCCGGCGGTCAAGCAGAAAGTCAATGAACGCGCGCGCGGACTTTGTCGGGCGGCGGTCGCGGGAGCGGATCATGTAGATCTCGCGCTCGTTGTTTTTCCCGACGAGAGGGAAGGAGAGAAGCTCCTTTGTCGCGCCCGCGGCAAGACCGGAGACGACGGCGCAGCCGAGCCCGCACGCCACGGCGCGCAGCACGGCCTCGCTGTTGTCGATGCGCGCGACGATGTTGAGCGCGCCGGAGTCAATGCCGTTTTCGGTGAAGAATTTCTGCCCGGCGAGCTGCGTGCCGGAGCCGCCCTCGCGGAAGATGAGGGGCTCGCCGAGCAGCGCGTTGCCGGATTCCCCGGCGTCGAACATGGCGCGGTAGCGCGGCGTGTCGGGCGTGACGAGCACGAGCGGATCGGTGGCGATGCAGTCGTAGGTAAGCTCGCGCGTGTTCAGCACCGCGCCGACGAAGCCGATGTGCGTTTCGCCCTGCAATACGGCGGCGTGGACGGCGGCGCTGTCGCCGCTGCGGAGCAGAAAGCGGAAATCCGGGTTTTCCCGGTGAAACTCGCTGATGAGCTGCGGGAGGATATACTGCATCGGGATGGACGACGCAGCGAGCGATACCTCGCGGGAGGTCTGCTCCTCCAGCTCGCGGGAGAGCTCGGCGCAGCTCTGGAGAATGGTGTGCGCATGGTCGTATACGCGCCGTCCCTCCTCGGTGAGCGTGATGCGCCGCTTGCCGGAGCGGACGAGCAGCGGCACGCCGATGTCCTTTTCGAGCGCGAGAATGTGGCCGCTCACGGTGGACTGTGCGAGATAGAGCGCCTCCGCCGCGGCGGTGAAGCTGCCGCGTTCGACCACGGCGCAGAAGGCCTCGAGCTGTTTGAGATTCAGTGTCTGCATGGCGCTCTCCTTATTAAAGCTCGCGCAGGTATACGCCCGCGATCTCGGGAAGCCCCGGTTCGTTTTCGATGCGCTCGCGTTCCTCCGGCGGCGCGGCCCACGCGATGCCGCAGTCGGCGGTGATGCTCCGCGGCGCGGGGATGAGCCGCCCGGGGATGTTTCGCTCCTGGCAGAGCTTTTCCGTCGCCATCGCAGCGGCGGTCGTGTGGAACGTGAAGATCACGTATTCTTTCTTTTCGCGTACTCTCATAGGGCAATGTCGCGGACGGCATCCGCCGCCTGTTCCGCTTCCTCCATCGTATTGAACCAGCCGAACGAAAAGCGCACCGCGCCCTGCGAAACGGTACCGAGCGCCTCATGCATCCGCGGCGCGCAGTGTGCGCCGGAGCGCACGGCGATGCCGTATTCGTCGGAGAGAATTTCCGCCGCCTCGCCGGAATCCATGTCGCCGATGTTGAGCGTGACGATCGGCGCGCGGTCCTGCGTGAAGTCGCCGTACACCGTGACGCCCGGCAAGGCGGATACCTTATTATAAAAAGCGCTCATAAGCGCGGTCTCGTGCGCGTGGATGGCGGCGGGGGTGATCTCGCAGAGGAAATCCACCGCCGCGGACAGCCCCGCGATGCCGTGGCCGTTG
>DPHR01000080.1:0-1632 GCA_003522945.1 Clostridiales bacterium
AACGTCATTTCCATCACCGACGGCCAGATCTTCCTCGAAGCCGACCTCTTCAACGAGGGCCAGCGCCCGGCGGTCAACGTCGGTCTTTCGGTCTCGCGTGTCGGCGGCGCAGCGCAGACGAAGCTCATGAAGCAGGTCGCCTCCTCGCTGCGTACGGGTCTTGCCCAGTACCGCGAGCTCGCCTCCTTTACGCAGTTCGGCTCCGATCTGGACGAAACGACGCGCAAAACGCTTGCCTCGGGTGCCAAGATGATGGCCGCTCTCCGGCAGGACCGCTTCTCTCCCCTTCCCGACTGGCAGCAGGCGCTGCTCATCTTCGCCGTGTCCGGCGGCTACGCCGACAAGGTGGAGGCAGATGATCTCAACGACTTCTCGTCCCAGCTCTTCTCGTGGTTCATCACGAAGGAGCCGGCTCTCACCGAAACGCTCAAAACCGGCAGAAAGCTCGACGACGATACCAGAGCCGCGCTCCATGCCGCGCTCACTGCGTTTGCGGAGGCGCTCTGATGGCAGGACTGCAGCAGCTCAGAAAGCGGCTGAAAAGCATCCGCGCCACCGGTCAGCTCGCCGAAGCGATGCGCACCGCCGCCACGATCAAGTACTCGCGCGTGAGCAAGGTCCGCGAAGAGTTCACCCCCTATGCCAGCGGCAGCGCCGACATGCTCTCGCTGCTCGGCCGGTTCGGGATCTGCCGCGAAGCGGACAGGATCGCGCCGAAGAACTGTCTTGTTCTGTTCGGCAGCAACCGCGGGCTTTGCGGCGGCTTCAACGCCGAGCTTTTCCGCTTCATGGACCGGGCGCTCGCCGCCGAGGACGAAACGCCGCACATCATCTCGTGCAGCCGCAAGGCGAGCGCATATCTTCGCGAGCATTCACTCGCCTATGAGGAATTCATTCTCTCCGATGTGCCGGATTATGAAGAGACGCACGCGCTCTGCGAACATCTGAAAAAGCTCTATACCACGGGCGCGGTGAACCGCGTGCGGCTCATTTACCAGAGCTACCGCAACATGCTCTCGCAGGAGCCGACCGACCGGCAGATCCTGCCTGACCCGGAGTCGCATAAGACCGCGAACCCGGATGGCATTTTGTATCTGCCGAGTCCCGCCGCCATCGGCGCGCGGCTTGCGCTCACCTGTCTGAACAACGAAGTATTCGCCGCGGCGCTCGACAACGCCTCCGGCGCGCAGGCCGCCACGCTCATGGCGATGCGTTCCGCCTGCGACAGCGCGACGGAATCCGCCGCCAAACTGGAAACCACCATCAATCGCCGGAGACAGGCGGACGTCACCGCCAGCGTCATTGAGATCGCCTCCGGCAATCTGCAGCAAGGAGAATAGCTTATGTCCGCCGGAAATATTGGTACCATATCTCGCATCAGCGGCCCCGTTGTGGACGTGCATTTCCCGGAACACAGCAGTGTCCCGGATATTTTCCACGCCGTCGAGGTCACCATCAACGGCAGCGTTCATGTGCTTGAATGCCTGCAGCAGCTCGGAAACGGCGAGGTGCGCTGCATCTCCATGCGCCCAACGGACGGCATGTCCCGCGGCATGGAAGCCGTGGATACCGGCGCGCCGATCTCCGTTCCGGCAAGCGAGGGAATGCTTGGCCGCATGATCAACGTCACCG
>DPHR01000080.1:1869-1990 GCA_003522945.1 Clostridiales bacterium
CCGATCGACCGCGCCGGTCCGATCCCCGCCGCCGACCGCTGGCCGATCCACCACCGCGCGCCGGACTTCATCGACGTTGTCCCCGCCGGGGAGGTGTTGGAAACCGGCATCAAGGTCATCG
>DPHR01000080.1:2204-4683 GCA_003522945.1 Clostridiales bacterium
TGGAAACCGGCATCAAGGTCATCGATCTGATGACGCCATATGCCAAGGGCGGCAAAATCGGTCTTTTCGGCGGCGCCGGCGTCGGCAAGACCGTCCTCATCGAAGAGCTGATCCGAAACATCGCCTTTGAGCACAACGGATACTCCGTGTTCGCCGGTGTCGGCGAGCGCTCCCGCGAGGGCAACGACCTCTGGAACGAAATGAAGGAGTCCGGCGTTATCGACAAGACCGCGCTCGTCTTCGGCCAGATGAACGAGACCGCTGGCGCGCGTCTGCGCGTTCCGCTCGCCGGGCTCACGATCGCCGAATACTTCCGCGAGCACTCCCACAAGGACGTGCTGCTCTTCATCGATAACGTCTTCCGCTTTACGCAGGCTGGCAGCGAGGTCTCCGCGCTGCTCGGGCGTATGCCCTCCGCCGTCGGCTATCAGCCGACGCTGGCCTCTGAAATGGGCATGCTGCAGGAGCGTATCGTTTCCACGAAGAACGGCTCGATCACCTCGGTGCAGGCGATCTACGTCCCCGCGGACGACCTCACCGACCCCGCCCCGGCGACTGCGTTCTCCCATCTGGACGCCACGACCGTCCTTTCGCGCAGCATCGTCGAGCTCGGCATCTACCCCGCCGTCGCGCCGCTGGAATCCTCATCGCGCATGCTCACGCCTGACATCGTCGGCAAGCGGCATTACCAGACCGCCAAGGAAGTGCAGCGCGTACTGCAGCGCTACAATGAGCTGCAGGATATCATTGCCATTCTCGGCATGGACGAGCTCTCCCCGGAGGACCGGAAAACCGTTTCCCGCGCGCGCCGCGTGCAGCGCTTTATGTCCCAGCCGTTCCATGTGGCGGAGAGCTTCACCGGCATGCCCGGCAAGTTCGTGCACATTGAGGACACGATCAAGGGCTTTGAAGCCATTCTCGGCGGCGATTGCGACAACATCCCGGAGCAGAACTTCCTCATGGCAGGTTCCATTGAGGACGTATACGCCAAGGACCGCTGAAAGGGTGGGATAACGGCATGACCGGAAAAACAAACGATTCCACCGCACCGCTTGAGCTCATTGTTCTCACGCCGCACGGCGAGGCCGTTGACGTTCACTGCGACAGCGTACATCTCACGGTCTGCGATGATGAGACCGGACACGGGGGCGGGCAGGTCGGCTTTCACCGCGGCCATCTTCCGGCGGTGCTTGCGCTGGGCGACGGCCCGGCGGACGCGCTGCTGCACGGCGAGGCCGTGTTTCACACCGTGGTGCACGGCGGTTTTGCCTCCGTGCGGAACGATGTGATCCGCGTCATTACCGACAGCGCCGTGGAAACCGAAGAAAAATCCGATACAGAAAATGAGGACTGATGCGAAATGCATCAGTCCTCATTTTTTGTTTGTATATACCGCTTTTCACGGCTGTGGCAGGAAAAGAGCAGTATCTGCCGGTGCTGCGCTATCTCGGCGAGATAGTCGAGCGCATAGCCCATGCGCGCATCGTCAAAGTTGATGAGCGCGTCATCGAGCACGATCGGGCAGGGATCCTCTCCGCCGAGGAGCATATCGCACAGCGCGAGCCGCAGCGCCAGATACAGCTGATCGGCTGTGCCCCGGCTGAGGAAGGCGCTCTCATGGAGCACCGGTTCCCCGGCGCAGCGGACAAGCGCATTCAGCTCGCGGTCGAGCGTGAGCTCTGTATACGCTCCGCCGGTCAGCCGGGAGAGCACCGACGCGGCGCTTTTTGCCAGCGCCGGGGAAAACTCCGAGCGCATCTCTTCATCGGCAAGCGCCAGCTCGTCGAGCGCGGCGGTCAGTGCCTCCAGCTCAAATTCCACACGTTCGTGTTCCGCTTCCAGCTCACGCAGGCGGGTTTTCCAGACCAGCGGATCGCCAAGCGTATCAAGCCGTCCGCGCAGGCGGGCCGTCTCTTCACGGAGAAGCTGCTCCTTCTTTTCGTTTTCCGACATCTGGCGAAGCGGCGCGGCGTCGCCGCCGAGGATCGCCGTGAGTTCCTGATGGAGCCGCAGCTCCTTTTCGGCAAGGCTCCGGGCGTATTCGCGCTCTTCCTCCGCCGCACGGGCGAGCGCGTCGGCCTCTTCCCATTGCGCGTAATACTCGTCGAACCGTTCCGGAATATCCTCCGGCGCTTCGGCGCCGTACCGGTCCAGTATCTCATGGAGCATCCGGTTAGCATCGGCACGGTCACGCGAACGGAACGCCGATACGATCCCCACCGCCGCGAGCGCGAGAAGCGCCGCGGCAGCACCGATCCAGAACACGCTGCGGAAAAAGCCCGCGGCAGCGAAGCCGCCGGCGAAAAGAACAAGCAGTATCCATACCCACCGTCCTATGCCGGGTGCGTTTGCCGCGCGCTCGGCTTTTTTCGCCCGCCGTTCGTCGTCAAAGGCTCGGTTTTCCGCCGTCTCGTCCGGCTCTGCGCCGCGGAGGATCCCGGCGCGAAGCGCCTCGTCTGCCGCGGCAGACGCCTGCTCA
>DPHR01000147.1:0-2462 GCA_003522945.1 Clostridiales bacterium
GGTGCGCGCTCGCGCGCGCTCTCTGCGCGGAGCCTGACCTGCTTGTGCTCGACGAGCCGTTCAAGGGGCTGGACGAGGCAAACCGCCGCGCCGCCATGGTCGCGGTGCGCGCCGTCTCCGATGACAAAACCGTTTTACTTGTCACCCACGACGCCGCCGAAGCCGAATTTTTCGGCGGAAACCGGCTTTCTGTCCCTTGACAGCGCGCCGTTTCCACGATAGAATACAGGCACTCCGAGGGGGAGTAGTCTGCCGCCATGCGCGGCTGCAAATCAACAGTACTCGGCGGGTCTACCGCCTGGTTTGCATGAAATGACCAGACCCGCGGACAGAACCGTGTTATCGCTTCTGTCCGCGGGTCTTTTCATCATTTAAAAAACACATTCGAACATTCATCAAGGAGGGGTTTTCTTTGAGATTCTATTGCGAAGAAGCCGAAGCCGTACTGCGCGACGTGGACAGCACATCCGAAGGTCTCACAAGCGCCGAGGCGGAAAAACGTCTCGCGGCCTACGGCAAAAACAAGCTGGCCGAGGGCAAGAAGGACTCGCTCATCAAGCGGTTCTTTCAGCAGATGGGCGACCCGATGATCATCATCCTGCTCGTCGCCGCGGCGATCAGCGGCGTGCTGGCCGTTGTGGAGGGCGAGAGCTTTGCCGACGTCATCATCATCCTCGCCGTCGTCATCATCAACGCGGTGCTCGGCGTCTATCAGGAGAGCAAGGCGGAAAAGGCCATTGAAGCCCTGCAGCAGATGTCCGCCGCCACATCCAAGGTGCTGCGTGACGGGAAGATGGTCACCATCCACAGCGATGATCTCGTCGTGGGCGACGTGGTGATCCTCGAGGCCGGCGACGCGATCCCGGCGGACGGCCGCATTCTCACGAGCGCCAGCATGAAGATCGAGGAAGCCGCCCTCACCGGCGAGAGCGTCCCCGTGAGCAAGTTTATCGACATCATCAACCTTGCGCCCGACACGAAGGATGTCCCGCTCGGCGACCGCAAGAACATGGTGTATATGGGCTCCACGGTCGTTTACGGCCGCGGCACCGCCGTCATCACCGCCACCGGCATGGACACCGAGATGGGCAAGATCGCGGACGCCCTCTCCAATGCCGAGCAGGGCCAGACCCCGCTGCAGATCAAGCTCAGCCAGCTCTCAAAGATCCTCACCTGGCTCGTGCTCGGCATCTGCGTCATCATTTTCGCGGTGCAGCTCCTGCGCGCGGGCGGCTTCAGCTTTGAAGTCATTCTCAACTCCTTTATGATCGCGGTCTCGCTCGCCGTGGCTGCCATCCCGGAGGGTCTCGCCGCGGTCGTTACGGTCGTTCTTTCCATCGGCGTTACGAACATGTCCCGCCGCAACGCGATCATCCGCCGTCTGACGGCGGTCGAAACGCTCGGCTGCGCGCAGATCATCTGCTCGGACAAGACCGGCACGCTCACGCAGAACCGCATGACCGTCACCGACACATGGACGGACGACCCCATCCTGCTCGCCAAGGCCATGGCGCTCTGCAGCGACGCGAAGCGAGGTCTCGGCATGCACTCCGCCGAGGGCGAGCCGACGGAGGCTGCGCTCGTCAACCACGCGCACGATCTCCGGCTCTACAAGGATGAGCTGGACGAGAAATACCCCCGCATCGGCGAAGCGCCGTTCGATTCCGGCCGTAAAATGATGTCCACCGTCCACAACGAGAACGGCAGGACCGTGCAGTACACCAAGGGCGCGACGGAAATGCTGCTCGAGCGCTGCTCCGGCTACTGGTACGAGGGCAAGATCCTCCCGATCACGGAGGAATATAAGGAGAACGTCCGCCGCCACGCCAAGGAGTTTGCCGACCGCGCGCTGCGCGTTCTCGGCGCGGCGTTCCGCCCCTGGGACGGCGTTCCGGCGGATTACGAGGCCGAAACGCTTGAGCACGATCTCGTGTTCATCGGCTTCCTCGGCATGATCGACCCCTGCCGCCCGGAGGTCTACGGCGCGATCCGCGAATGCCGCGAGGCCGGCATCCGCCCGATCATGATCACCGGCGACCACATCGACACCGCCGTCGCCATCGCGCGCGATCTCGGCATTCTCACGGACGATACCCGCGCCATCACCGGCTCGCAGCTCAGCGAGATGAGCAACGAGGAGTTCGCGAAGGTCTTTAAGGAAATTTCCGTTTACGCCCGCGTACAGCCCGAGCACAAAACGCGCATCGTCAACGCCTGGCGCAACGCCGGGTATGTCACCGCCATGACCGGCGACGGCGTGAACGACGCGCCCTCCATCAAGTCCGCCGACATCGGCGTCGGCATGGGCATCACCGGTACGGACGTGACGAAAAACGTGGCCGACATGGTACTCGCGGACGACAACTTCGCCACGATCGTCGGCGCGGTCGAGGAAGGCCGCCGCATTTACGACAACATCCGCAAGGCCATCCAGTTCCTGCTCGGCTCGAACATGAGCGAGG
>DPHR01000147.1:2747-8067 GCA_003522945.1 Clostridiales bacterium
TGACCGACTGCTTCCCGGCGCTCGCGCTCGGCATGGAAAACGCCGAAAAGGACATCATGCAGCGCCGCCCGCGCAGCGCGAAGGCCGGCATCTTCGCCGGCGGCATGGGCGGGGATATCGCCTATCAGGGTCTGATGGTATCGGTGCTCGTGCTCGCTTCCTATTTCATCGGCCACTTCATGGAATCCGGTGTGTGGGAGATCCCGGCAAACGGCCTGAGCCCCGACGGCACGACCATGGCGTTCCTCACCATGTCCATGGCGGAAATTTTCCACAGCCTGAACATGCGCTCGCAGCGCGGCAGTCTCTTCACGATGGGCTCACGCAACTGGGCGCTGCTCGTCTCGTCTTTCGCGGCGCTGCTTCTGACGACGCTCGTGTGCGAGGTGCCGTTCATCGCCGCGGCGTTCGATTTCACCAGCGTGGAATTTAATGAGTATATCATCGCTATCGGCATGGGTTTCCTCGTTATCCCGATCGTGGAGATCGTGAAATTCTTCCAGCGTCTCGCGGCGAAGAAGAAAGTCGGACAGAATTAACAATTTGTCTATGCAAATTCCTTTTTGTGTGGTATAATATGCTCACAACCACGAAAGGAGTTGGATGGAATGAAATTCACCATCACGGGCAAGAAGCTGGAAGTCAGCGAGGAACTCCGCGCCTACGCCGAGAAAAAGGTCGGCAAGATCGAACGCCTTTTCCGCAGCGGGGACAGCGAAGCCTTCATCACCTTCAGCCGCGAACGCGGTCGCTACACCGCCGAGGTCACTCTCAAAAACAACGGTATGTTCTACCGGGTGAGCGAGACGACCGGGGATATGTTCGCGTCCATTGACTCCGCCTGCGCGTCCATCGAGCGCCAGATCCGCAAGAACAAGACCCGTCTTGAGAAGAAGCTCAAGGCCGGCCCGATCGAGTGGACGGATACCGGTGTCGGCCCCGTGGACGAAGAAGAGGAAAGCGGCGATTTCACCATCGTCCGCACCAAGCGCTTCTCCATCAAGCCGATGACGCCGCAGGAGGCCATCCTGCAGATGAACCTGCTGGAGCATGAGTTCTATGCCTTCCTCAACAGCGAAGACACGGATGCCTTTTCGGTCGTCTACCGCCGCAAGAACGGCGGCTACGGCCTGATCTCCGATACGGAGGAATAAACCGAATATACGCAAAAAGGAAGGGGCAAATGCCCCTTCCTTTTTATGTAGAAAAGCCCCTTCCGCCGCGGCGAATCCGCGGCGGAAGGGGTTTCGTTTGACGAAGCTCTCCCCCGCCGGAACCATCCCGCGGGGGAGAATCTTTATTTCAAATGCTTCTCCATATAGAAGAGCCCGTCGTCCTTCCGGCGGACGCGGTAGCCGTCCATATAGGTGTAGCCCATCTTTTCATAAAAGCCAAGCGCCGCCGTGGTGGGGATGAGCCAGGCGCGGCTGCACTGCGTATAGAGCTCATCGGCTTCCAGCGCGTGAAAAAGCATGGCGCCGTATCCCTTTCCGATGGCCTCCGGCGTGAGGAACAGTCCGTAGATCAGGCACTCGTCCTCGCCGGTCTTGCGGACGCCGCCCATGCCGAGGAGCGCTTCGCCGTCGCAGAGCACATAGGTGTGTCCGGTCTCGGAAAAGCCAAGGATCGCCTCGGGGCGGTATTTCTCCACGAGCAGGGGGATCCAGGGCTCCTCCTCCGGCGCGGTGTGTTTGCTGTTATATTCCAGCAGCGTCCGCGCCGCCAGACGGCTGAGCGCAGCTTCCTCTCCGGGAACAAACCGGCGTATCTCCATAACCCCGTCCTCCTGATCATGATCTGCCAACGCCATATTACCCGTCTCCGCCCGTCTTCGCAAGTCCCTTCGGGCTGTAAACGGGAGAACCGGCGGGCCATGCGGTTCCCTCTCGGCGGCATATCCGCCGCTGCAAAAAAAGCTACAGGCAGCCGCGCAGACGCCGCCGTTTTTCTCCTCAAACCGGAGATGCAGCAAAGGCCCCCTCGGGCGAGGGGGCCTTTTTGTCAGAGTTTCTCGACAGCGTCGGCCATGCCGTCGAGCCAGTCGCCGGAGAAGACCTCCATGAGACCGCCGTCGGAACAGGCGGCGAGACGCGGATCGATCGGGAGCTTGGCAACGTTGGGAATGCCGTGCAGCGCCGCGAGACCGTCGGCACGGCTCGCGCCGAAGATCTCATGCTTCGCGCCGCAGTCCGGGCAGACGTAATACGACATGTTCTCCACGAGACCGACGACATTTTTCTTCATCATCGCGGCCATGTTGACCGCCTTTTCCACGATCATGCCGACGAGCTCCTGCGGGCTCGCCACGACGATCACGCCGTCCACCGGCAGCGACTGGAACACCGTCAGCGGCACGTCGCCCGTTCCGGGAGGCATATCGACGAACATATAGTCCACATCGCCCCAGTGCACATCCGTCCAGAACTGGTTGACGACGCCCGCGATCACCGGGCCGCGCCAGAGCACCGGCTCCGTTTCCTTTTCGAGCAGGAGGTTGATGCTCATCACCTTGATGCCGGTGTGGGATTCGAGCGGCTCAATGCCGTTTTCGCTCTGGAAGCAGTTGCCGTGGATGTTGAACGCCTTCGGGATGGAGGGGCCGGTGATGTCGGCGTCGAGAATGGCGGTCTTGTAGCCGCGGCGCTGCATGAGCACCGCGAGCATCGACGTGACCATCGACTTGCCGACGCCGCCCTTGCCGCTCACCACGGCGATGACCTTGCCGACGCGGGAGGCGCTGTTCAGCGGCTGAAGAAGGCTCTGCGGTTCGGTGCGCTCGCCGCAGGACGAGCCGCAGGACGAACAATCGTGCGTGCATTCACTCATAGGGTAAAAATCTCCTTGGATATGATAATGTGTGGTTTACAGCCCCAGCAGGGCGGAGGCGATGGAAAAATAGATCAGCAGGGACAGAACGTCCACGATCGTCGTGATGAACGGGCTTGCCATGACCGCGGGGTCAAACCCCAGCTTTTCCGCGAGGATCGGCAGCGAGCAGCCGACGAGCTTTGCGATGAACACGACGCACACAAGCGTCAGACACACGACCGCCGCGACGAGCGCGGTGACGCCGTTGTGGAGCAGCAGGTTGTCCACGAGCATCATTTTGGCGAAATTCGCGCCCGCGAGACACACGCCGCAGAGGACGCTCACGCGGATCTCCTTCCAGATGACCGCCCAGAGATCGGAAAACTCGATCTCGCCGAGCGCGAGACCGCGGATGACGGCGACGGACGCCTGCGTGCCGCTGTTGCCGCCCGTGCCGGAGAGCATCGGAATGAACGACGAGAGCACAAGGCAAGCCGCGAGCTGGATTTGGAAATGGTTGATGATGAGCCCTGTGAACGTGGCCGAGAGCATGAGGATGAGAAGCCACGGGATACGCGCTTTCCATGTTTCGAGCACGCTCGTATAGAGATACGGCCGCTCCGAGGGCGCCATACCGGCCATCTTTTCAATGTCCTCGGTGGCCTCTTCTTCCATAACGTCGATGGCGTCGTCTACGGTGACGATGCCGACGAGCCGGTTTTCGGTGTCCACGACCGGGAGGGCGTTGAAGTTGTATTTGGAGAACATCTGCGCGACGGTCTCCTGGTCCTCGGACGTCGTGACGGAAATGACATTCGGCTCCATGATGTCCTCGATCACGTCGTCATCGTCCGAGAGGATGAGCGTGCGAAGCGAGAGCGCGCCGATGAGCCGGCCCTTGTCGATCACATAGCAGGTGTTGATCGTTTCCTTATCGACGCCGGTGCGCTTGATGCGCTTGGTCGCCTCCTCCACGGTCATCTGCGGGCGGAGGGAGACGAACTCCGTCGTCATGATGCTGCCGGCGCTGTCCTCCGGATAGCGCAGGATCTCGTTGATCATCCGGCGCATGTCGGGGTCGGCCTGCCGGAGAATGCGCTTTACGACGTTCGCGGGCATCTCCTCGACGAGATCGACCGCGTCGTCCACATACAGCTCGTCCACGACCTCTTTGAGCTCGGTGTCCGAAAAGCCGCGGATGAGCAGCTCCTGCTGCTCGGGCTGCATTTCGACGAATGTTTCCGCCGCCAGCTCCTTCGGCAGCAGCCGGAAAAGGAGCGGCAGGGCAAGCTCATCCGTCTCTTCAAAAACCGCCGCCACGTCCGCCGGGTTCATCGTTACGAGAATGTCCCGGAGCGCGGCGTATTTCTTCCCCTCGATCAGCGCGGAGAGCGTGCTTTCGAGAGTGACGGTAGTCTCTGCCATCGGGTCTTACCTCCTTGGATATTTATGGGGAGCTAAGACACAGGAGGGCGGATTATGCGCCGGCGGCCACAGATGCCGGCGGTGTTTCCATCGACAATCGACCCTCGCCTGTGCCGCTGGTACTGTGACCGGATTCCATGACCTTCACCTCACATAAAACAAAATAAAACTGCCGGAGCTTTTAACTTATATATTATATGCCCAAATGCGCCGCAAGTCAAACCGAAACGGGCGTTAATTTCCGCTTTTGCCGTCGATTTCCGGCGGTTCGGCGCGCTCGATCTTTTTGATCTGCTTTTCGTATTTGGTCCGCGCGCCCATCACCTCGCGCCCGCAGCCCGTGCAGCGGAGCTTGAAGTCCGCGCCGATGCGCAGCACCTCCCACCGGCACGCGCCGCAGGGGTGATTTTTTTTCAGTACAAGAATGTCTCCGACACGGATATCCATACATATTTTCCTCCAAACTGGGAAATATCCCCACAGGGGGTGATCCAATGCATACACAGCAGCTCACGGCGCGGTTTCCGACCGGGGATGAGATGAACGCCGCGCTTGCCGACCTTCGCCGCAGCGGGGCCGTGTGCCACACCGGGGCGATCCCGTATGACGGGTTGGGGCCGTCGCCGGTGCTCCGTTTCTCGGTGCGCGAAGCGGACCTTTGTCTCGCCAAGGCGATTATACGGCACGCCGGCGGACGAGTTTAGTCAAGGCAAAAGGCGGAGGGCGCGCCGTAAACCCCTCAGTCAGCCTAACGGTTGCCAGCTCCCCTGTTAGGGGAGCCAAGTTCGTTGTCGGGAAACCGGCTTGCCTCCCCTAATAGGGGAGGTGGCAAAACCGGAGGTTTTGACGGAAGGGTTTTGCGGCAAGGCAATTCCCCGGCCCCCTTTGCACAAGGGGGCCTTTTTTATTTCTTGATCAGCTCCCAATAGGCTTTTGCGGCCTGCTCGGTCTTGTTGTCGCCGTATTCGTAGTAATGCGCGTTTTTGAGCGAGTCGGGCAGATACTGCTGCCGCACCCAGTGGCCGGGATAATTATGCGGGTATTTGTACCCCTGCTCGCGCTCAAAGCCCGTGCCGTCGGCGTGGAC
>DPHR01000147.1:8196-8584 GCA_003522945.1 Clostridiales bacterium
TGCCGTCGGCGTGGACGTTCTGCATCTCGCGCGGGATGTTGCCGCTCTTCCCGGCGCGCACGTCGGCGCGGGCCGCGTCGATCGCAGCGACGACGCTGTTCGATTTCGGCGCCGTGGCGAGCAGGATGCACGCCTGCGCGAGCGGGAGCTGCGCCTCCGGCAAGCCGAGCTGCAGGGCGTTATCCACGCACGCCTTCACGATGCTCACCGCCTGCGGGTACGCCATGCCGATGTCCTCGCTCGCCGAGCAGAGGATGCGGCGGCACGCACCGGGCAGATCCCCGGCCTCGAGCAGCCGCGCAAGATAGTGCAGCGCCGCGTCCGGATCGGAGCCGCGCAGCGATTTCATCAGCGCGGAGACAACGTCGTAGTGCTCGTCGCCCTCGCG
>DPHR01000136.1:0-123 GCA_003522945.1 Clostridiales bacterium
ATTGTCAAGGCCGACGTTCAGGGCTCTGCCGAGGCAGTCAAGGCTTCCCTTGAGAAAATATCCAACGAGGAAGTCAGGGTCAAGGTCATCCACAGCGCTGTCGGCGCGATCAACGAGTCCGAT
>DPHR01000136.1:289-4989 GCA_003522945.1 Clostridiales bacterium
GGCGCGATCAACGAGTCCGATGTTATGCTGGCGGCGACCTCCGGCGCTATCATTGTCGGCTTCAATGTCCGTCCCGATAACGCCGCCCGCGACAGCGCGGCGCGCAGCAAGGTCGATATGCGTATGTATCGCGTTATTTATGACTGCATAAACGAGATCGAAGCTGCTATGAAGGGCATGCTTGCGCCGAAGTTCAAGGAATCTGTCATCGGCCATGCCGATGTCCGCGAGACCTACAAGGTCTCCAAGGTCGGCACTGTCTGCGGCTGCTACTGCACTGACGGTAAGATACAGCGCGGCTGCGAAGTCCGTGTCCTGCGCGACAATATCGTTATCCATGAGGGCGAGNNAAGGACTTCAACATCATCGTCAAGGCGGACGTGCAGGGCAGCGCCGAGGCCGTCAAGACCTCGCTCGAAAAGCTCTCCAACGAGGAAGTGCGCGTGCGCGTCATCCATTCCGGCGTCGGCGCGATCAACGAGTCGGACGTCATGCTCGCCTCGACGAGCAACGCCGTCATCGTCGGCTTCAACGTCCGTCCGGACAACGCCGCGCGCGACAGCGCCGAGCGCTCCAAGGTCGAGCTGCGCATGTACCGCGTCATTTATGACTGCATCAACGACGTCGAGGCCGCCATGAAGGGCATGCTCGCGCCGAAGTTCCACGAAGTCATCATCGGCCACGCCGAGGTACGCCAGACGTTCCGCGTGTCCAAAGTCGGCACCGTGTGCGGCTGCTATGTGCAGGACGGCAAGATCCAGCGCAACTGCAGCGTGCGCGTCAACCGCGACAACATCGTCATTTTCGAGGGCGAGCTTGCTTCGCTGCGCCGCTTCAAGGACGACGTCAAGGAAGTCTCCGCCGGTTACGAATGCGGCATGCAGGTCGAAAAGTTCAACGACATCAAGGAAGGCGACGTCATCGAGTGCTTCGTCAACGAGCAGCTGTAAAGAAAGGAAGGGTAAATTATGCCGTCCAATCACATTCAGCGCATTAACGACGATATCCGGCGCACGCTCGCCTCGCTCCTGCGTGAGGTGAAGGATCCGCGCGTGCAGCAGGGCGATCTGCTGAGCATCGTCCGCACCGAAACGACGGGCGATCTGCGCTACTGCACCGTGTATCTGAGCGTGCTCGGCAACGTGAACGAAAAAGAGCTCAAAAAGGGTCTCAAATCGTGCAGTGGCTGGCTGCGGCACGAGCTGGGCACCTCGCTCTCGCTGCGGTATACGCCGGAGCTGATCTTTGAGCTCGATCACTCCATCGAGCACGGCGCTCACATCAACGACATCATCCGCCATCTGGACGACGCTTCGCCCAGAGACGGGGAAAACGGGTAACCATGGAACTTCTGGAATGCGCCGCGTATCTTCGCGCGCACGACAATTATCTTCTGGTGACGCATCAGAGGCCGGACGGGGACACTCTCGGAAGCGCCTCTGCGCTGTGCCACGCACTGCGCCGTTTGGGAAAAACGGCGCATCTTTATAAAAACCCCGAGATCACGGAGATGTTCGTCCCCTTCGTTTCGCCGTACTATGTGCCGGAGGGGTTCGTCCCCGAGACGTGCGTGAGCGTGGACGTGGCGGAGAACAAGCTCCTTGCCCTCGGATTTGAAGGGAAGATCTCCCTCAAGCTCGACCACCATGTTCCCCGCGGCGAGCAGCCGGAAAACGCCGTCATCTGGACCCACAGCGCCGCCTGCGGCGAGCTTGTTCTCGCGCTCATCGATGCGCTGGTCGGCGGGCCGGACAAAACGGAGGCCGACCTTCTCTATATCGCCGTCTCCACCGACACGGGCTGCTTCTGCTACGCGAACACCAACAGCGCCACGTTCCGCGCCGCCGCGCGCCTTTGCGACGCCGGGGCGGATCTGCCGCTGCTCAACAAGATCTTTTTCCGCACCAAGTCCCCGGCGCGGCTCGCGCTCGAGGGCATGGTGTGCTCCTCGCTCCGCTCCTACCGCGATCACGCGATCAATATTGCCGTCATTACGCTTGACATGCTGCGCCGCGCCGGTGTTACCGAGGACGACTGCAGCGATCTCGCCTCGCTCGCCGGACAGGTCCGGGGCAACCGTGTGGCCATAACGGTGCGCGAGCTCTCCGTTGACCCGCCGCGCAGCAAGGTATCCCTGCGCACGGACGGCGGCGTGGATGCCTCGCAGGTCTGCGCCCGGTTCGGCGGCGGCGGACACAAAATGGCGTCCGGGTGTGAGCTGGATCTCCCGCCGGACGAAACGGCGGACGCGGTGCGCCGCGCCGTGGAGGAAGTATGGGCGTAAACGGTATTCTGCTTCTCGATAAGGACGAGGGCTGGACAAGCCAGGACTGCGTTTCCAAGCTCCGGGGCATTCTGGGCGAGCGTCGTATCGGCCACGCCGGTACACTCGACCCGCTGGCTACGGGGCTTCTTGTCGTGCTCGTCGGCCGCGCCACGCGCGCGGCGGCGTTTGCCGAGGCGGAAACGAAGGAATATATCGCTGCGTTCCGGCCCGGCATCGTTACCGATACCCAGGATATTACAGGCAACCTTCTGCGCTCGTCGGACGTCTTACCCTCGGAAGAGGATGTCCGCGCCGCTCTTCCCCGGTTCACCGGCGAGATCGAGCAGATCCCGCCGATGTACAGCGCCATTAAAATCAACGGCCGGAAGCTCTACGACATCGCCCGCCGCGGTGGGGAGGTGGAGCGTGAGGCAAGGCGCATAACCATTCATTCCATCGACTATCTCGGGCAGAAAAACGGCGATCACATGCTCCGTATCCGCTGCTCGAAGGGCACCTACATCCGCACGCTCTGCCACGATCTCGGCGAGTATCTCGGCTGCGGCGGGTGCATGGCGGCGCTGCGGCGCACGCGCTCCGGGAGCTTTTCCGTGGAAAATGCCCGGCGCATCGGCGAGCTCACGCGCGCCGACCGCGATACGCTTCTCCCGGCGGACACGCTCTTTTCCGCGGCGGCGTCTCTGACGCTCACCGCCGCGCAGGAAAAGCGCTGCCGCTGCGGAAATCCGTTCCGGACCGACGCGCCGGACGGAGAGACGCGCTTTTATTCCGAAAACGGCGAATTTCTCGCCATCGGGCGCGTCGCAAACGGCGAGGCCGTTACGGTAAAAAGTTTTTTTGAGGTTTGATCATTCATGGCAGAGAGAAAATGCGTTCTCGCTCTTGGATTTTTTGACGGCGTACACCGCGGCCACGCGGCGCTTTTGAACCGCACGATCGAGCGCGCCGAAGCGCTCGGCGTCGAAGGTGCCGTTATGACCTTCGACACGCACCCTGACACGCTCGTACAGGGCACGCCCGTGCCGCTCATCAACAGCGCGCCTGACCGCGCGAATCTCATCCGGCGGCTGTTCGGCATCGACCGCGTGGAGTTTTTCCGCTTCACGGAGGAGACGATGCATATGCCGTGGGAGGAGTTTCTGCGCAGCATTCAGGCAGAGCTTGGCGTCGTCGGCTTTGTCGTCGGCTACGATTTCCGCTTCGGCTGGCGTGGCGAGGGAAATACCGGGCGCCTGCGCGATTACTGCGCGGCAAACGGCCTTACATGCGATGTGGTCGATAAGGTCGAGATTGACGGCATCACCGTCAGCTCCACCTACATCCGCTCGCTTCTGCGTGAGGGGGACATGCTTCGCGCCGAGTATTTCATGGGGCATCCGCATTTCCTCACGGACGTCGTCCGCCACGGCCACCGGCTCGGCCATCATCTCGGCGCGCCGACGGTCAACATGCAGTTCGCGCCCGGCGTGCTCGTTCCGCCGCACGGCGTTTATGCCGCGCGCGCCCTTTTGCCGGAGGGCGAGTTTCCCGCCGTTACGAACATCGGCGTTCGCCCCACCGTGAGCAGCGAGCCGGTCGTCACCGTGGAGAGCCATCTGCTCGGGTTTGACGGGAATCTCTATGGCCGCACGCTTGCGCTTGAGTTCTTTGATTTTCTGCGTCCGGAGCGGCGTTTTGCCGATCTCGACGAGCTCGGCGCGCAGATCGCCCGCGACGGCGAGCGTGCCCGGCAGATCGTGGAGGCGCGCCGATGAATTTTGCCGATATCCGAAAGAAATTCTCCGGCGGGGATCGCGCCGCGAGTGCCGACCCCAGCCGCGCCTTCGGCTCGGAGGCGGAAATGATGCAGGCGCTGCGAAAGCAGGAATTCACCCCGCCGAAGCCCCGCCCCACGGCGGCGGAGGTCATGGGCAGCATCCGGCAGCGCTTTGCCCGCCCCGCGGAAGAGATGCAGGACCGCATCCCCCGCGACGAGGCCGCCGCGCGTACATACGCTCCCGAGGCCATGGCGCAGCCGGAATGGGAAAACCCGTTCACCGCGCCCGAAAAGCCGAAGAAACCGGCGCGGGATGTGCCGGTATACGAAACGGTCGGCGGTGATATGCCGTTTGAGCGCCGCAGCGCTCCGGCGTATATACCGCAGAGCTACGCGCCGCAGCAGGGCTATGACCCCTACGGCGGCTATGCAGCGCCCTATCCCCCGTCCGGGTACGATCCTTACGCCGCCGCGCCCTATCCGCCGCAGGGCTATGCCGCGCCCGCCTACGGCGCGCCGTACTACGATCCTTACACTGCTCCGGCGTACGATCCGCGGTATAACGCCCCCTATCCCCCGAACGCATATTACGCGCCGCAGCCCGTCTATCCGCCCTACCCGCCGCAGGGCTCCGCCCCCGCGCCGGAGGCACCCTAT
>DPHR01000019.1:0-5184 GCA_003522945.1 Clostridiales bacterium
CGCGCACAACGTTTCGGTTTTGCGCGGCGCGCTGCCGCCAGGGTGTGAGCTGATGGCGGTCGTAAAGGCGGACGCCTATGGTCACGGGATGGCCGCCGTCGTGCCGCAGCTCCTGTCGCTCGGTGTGCGCTCGTTCGCCGCGGCAACGCTCGACGAGGGTTCGCAGCTCCGCGCGCTCGGCGCAGAGGGGACGGTACTCATTCTCGGCTGCACATCGCCGCAACGCGCCGGGGAGCTTGCCCGTCTCGGCCTTACGCAGACCGTGGCCGACCTTGCGCACGCTGAAGCGCTGAATGCGCAAGGCGCGCCGCTGCGCGTACATTTGAAGATCGACACCGGGATGCACCGCCTCGGCATCGCGTGGGACGCGCCGGAGGCGGCGAGCGCGGTGTTTCGCATGGAAAATCTCACGGTGGACGGGATATATTCGCATCTCTGCTGCGCCGACAGTCTCGCGCCGGGCGATGTTTCGTTCACACGCGAGCAGATCCGCCGGTTTTATGCGCTGACGGCGGCGCTTGCCGCGCAGGGCATTTCCCTGCCGAAGCTGCATCTGCAAAGCAGCTATGGTCTCCTGAACTATCCGGAGCTGCGCTGCGATTATGCGCGCGTCGGCCTTGCGCTCTATGGCGCGGCGGAGGGAACCGCAGCGCGCTCGCTCGGTCTGCGTCCCGTTCTCTCGCTCCGGGCGCGCGTCGCCTCCGTTCGGGATGTGGCGAAGGGCGAGAGCGTCGGGTATGACCGCGCGTTCACTGCGCGTCGAAAGAGCCGCATCGCCGTGCTGCCCATCGGCTACGCCGACGGCTATCCCCGTGCGCTCTCCAATACCGGGCTCGTCCGTATCCACGGATGTCTCGCGCCGGTCGCAGGACGGATATGCATGGATCAGCTCGCCGTGGACGTAACGGACGTGCCGGGCGTCGTCGACGGGGACATCGCCGAGCTTATCGGCGATGCTTCGCCGCTGCGCGCCGGGGAAGTCGCCGCGCGCTGCGGCACGATCCCCAACGAACTTCTGAGCCGCCTCGGCGCGAGGCTGCCGGTGGTAATAAAATGATACAAAAACACCCAAGACCGCAGTCTTGGGTGTTTTTTAGATGATGGTGTGAAAGTTTAATCCGCCAGCCGCTCCATCTCGTCGATGAGCTCGCCGAAGAGGGCGAGTGCGTCGTTCACGGGCTTCGGCGTGCTCATATCGACGCCCGCGATCTTGAGAAGGCTGATCGGGTCGGCGCTGCCGCCGGAGGAGAGGAACTTCTTATAGTCGGCGACAGCCGGTTCGCCCTCGGCGAGAATGCGGTTTGCGATCGCCACGGCAGCGGAGAAGCCGGTGGCGTACTGGAACACATAGTAGTTATAGAAGAAGTGCGGGATGCGCGCCCACTCGAGCGCGATGCCGTCGTCGGAGACCATGTCGGGGCCGAAGTACAGCTTGTTGAGCGCGAGATACTTTTCACTCAGCGCGTCCGCCGTGAGAGCCTCGCCCGCGCCGTTCATCTCGCCCATGATCTTCTCAAACTCGGCGAACATCGTCTGGCGGTACACCGTGCCCTTGAACTGGTCAAGGAAGTGATTGATGAGATAGGCGCGCTGCTTCTTGTCGGTCGTCTTGCCGAGCAGATGGCGCATGAGCAGTACCTCGTTGCAGGTGGAGGCGACCTCAGCCACGAAGATGACGTACGCGGCGGTATTCACCGGCTGGTACTTGCAGCTGTGGTAGCTGTGCAGCGCGTGGCCCATTTCGTGGGCGAGCGTGAACATGCTGTCGAGATTGTCCTTGTGGTTGAGCAGGACATAGGGGTGCGGGTAGCTGTTGCCGGAGGAATACGCGCCGCCGCGCTTGCCGGTGTTTTCGTAAACGTCGATCCAGCGGTTGGCAAAGCCCTCCTTCAGCAGGTCGGTATAATCCTCGCCGAGCACCGCGAGCGCTTCGAGCACCGTGGCCTTGGCTTCCTCGTAGGTGATAGCGCTGTCGGCATCCGCCACGATGGGGGTGTACACGTCGTACATGTGCAGCTCGTCCACGCCGAGCAGCTTCTTGCGCAGTGCAACATAGCGGTACATCTTGTCCATGTTCGCGTGGACGGCCTCGATGAGATTGTCGTAAACCTCCTCCGGCACCTCCGTCACGTCGAGCGCGGCGGCGCGGGTGGAGGGATAGTGCCGCGCGTCCGAGAAGAACTTGAGCGAGCGGAACTGCCCGTCGAGCGCCGCGGCGACGGTATTTTTGAATTCGCCGAAGCGGTTATAGTAAGCTTCAAAGGCGTTTTTGCGCAGCACGCGGTCGCTGCCCATGAGCAGGGGGACAAACGTCCCGCTCGTGAGAACGCGCTCGTTTCCTTCGCCGTCGGTCACGGCCGGGAACGTGAGATCGGCGTCGCGGAAGACGCTGGCGATATTTTCCGGGCTGTTCGCCATCTCTCCGGCGGCGGAGAGGAGCTTTTCCTCCTCCGGGGAGAGGATGTGCGCCTTGCGGCGGCGAATTTTATAAATATTGCGGCGGTAGGTCTCCAGCTCCGGCTGCGCGGCATAGAAGAGATTCACCGTGTCCTCGTCGAGCGCCATGATCTCCGGCGTTTCAAACGCGCTCGCCGCGTCGATGGCGACGAGCGTCGCAAGCGCCTTGGCGCGCATGCCCTGATAAACGCTGTTGCCGGTGTCCTCGTCGCCCTTGCAGTTCGCGTAGCCGTAGAGCTTTTCAAGCCGCACGGAGAGCGCATCGTTCAGGCGAAACCACTCCAAAAGCGTCTCCGCGCTCTCACCGAGCCTGCCGCGGAACGCTTCGATCTGCTCCGGCACGGCCTTGAACGCTTCATACTCCGCCTGCCACGCCTCGTCGCTTTCAAATACGTCCTTGAGATTCCAGGTCGATTCCTCCGGCACTTCGCTGCGCGCCGGGATGGGTCTGTCTGCCATTGGGTATATCCTCCTGCAAAGTTAAAATTTCTTTTTCGGGAGCTTGTGCTCCTTGCCGTCCTCACCGATGATGTAGACGTTTTCGAGCGTTTCGAGCGTGCCGCGCCGCCAGTCGGCCAGATATTCCTCGCGCAGGGCGAGGCGCTCCGCCGTTTCCTCGGGCGTGAGCGCGCGCTCGCGCGAAATGCGCGTCAGCTCGCTGATACGGTTTTTCTTTTCTTCGGTCATGGTCACATTGTCCCCAATTCGTCCAGATTCTTTTCAAACGCGCCGAGGCAGTGCTTCATAAACCAGTCCGCCTCCGGGAGATGCATCTCCTCAATGGCGCGGCGCGTCTGCTCCTCGGCGGAGAGAAATTCGCGGTTGCCCGCCTTGCGCTCTTCGATGCACTGGCGCAGCGCCGAGAGCTTGTCGGCTGCCTTGACGAGCTTTTTCTCGTCCTCCGATGCTGTGAATGCGCTCTCGTATGCCCCGCGCAGCTCCTCCGGCAGCATGGCGAGAAGCCGCTCGTCCGCGGCGTGCTCGACCTTTTTATAGGCGTCGCGGAGCGTGCGGTCGTGGTACTTGATCGGCGTCGGAAGATCGCCGGTCAGAATTTCGCTCGCGTCGTGGTAGACCGCAAGCACCGCGAGACGCTCGGCATCGCATTCCTGCCCGAAGATCTCGCGCCGGATGATGCCGAGCGCGTGGGCGTACACCGCCGTTTCATGGCTGTGCTCCTGCACATTTTCCGGGATGCTGCTGCGCATGAGCCCCCAGCGGGAGATATACCGCATGCGCGACAAAAGGGCATAAAACCCCGTTTCCTTCACCATTTGTTGCTCACCTTCTCCGCAAAGCCGGGAAAATCCGCAAACTCCACCACAGTGCCGTTATCGAGAACGGCCTTGCCGGTAAACCTCCCGAACACCTGGTGCTGGTCGGATTTGATGAGCTTCACGTCCGCGCAGCTCGCGCGGTCGAGCACCGGCACAAAATCGGCCTCGAAGCGCCCGTCGTCAGACGTGAACTTCCATGGCTCGGTATAGCGCTCTTTTCCCTCGGCTTCGCCGGGGATCTCAAATTTGATGCCGCCGAGCTTGTGCGCGGTACCGGCGTGGAAGAGCATGTTTTCGCTCGCCGCGCTCGTATCGCCGAAGCCGTAGCCGAGATTCCAGCCGAACGGCGTCCCGCTCGGCAGCACATACGCCGCGCTGCTCCAGTACCACGTATTTTCATACGTCCACACGCCGCGTCCCCAGTCGAGCACGGCGAAGCTGTCGCTCGGCTCAAAGGTATACGTCTTGCCGTTATAATTAACATACCCGCTCGCGCGAAAGCCCACGATCTTCTGGTTATAGTAGAAATGGCCGGGCTTATCAAAGGGCGTGGCGATGACGAGCGAATCCTCCGGGCATTCGGTGAGCTCGACGCGCGCGGAGAGGGCGCTCTCGCCGAACTTGTTCATATACGCGATGAGGACGCGCTTCTCCCCCTCGTGGATGAAGTGGATACCGTAGCCGCGCGCGGCGGAGTGTACATCGCCGGTCACGCTCGTCTCCGGCAGGTGCTTTTTGCCGAGCGGCAGGAAGGACATCGGGCTTTTCGTGATCTCCCAGCCCTCCTCGAGATCGAGCAGGCTCACGGAGTCCAGTCCCATATAGCCGTTATCCGCCACGGTGAGCGCGAGAGCGAATTTGCCGTTGTTGACGAGATAATAATCCCATTCCTTGATGCGCAGGGGCGAGACCTTCACGTCCGCGCGGCGGTATTCCTGCACGAGCGCGCGGGAAAAGCCAGGGTGGGCGAGATCGCCCTTTTCGTTGAGCAGCGCGCCGGGGGTCGTGATCTCGGTCTGTCGGTCCATTCAGATGCCCTCCTTACGCTGGGCGCGGATGTCCCGGCCCAGAAATTCCAGCCATTCGTATTCTCCGGCGAGCCGCGAGGCGAGCGCCGCGCCGTAGCGCGTTTCAATGCCGGAGCGGTCGAGATTCGTGGAGACGATCGTCTTTTTCCCGGCGCGCAGGCGGCCGTCGAGCAGGGCGTAAAGCGCGCTCTGCGTAAACGCCGTCGGCATTTCGGTGCCGAGATCGTCGAGAATGAGAAGATCGCAGCTCATAAGCTGGCGCACGCGCGAGGCGGCGTCCGATACCTCGTCCGTATCGCGGGAGAATTTCTCGCGCTCGAACGAGGCGAGAAGCCCGCTCGCCGTATCGTACGCCACGCCGCAGCCCTTTGCAGCCACGACGCGCGCGATGGCGGCGGAGAGGAACGTTTTCCCCAGTCCCG
>DPHR01000019.1:5330-5955 GCA_003522945.1 Clostridiales bacterium
AGAGGAACGTTTTCCCCAGTCCCGGCTCGCCGGTGAACAGCAGATTTGGCGACTGCGCGCCGAAGCTCTCGGCATAGGCGCGGCATAGGCGCAGCACGCGCTCCATCTGCGCGCGGGGCGATACGCCCGACGCAGGGGCAACGGGGCTGTAGTAATCCAGCCGGAAGTTTTCAAATGTCTCGTCCCCCTGCTTCAAAAGGGGCGCGAGCTCTCTGGTCTGCTCGGCGCGGTAGAGCTTTTGGACGCACTCGCAGATCTTCCCGTCCGTCCAGCCGGTATCGCGGCAGCGCGGGCAGGAATAGATGGGGTCGAGATAATCCTTCGGGTATCCGTTCTGCACGAGAAGCGCCGAACGCTTTTCCTGCAAAGCGAGGCTTTCCTTCTCGAGCTCCTGCGCGGTGCGGGCGCTCTGCCGCATGGCGATGCGAACCATCTCGCTCAGATTGGCGCAGAGGGCCGTGTCGATGCGTCCGATCTCCGGGATCTTCGCGGCGATCTCGCGGCGGCGGCGATCCTCCTCCGCGCGGTTTTCCGCGCGCAGCGTCTCCTGTTTGGCGCGGGCGCGCGCCAGAAGCCGTCCTTCCATATCCTCTTACCCCCCGATGTTCTTCAGTATGCCCTCGAG
>DPHR01000019.1:6059-6766 GCA_003522945.1 Clostridiales bacterium
CCCCGCCGGTGCGCCGCGGCGCGCTTTCCGCAGCGGGCTTGGCGCGCGACGATGCGCGGCTGTCGCCCTTCTCGATCTGCTCGGCGGTGAAGAGCTTTTTCTCGTACCAGCTCTTCACGATCTTGTCCATATACGCCCAGGCGAGCTTGCCCGTGCCGACGACGGTGCGGTCGTAGGCGATGGCGAGCGCCTCCGCGCCGTAGCCCATCGAAAGCCAGCTTTCGATGTATTTGCGCTCCGTGGGCGTCAAGTCGCGCCCCGTGAGTGAGAGCGCGTGGCGGACCTTTTCCATCTCCTCGTCGCGCCGGGCGAGCGCGGCGAGATATTCCTCCGCCTGCGGCGCGGTGAGGATCTCGCGGTTGGCCCAGTAGAACGCTTCCTTCTCGATGGCGCGCATCGTCGGGAGGCGTCCTTCCCCGTAGCGGCGGCGGAGCTTGTCCGCGCAGTGGTGGATGAGCAGCAATATCGTCTCCGCCGTCATGCCGAGACGGTCGTAAATGCCGAAAAGCGTGTTGAGATCGGCGCTCGAGAGCGTGTGGCCAAGCACGCGCTGGCACTCGCCGAGCAGCGCGCGGAACGCCCCGTCATCGGCGCTGCGGCGCAATATGTCCTCCGTGCGGTATACCGGCAGCTCGTCCGGTCCCGGCAGAGGCACGTCCCCGGCGGTGAGAAGGCCCGCCCCGGAGAGCCGGCGCGCAGCGGCGCTG
>DPHR01000146.1:0-540 GCA_003522945.1 Clostridiales bacterium
GTCGCCCGTGAGCATCACGACGCGAAGGCCCATGCCCTTGAGCTCGCGGATAGCTTCGGCGGCGTCGCTCTTCATAACGTCCGCCACGGCGATCACGCCGAGAAGCTCATTATTTCGGGAGAAGTAGAGCGGCGTTTTGCCCTTGTCCGCGAGCGCCGCGGCGCGCTGCGTGATAGACTCCGGGAGCGCGGTCTTTTCGCGGATGAAGTCCGCGTTGCCGCCGCAGACGGTGTATCCTTCGATCTTCGCGGTGAGGCCCCGGCCCGGCACGGCGGCGAAGTT
Source organism: Clostridiales bacterium (assembly GCA_003522945.1). GTDB lineage: Bacteria > Bacillota > Clostridia > Oscillospirales > Oscillospiraceae > Apopatocola. The sequence goes on from DPHR01000146.1 coordinate 283, forward strand.
TTCCGCCTCGGGACACTCGCCGCCGTGGGAGGCAAAGCCGTTTAGAATGGCGCGGGAGAGGGGGTGTTCGCTCTTGCTCTCGAGCGCCGCGGCAAAGCGCAGAAGCTCGTCCTCGGAAACGCCGTCCGCCGGGAGAAGATCGGTGATCTCCGGCTGGCCGGTCGTGATGGTGCCGGTCTTATCGAGCACAACGATCTGCGTGCGGCCCGTCTCTTCAAGCGAGGCCGCCGTTTTGAAGAGGATGCCGTTTTTCGCGCC
>DPHR01000146.1:721-944 GCA_003522945.1 Clostridiales bacterium
GGCGACCGGCGTGGCAAGCCCGAGCGCGCACGGGCAGCTGATAACGAGCACCGATATGCCGCGCGCGAGCGCGTATCCGAACGTCTGCCCGACGAGCAGCCAGACGATAATGGTAACGGCTGCGATGCCGATCACCGTCGGCACGAATACCCCCGCGACCTTGTCGGCGGTTTTGGCGATGGGCGCTTTCGTCGCGGCGGCGTCGCTCACCATGCGGATGATC
>DPHR01000146.1:1138-8370 GCA_003522945.1 Clostridiales bacterium
GCGTCGCTCACCATGCGGATGATCTGCGAGAGCGCCGTATCCTCGCCGACGCCGGTCGCCCGGCAGCGCAGAAAGCCGGACTGGTTGATCGTACCGGCGTTCACCTTGTCGTTTTCCGCTTTGTCCACGGGGAGACTTTCCCCCGTGAGCGCGGACTCGTTCACAGCGCTCGCGCCAGAGAGCACGACACCGTCCACCGGGATGCTGTCGCCGGGGCGGACGAGGAAAATGTCGCCGAGAACGACCTCCTCCGCCGGGACGACGACCTCCTCACCGTTCCGCTCCAGTCGCGCCGTTTTCGGCGATAGCTGCATGAGCGAGCGAAGTGCGTCGGTCGTTTTGCCCTTGGAATGCGCCTCGAGCGTCTTGCCGACGGTGATGAGCGTTAATATCATGGCGGCAGATTCAAAATAGAGATCGGCCTCCGCCATCGGGTCGATCGTCAGCGTGAAGAGCTCGTATACGCTCCAGAGATACGCCGCCGCCGAGCCCATGGCGACGAGCGTATCCATGTTCGGCGCACCCTTTACGGCGCTCCGGAACCCACTGATAAAGAAGTTCTGGTTGATGACGAGCACGATGCCCGCGAGCAGGAGCTGGATGAGCCCCATGCCCACGCTGTTATGATGCAGCCAGCGCGGCATCGGCGCGCCCCACATATGACCCATCGAAAAGTACATCAGTACGAGCAGCACCGCCACCGAGGATATCAGCCGCTTTTTGAGCTTCGGCGTTTCATGGTCGGCCAGCTCGTCCGCTGCTGCCGCGGCGGGCGCGGCACGCTTCGCGCCCTTCAAGCTTGCGCCGTATCCGGCGTTTTCCACCGCGCGGACGATGTCCGCCGGAGCGGCGGTACCGTCCACGCCCATCGAATTTGTGAGCAGGCTCACCGCGCACGAGGTAACGCCCGGCACGGCAGAGACCGCCTTTTCCACCCGCGCGGAGCACGCCGCGCAGCTCATGCCTGTAACAGAGTATTGCGTCATGGTATTTGCCTTTCTGTTGTGGTGTATTGCGGTTCGGGTTATTTCATCAGCTTCTGCAAAAGCTCCGTCAGCTCGTCCACAACGGAGTCGTCTCCCGCGCGGATGTCGCGCACGACGCAGTTGTGGAGATGCGCGTTCAAAAGCGCACGGTTAAAGCCGTTCATCGCCGCGCTCACCGCCGCAGACTGCGTGAGAATGTCCGCGCAGTAAGCATCGCGCTCGAGCATCCCGCGGATGCCGCGGATCTGCCCTTCGATCCGGCTCAGGCGATTCATAAGCGCGCGGCGCTCTTCCTCGCTTCGCTCGGTTTTTTTGCAGCAGCAACAGATTTTTTCTTCGTCCAAGGGTCGTCCCCGCCTTTCTGTATGCATTATATACCCCCGGGGGGTATTGTCAAGAGGCTTTTTCAAAAAATCGAGGCGGAGTTTGACTTCATTTTCCGCTTGTGTATAATATAAGCAAAGAATCCCATGCAAGGAGGCGCTGACCATGCCGGCGATCCGCTCCGGGAGAGTGCGTGCTGCGCTGCTCCTCGGAATTTTTCTTCTCATGCTGCTCGGAAACGTCCTCACGCCGTACGCGGTGGACGACTGGGCGTATATGCACAGCTTTGCGACCGGCGGGCGTCTCACGCGCTTCGGCGAGATATTTCCCTCCATGGCGGCGCACGCGCAGACCATGAACGGACGGCTCTTCGCCCATTTCTGGGCGCAGCTCTTTCTGCTGCTGCCGAAAGCGGTATTTAATATAGTAAACGCTTCGATATTCACGGCGCTGATCGCGCTCCTTGCCCGGCTCGCGCAGCCGGAGGGCGAGCGAGATAACCTCATTCTATTGATGATCTTCTGTGCCGTATGGGTGTTTGTTCCGGCGTTCGGACAGGTGTTCTTCTGGCTGGACGGGGCGTGCAATTACGGTTGGGGATGCGTTATCGGTTTTGCATTTCTCGCGCCGTACATCCGCCTTTTGGATCGTGATGCGAAGAAAAAACCGCTGTTCTGGATTTTGTGGATGCTCGCGGGCTTTTATACCGGCGCGTATCTGGAAAATATGGCGGCCGGGGCGATCTTCCTTTCGGCGCTGCTGCTTTTTGGCCGCCGTGTGCTTTGCAGGAAGAAAAACGGCGTCCTCCCGTGGCTGCCGGTGCTCGCGTCGGTCGGCGGCTTCATTTTTATGATGACCCGCCCGGCGGAGAGCATGAAAAGCGGCGCGGAGAGCTCGCTCGCGTCCCTTGGAACGGGGCTTGTCGCCGCGCTGGAGAAGTACCGCTCGCTGGCGGTGCTGCTCGGTGTTTTTGCTGTGTCGCTCGTTGCGGCGCTTTGGTACCACGCCCGCCGGGAGAAAATTTATCTCGCCGCGGCGCTCGTGCTCGGCTCGCTCTGCGCCAACTTCGCGCTGAGCGTCGCCTCGTATTATCCGGAGCGGTGTCTCGCGTTTCCGGCGGTGCTGCTCATTGCGGCAGACGCCGTGCTTTTGTCGGAGCTCTTCTCCGGCAAAGCGAAGCTCACGGTGCTGTGCGCGGCGGCGGTGCTCGTGCTGTCGACGCTCTATTGGGGTGTTTTCGGCTTTGCCGATATTACGAATGTGTATCTTCAGGTGAGGGCGAACGAAAGCACCATCGCCGAGGCGGCCGCGCGCGGCGAGAGCAGTGCGACGGTGCCGTATATCGAGACGCTGACGCGCTATTCCGCGCTGTACGATCTCAAATATCTCGATACGGAAGACGCGCAGAGCTGGCCGAACGGCGCTATGGCGGACGTGCTCGGCATCGGTGAGATCCGGTGCGAGCCGGAAACGGCGAAGGAGGCGGAGTGATGCTTTCGGTAGTGATCCCTGTCTATAATGAGGGGGCCGTTCTGGAAAAAACGGCTTCGGTCATCCGCAGTGTGCTGTCCGATGCCGCGATCGGCTGCGAGCTCATTTTCGTGGACGACGGCTCAAAGGACGCCACATGGGAGAAAATCACGGCGCTCTCCGCGTCCGGCGGCATCCGCGGGCTGCATTTTTCCCGGAATTTCGGCAAGGAAGCGGCGATCCTCGCGGGACTTGCCTCGGCGAAAGGCGACTGCTGCGTTGTGATCGACGGCGATCTCCAGCACCCGCCGGAGAAGATCGTGGAGATGTACCGCCTGTGGGAGCAGGGCTACGAGATCGTCGAGGGGCAGAAGGCCAGCCGCGGCGCGGAGAGTCACGCGCACGGTCTCGCGGCGAGAGCGTTCTATTCTCTCATCAGCCGCGCGACCGGCATCGACATGGCGAACGCCTCTGACTTCAAGCTGCTCGACCGGAAGGCGGTCAACGTTCTCATCAATATGCGCGAGCGGAACGCCTTTTTCCGCGCGCTTTCCTCGTGGATCGGCTTTAAAACGGTGAGCATCCCCTTCGATGTGCAAAAGCGCGCAGGCGGAAGCTCCAAATGGTCCACGCCGGCGCTCGCAAAGTACGCCGTGGATAATATCGCCTCGTTCTCCGCCGCGCCCATGCAGCTCGTCACGGTACTCGGCGGTATTATGCTGCTCGTCTCGCTCGTGCTCGGCACGATCGCGCTCGTGCAGAAGTTCTCCGGGCGGGCGCTCGGAGGCTTCACCACTGTGATCCTTATCCAGCTTTTTTCCAGCAGCATCATCATGATAAGTCTCGGTATCATCGGCTATTACATTTCCAAAATTTACGAGGAAGTGAAGGGAAGACCCCGGTATATCATCACCGATACCTGCGGCGACGAAGAAAAATAAACAACGCTCCCCGCCGGAAGACCTGTCCGGCGGGGAGCGTTTGCCCTATATGACTTATATGCCGTAAAGCGAAGCGACTGGGGCGGCGAGCACTACGGTGAGCAGCCCTGCCACGATGAGCGAGAGCGAGCTCATCGCGCCCTGGATCTCGCCCATTTCAAGAGCCCGGGACGTTCCGACGGCGTGCGCGGCGGTCCCGATGGCGACGCCCTGCGCAATGGGGCTCGTGATGCGGAACACCCGGCACGCGCCATCAGCGCAGATGTTGCCGAGAACGCCGGTCAGAATGATCGCCGCGACCGTGAGTGAGGGGTAGCCGCCAAGCTCCGCGGAAACATCCATGCCGATCGCGGTAGTGATGGATTTGGGGAGAAGCGTGGTGAACAGAGAGAAGTCCAGCCGGAAGAGCGCCGCGAGCGCAAACACCGTGGCAAGGCTCGCAGCCACCCCGGCAGCGATGCCGAGCGTTATGGCAAGGGCGTTTTTCTTCAGCAGCTCAAATTTCTCATAGAGCGGCACGGCAAGGCATACCGTCGCCGGGGTGAGCAGAAAGTTGATGTACTTTGCGCCGTTGAGATAGCTGCCGTAATCGATACGGAACAGGAGCAAAACTCCGATGGAGAAAAGGATCGCAAGCAGCAGGGGATTGAACAGCGCAAAGTTCCACTTTTTCCGGATGGCGCGCCCCAACTCAAACGAACCGATGGTGATGACAGCGCCGAGAAAGGCGGAGTTTTCGATCAGTTCACGCATCATCTTTTATCCTCCCGCTTCTGGCGCAGACGCATCACGCGCTGCGTGGTGCACCCTGCGGCGGCGAACACCGTGAACGTCGATACAACGACGATCGCGGCAAACGGCAGCCACACGGGACGCAGCACGTCCCACTTTTCCAGAAGACCCACGCCCGCCGGAACAAACAGCATCGGCATGATTTCCAGCAGAAAAGCGCTCGTTTCACGAATGGCGTCTGCTTTTAAAAGGCGCGTTTCCAGCGCGGCAAAGAGCAGAACGATCCCGTAAATGCTCGCCGGGACGGGCAGCGGCAGCAGATAATGCAGCAGCTCGCCGAGAAACGACACGAGCAAAATGATGCCGAGTTGGCGGATGTACTTCATACGCTTGAACCTCTTGCGATAAAAATCCTTTTCTTTTTACCCAATTTGACCGCGTTTATCAAGACGATTCCGGTTGTAAAATTAAAAACATTGTGATATAGTATGTTTATCCGATCCGATGAGGAGGAACGATCCATGCTGATCTCAACCAAAGGACGCTACGCGCTGCGTGTCATGGCGGATCTTGCCCGCAATGGCGGGGAGGAATACGTTGTGCTGATGGACATTGCCGAGCGCCAGAACATATCGGAAAAGTATCTCGAAGGCATCGTTGCCGCGCTCAGCCGCTGCGGGTTTTTGCAGACGCAGCGCGGCCGCGGGGGCGGCTACCGGCTCGCCCGCTGCCCGGAGGAATACGCCGTCGGCGATATCCTCCGTGCTGCGGAGGGCTCCATAGCGCCGGTATCCTGCGTCAAGTCCGGCGAATCGGAGTGCCCGAACGCCGACAACTGTCTCACGCTGCCGCTCTGGAAGGAGCTTGACCGCGTGATGAACGACTATCTGGAGAGCGTCACGCTCGCCGATCTCATAAACGGCAATATTGCCGCAAAATCGACCGATTCCGGGAAATAACCCGGCGCGAAAAAGCTCCTTGGAAAAAACCTATTGACAATATATGTTTATGATGCTACATTGTAAACATACAAGAACAGTAGGATTTTTGAAAGGAGCTTTTTCCATGTTTGTATATGCGGACAACGCGGCGACCACGAAGATGAGCAAAACGGCCATCGACGCGATGCTGCCGTATCTGGACACTTGGTACGGCAACGCCTCGAGCCTTTATGCATTCGGCCAGAAGTCGGCGGAAGCGCTCGCCGCGGCGCGTGAAACGGTCGCCGGGTGTCTGGGCGCCGAGGCACGGGAGATCACCTTCACCTCCGGCGGCAGCGAGGCGGACAACCAGGCCATTCTCTCCGCGGCGGCCATCGGCGCGAAGAAGGGCAAAAAACACATCATTTCCACGGCGTTTGAGCATCACGCGGTGCTGCATACGCTCAAGAAGCTGGAAAAATACGGCTACGAGATCACGCTGCTGGACGTCCACGAAAACGGCATCGTCACGCCCGAGCAGGTGCGCGGCGCCATCCGCGAGGACACCTGCCTTGTGACGGTCATGTACGCCAACAACGAGATCGGTACCATCCAGCCCATCGCGGAGATCGGCGCGGTCTGCCGCGAAAAGGGCGTTATCTTCCACACGGACGCGGTGCAGGCGGCGGGCCATGTCGCCATCGACGTAAAAGCGGAGAACATCGATATGCTCTCCATTTCCGCGCACAAGTTCCACGGCCCGAAGGGAGTCGGCGCGCTGTATGCCCGCCGGGGCATCCCTCTGGTTAACGTGATCGAGGGCGGCGCGCAGGAGAGCGGCAAGCGTGCCGGTACGGAAAATATCGGCGGCATCGTCGCCATGGCGGCGGCGCTTTCCGAGGCGTGCGCGAATCTCGAGAAAAACGCGGCGTATGTAAGCGCTCTGCGCGATAAGCTCATCGCCGGACTCAAGACCATTCCGCACGCGGCGCTCAACGGCGACGAAACGAAGCGTCTCCCCGGCAACGTGAACTTCTGCTTTGAGGGCATCGAGGGCGAGAGCCTTCTTCTCCTGCTTGACGAGGCGGGCATCTGTGCCTCCTCCGGCAGCGCGTGCACGTCCGGCTCGCTCGATCCGAGCCACGTTCTGCTCGCCATCGGCCGTCCGCACGAGGTAGCGCACGGCTCGCTGCGTCTCACGCTCTGCGAGGAGAACACCGAGGAGCAGGTCGATCATATGCTGCGTGAGATCCCGCGTGTTGTGGAATATCTCCGCAGCATGTCCCCGGTCTGGAAGGACCTCACATCCGGCAAAAAACAGTTCATGCTTTGAGATAAAAGGAGGCAAGCATCATGGCTCTTTACAGTGATAAGGTTATGGATCATTTCAAAAATCCCCGCAACGTCGGCGAGATCCCCGATGCGGACGGCGTCGGCGAGGTCGGCAACGCCAAATGCGGCGATATTATGAAGATGTATTTGAAGATCAAGGACAACGTCATCGAGGACGTGAAGTTTGAAACGTTCGGCTGCGGCAGCGCCATCGCTTCGAGCTCCATGGCCACCGAGATGATCAAGGGCAAGACGATCGAGGAAGCGCTCGCCGTGTCGAACAAGGAGGTCGTGGAAGCGCTCGACGGTCTGCCCGCGCACAAGCTGCATTGCAGCGTGCTGGCCGAGGAAGCTATCAAGACCGCCGTCAAGGACTATTACGACAAGAACAACATCCCCTACGACCACTCCCGGTTCCCCGACTGCGAAAACTGCGGCAGCTGCCATATGGTGTGAGCTTGTCAAAAAAGCATTTTTGACAAGCTCTCAAACGAGACCCACTTCGTTGGGCTCTCGTTTGAAGGGGC
>DPHR01000146.1:8603-15998 GCA_003522945.1 Clostridiales bacterium
TCTGCGAGGCTTTTTCGACAGTCTAAGACGCCGAAGGAAATCATCCTTCGGCGTCTTTTATGGTTTAGGAGACTTTTTCGTATAGCTTTCCGGTGGGCGCGGAGAAAAGTTTTACAATGCGTCCTGTGACGAGCATGGACAAAACGGTCCCGATCCCGATATTGGATATCCGACCGGCAAAAATGAGCGTGATCGCAATGGAGAGCGCCACGCAGCCGAGATCCAGCACGTTCTTTCCGTAACCGAAGTCCTTTTTCAGCGCTATGCCGATCGCTCCGGCGGCGCCCTCGCCGGGGTTCGGGATGAGCTTCATCCCGGCAGTCAGCGAGATCCCGACGGCGGTCAGCACGATGGCCAGAACGAGCACAAGATACTGGCTGACCGGCTTGGTCAGAAGCGGGATGTGGTCATCAAAGAACTGGATCAGGATGCTGCATACAAAGCTCGTGGCGAGCTGGAAGCACTGCACCGGATGGAAATCCTTGCGGAGCAGCAGCCGCTGCATCAGAACGAACAGGAGATAAAGCGTGTAAACGCATATCCAGAGCGGGATACCGGCCAGCTGATGAACGTTGAACGGAACGGAATTGATCGGTGAAATGCCGAGCTGCGTTTTGGTGTTCAGGTCAATGCCGAGCGAGAGAAAGACCAGTCCCACGCAGAAGATCAAAAGACGGAGAATAAATCGTTTTATTTTTTCGCGCCGTTCCATAACAAGCCCCTTCAGACAAAATCCTTTTTATTCTACCACAAGGAGAGTGTAATGGGAAGGACCGGAGAAAAATTCTCTGGTAGACGGGCCGCGGTTTTTGTGCTATCCTGTCGGAAGAGGTGATGCGATATGGCGATCAAGCCGGAATGGGAAGGGAAAGGGTATTCGTTCTTCCAGAATACGAACTGCGAGTATTTCCCCTGCCATCAAACGAATAAAACGGAAGATTTCAACTGTCTTTTCTGCTACTGCCCGCTCTACGCCCTCGGCGACAAGTGCGGCGGCAACTTTCAGTATCTGGCATCCGGTTATAAGGACTGCAGCGGCTGCCTGATCCCGCACCGGCGCGAAAATTACGGGCGTATTCTGGAAAAATACCCGCAGATCGCGGATCTGGCGAAACAGAACCGGACGAAAGACGAGGAGAAGTGAATATGCAGATCGCATGGTTACGGCACGAGGACAACTGGCAGGACGTGAAAAACGCCGCCATGAATACCGTCGGCAAGGATAAGGGCGTGTATCCCACCGCCGCATGGAAAAAGAAAATTCTGCTCGCCGAGCATTCGCCGATCCGGCTGATGCAGTTTGCGTGGAAGTGGAGCGACCTTCCGTACTGGGTCAGCGTCCACATCGTTCGCCACAAAATCGGCATTGAGCATTTCGTCAGCACGCAGCGCACCGACCGCACCGGCGTAGACCGCACGGAGCGGCCGCAGAACGCCCCGGTGCTCCACCAGTGCCAGGCGAACGCGCAGGCGCTCATCACGATCAGCCGCAAGCGCCTCTGCTCCGGCGCAAGCGCTGAAACGCGGCAGGCGTGGCAGCTTCTCAAGGACGAGATCGCAAAGGTCGAGCCGGAGCTTGCCTCCTGCATGGTGCGCGAGTGTGTTTACCGCGGCTTCTGCCCGGAAATGTACGGCTGCGGCTTTGACAAGACCGAGGAGTACAAAAAAGAGCTCGAGCGCTACCACGCCATTCCCGAAGTGCAGAAATAACGAAAAACGCCTTCTCCGGTCGGAGAAGGCGTTTTTCGCTATCAAAAAAGCCTCACAGAGTTTGCGCCCGCAGGCGCAAATAGAGTTCAAAACATTTTTTGCCGGCGGCGTGTTCGTCGGCAAAAATACTTTTCGGCTCGCAAACGTGCGCTCAAAGAGCGTGCGCTGCGGCGAGCCGCAGCCCCTTCAAACGAGAGCGTAAGCGAAGCGGGTCTCGTTTGAGGACGCGAGTCAGATGATCTTCGTCCCGCGCTCTTCCGCGGCGAGGACGGTCCGCCCGGCCTCGATGGAGTGCGTGAGCCACACGTTGCCGCCGATCACGCAGTTGTCGCCGATGTGCGTCATGCCGCCGAGGATCGTCGCTCCGGCGTAGACGACGACGTGGTTGCCGATGTCCGGATGGCGCTTGATTCCCTTGACGGGGTTGCCGTGTTCGTCCAGCTCAAAGCTCTTCGCGCCGAGCGTGACGCCCTGATAGAGCTTCACATGCTCGCCGATGGTCGTCGTCTCGCCGATGACGACGCCGGTGCCGTGGTCGATAAAGAAGTAGTTGCCGATCGTTGCGCCCGGGTGGATGTCGATGCCGGTGAGCTGGTGGGCGTATTCGGTCATCATGCGCGGCAGCATGGGGATGCCCATTTTGTACAGCCGGTGCGCCATGCGGTAAATGCTGATAGCTTCAAACGCAGGGTAGGCGAGCATGATCTCGTCGCAGCTCATCGCGGCGGGGTCGCCGTCGTAAGCGGCCTGAATGTCGGTTTCGAGGCACGCTTTGATCTCCGGGATCTGCTCAAGAAAGCGGAGAATGAGCGTGTCGGTTTCTTCCACGGTCCGCTCCGGCTGGAGCGTCGTTAGGATCTGCTCGAGAAGCTCCGCGGCGCTCTGCAGGTTATAGCTCACCGCGATGGCGGAGGCGGCGCTGCCCCGCCGGGAGGATGTGCCGAAAATATGCGGGTACATGGCGCTGCGCAGCAGCGCGATCAGGCGCGCAACGCGCTCCTTCATGCCGGGGCAGTTTTCCAGCGTCCCGTCCATGTTTCCAGTGGAAATGAGGCGCTCCGTGATCTCCCGGATCGCCTGCTGATGCAATGAATCGTGCTTCAAAGGTAATTCCAGCCCTTCTTTATGGTTTCGATGAGACTCCGGCGTTCCCGCCGGTCTTGTATTCCGCAGCGATCTTCCGGCCGCGGCGGACGGATACGATGAACAGCGCGCCCATGGCAAGCGTCAGCACAAGGCCGTACCAGAAGCTGATGATGTAGCCGCGCTGCCGGCCGAAGCCATCCACCATATAGCCTATGATGACGGCGTTTACCGAGGTTCCGAGCGCAGACACCATGGAGCTGTAGGAGAGAAGCTCGCCGCAGTCCCGGCTGCCGTATATATCGCGGATGGCAATGGCGATCATAACGGTGCTCGTCGCCATGGAGAAGCCGTAGAGCGCTGCACCGGCGATGCGAGCCGTAAGCGAATTTATGAGCAGCAGGAGATAGCCCGCCGCTGTGACCGCCGTGCCGGCGGCGAGCGAGACGCGAAGTCCGAACCGGTCGTAGAGATGGCCGAGCAGGAGCTTTCCCACAACGTTTCCCGCCATGGAGCAGGAGACCATCAGCGCGCCGACGGCCGAACCATAGCCGAAGTATATACCGATCGGACTGAGATGCGAGCAGTACGAACAGGTAAACGACGCAAGAAGTCCCGCGAGGATCAAAAGCCAGAAAGCGCTCTCCCGCCTGGCGCGGGAGGCCGGAACGCCGTCGAGCGGACAGCTCTCTCCGGTGAGCGCTTCATCGTCCTCGGCGCCGTAGGGCCGGCAGCCGACGTCCTCCGGCGAGCACCGCAGCAGAAAGACCGAGACAGGGAGCATCATCAAAAGAGAAATAGCGCCGAACGAGAAAAAGCCGACGCGCCAGCCGAAGGTGCGGATGATGGCATTGCCGAGCGGATTGCCGAGCCCCCCGACGATCCCCGAGAACGCCGCCGCAAGGCCGACGGCAAGGCCGCGTTTTTTATGGAACCAGTTGCCGAGAATGTACGGCGCGGGGTAAAACATGAGAAACGCGCCGGCAAAGCCCTGAAGGGCTCCGGCAATGTAAAAGGCGGGAAGCGTCCGGAAAAAGCCCATGGCGAACACCGTGCCGGAAAATACGAGCGACGCGCCGCCGAGCAGAATGCGCGAATCGATGCGGCGGAAGAGCGTTCCGACAAACGGCAGAACAATACACGAACAGACGCCGAAAAAGAGCACATAAAAAGTGAAAGCGCCCATACCGAAGCCGAGATCTTCGATCACGGGGGCATAGAAAATACCGCGGCAGTTGTGAACGATGCCGAGCGATCCGCCCTGCAGCAGACAACAGCCGATCAGCATCCACCACGCGCGGTGGATGCGGCCGGGGTTGTTCATATCATTTCCCTCTTATATCCTGTGATTGCATTTAAAAAATATATAGCAAAACAAAAGCTTATTCAAACAAACTATATCATCTTATAAAGGGAGTGTCAATAAAAGCTTGTTAATTTAATAATAATATATGGATAATATGACGATTTATGGTCTTTGACAGCGAATAGGGGTTGTATTTGGTATGGAAAGTGCTATAATCCGAAAATGTGAACGAAATGTGTCTTTCGGAGGCGCACATTTCGTAAAAAGATCGAGAGGAGTTTTTTTCATGTCCAAAGAGCCCGAAAAGAAAGCTGCGGAACAGGGCGGTTCTGAGATCGAATATGCGTTCGGTCGCGTTCCTGCGGACAAACGCAAGACCTTCAGCACCATTCTGGTCATTCTTGTCGGCTACTGCATTTCTCTTTCCAACTTCGTCACCGGCGCTACGGTCGGCTCCAAGATGAGCTTCAGCGGCACGGTGTGGTCGATCGTCGTCGGCAACGCGATCCTTGCGTTTGTCGCCGTCATGGTCGGCATCATCGGCGCGAAGAGCGGCAAGACCACGCTGGTTCTCGCCCGCAACTTCCTCGGCAAGCGCAGCTCGGCCATCATGTCCGTGCTGATCGCTCTGTCTGCCGTCAACTGGATTGCCGTGAACGCGGACACCTTTGCGAATATGATCCTTACCAACTTCAAGTGGTGGCCCCTGCCCGTGTGGCTGACCGGCATCATTGTTGTTGCCATCTGGGCCCAGTCCGCCATCCGCGGCGTGAAGGGTCTGGAGGTCGTCAGCTGGCTCGGCGCTCCCGCCGCCGTCATTCTGGCCATCGCGTCCTTCATTGCCATCGGCACGAAGACCGGCTTCGGCGCGGTTGTCCACTATGTCCCCAGTGAGGGCCAGCTGACCTTCGCCGCCGGCTCCACGTCCATCGTCGGCGCGTGGATCTTCGGCTGCATCGTCACGCCGGACGTCACCCGCTATGCGAAGAACGGCAAGCACGTTTCTCTTGCTGCGCCCATCGCCGTGTACGTCGGCCTCGCCATGATCGAGCTCGTCGGCGCCATGACCGCGCAGGCCACCGGCAACTCCAGCTTCGTCGCCGCTACCGCGGCTCTCGGCCTCGGCATCCTGGTGTTCGTCTGCGCCATCTTCTGCGTCTGGACGACGCAGGACAACAACATCTATTCCGCGTCCCTCTCCCTGCAGAACATCTTCGTTGACACGAAGCTCGAAGGTAAGGTCAAGCACGCCTGGCTTGCCATCATCGTGGCCGCCCTCGCCGCCATCTTCGCGGCTGTCGGCGCGGTGAAGTACCTTCTGCCCGTCGTCAAGGCTCTGTCGGTCCTCCTGCCGCCCATCCCGGCCATGATGATCGCGGAGCAGTGGTGCGTGAAAAACTCCAAGGAGAACCAGAACATCAACTGGGTCGGTATCGTCTCCTGGATCATCGCCACCGTCATCGGCCAGATCTGCGTCAACCGCAACTTCCTCATCCCCGCGGTCGTCAGCATGGTCGTGGCTTTCTTCCTGTACTGGGGTCTCAGCAAGGCTCTTGACAAGTCCTGGAACAAAGAAGCCACCGGCAAGGCCGAATAATTTCTTTCATCAGAAAACATTTTGTCATCATCAGCCCCCGAAAAGCAAACCCCATACCGCAAGGTATGGGGTTTGTCTTTTTCTGCAGAATGTAGTATACTATTCTCGAAGGAGTGATAAAAATGGAAACAACATCTTTTACGTATAAAACCGGGCCGTGCAGCGATGTGCTCATCATCGGCGGCGGTCTGGCCGGTATGTATTCCGCGCTCGCCGCCGCGGAGAGCGGCGCCGCGGTGCGCATTCTCTGCAAAAGCAAGACCGGCGGCTCCGGCAATTCGGTGGTGGCCATGTCGGTGCACCGCTTCGCGCCGGACGCGCCCGGCCTGCGCGAGGATTACCGCCGCCGCTTCCTTGCTTCCGGCGCGGGACAGCAGGACGCGGAGATTGCGGCGTTCTTTGTCGATCACGCTGCCGCGGCCATGGAGCGGCTGCGCGGTCTCGGCCTGCCGCTCGAATACCGGACGCTTTCGGAAAACGGCGGGGAATATCCGTATCTTGCCTGCTGCTCGCCCAAGCAGGGCCGCATTCTGACGAAGGCCGTGCGGGAGAAGCTGAACGAGTATCCCAATATCACCGTGGAGGACGGCGTGACCGTCTGCGATATTCTTACCGAAAACGGCCGCGCGCAGGGCGTCCTCGCGCTCTGCGGCGGGGAGATGCGCGTATACCCGGCCAAAACGTTGATCCTCTGCTGCGGCGGCGCAGGCAACGTGTATGCCGCAACGAGCAACACGCACGACGTGACCGGTGACGGCTACGCGATGGCCGCGCGCTGCGGTCTGCCGCTGCGCGGCATGGAGTTTGTGCAGTTTTATCCTTACCGCATTTACTCGCCCAAGCGGGCGGATATCTTCCCGGACCTTTTCGACCACGGCGCGGTGCTCCGCAACGAGAAGGGCGAGCGGTTTATGGACTGCGCCAAGTATCCGATGAAGGAGCTTGAGAACCGCGACGTCGTCGCGCGCGCCGAGTTCGCCGAAAAGGAAGTGCGGCTTGATCTTTCCGGCTGCGATAAGGCATATCTCGAGCGCGAGTGCCCCAACATCGCGCGCATGGCGCGCGATAACCCGGATAAGCCGCTGCTCATCCGTCCGGTGGCGCATTTCTTCATGGGCGGCGTGCCGCTGCGCACCGACTGCTCCACAGACGTTGCGGGTCTCTATGCCTGCGGCGAGGTCACCGGCGGGCTGCACGGGGCGAACCGTCTCGCCGGGAGCGCGCTGACGGAAACAGTCGTCTTCGGCGCGATCGCGGGAAAAAATGCCGCGGAATACGCCGCGGCCGACGCTGATACGCCGGAAACCGCTGCGGCAGCCGGACGTGTCCTTTCGACGTATCCGGAACTCGGCACGGATCCGCTCCGCGACCTGCGCGACGATCTGCGTGAGACCATGCAGAAGGATGCCTCCGTTATCCGCACGAAAGAGGGGATGGAGCAGGCCCTCGGCGAGATCGACAAGATCAAGGCCGCTCTGTGCGAGCGCCGCCCGGCGTCTCTTGCCAAGTGGAACGAGCTTCGCAATATGCTCCTTACGGCGGAGGGCGTCACGCGCGCAGCGCTGGAACGCAAAGAAAGCCTCGGCGCGCATTGCCGCGCGGACTGAAACCCCATACAAGAAGAAAATGCCTCGCGCGGGAATCTTCCCGCGTGAGGCATTTATCGTATATAGGGCTTGCGTCGATTGACAAGGGCACA
>DPHR01000146.1:16312-17943 GCA_003522945.1 Clostridiales bacterium
CTGGCTGTCCGACGTGCGTGCCCTTGTTAATCGACGCTTAAATCGCGAGAACGACGATCTTTCCGTCCTGTACGGTGAGCCCGACGGTTTTTGCCGCGCCCTTGAGATGATCGATGATCTCGGTAGCAATGGCGTCCTCCACGTCCTTCTGGATGAGACGCTGGAGATTGCGCGCGCCGTAGGCAGCGCTGTAGCCCTTTTCGGCAAGATAGGTGATGACGCTCTCGTCCCAGGTGAGGGCGGTGCCGCGCTCAGCCATCGCGGTGCGGAGATCCTCAAGCATAAGCGAGGCGATCGCGCGGATGTTTTCCTCCGTCAGACGGTGGAAGTAAATGATCTCGTCCACGCGGTTGATGAACTCGGGGCGGAGAAAGTCGTTGAGAGCCTTGACAGCCTTTTCCTTGCCCTGCTCGTCGGCACTCATATTGAAGCCGACGCTGCCGGTGCGCTTGTCGCTGCCCGCGTTCGTGGTCATAACGATCACGGTGTTTTCAAAATTCACCGTGCGGCCCTGCGCGTCGGTGATGCGTCCGTCGTCGAGGATCTGGAGCAGGATGTTCATCACATCCGGGTGCGCCTTTTCGATCTCGTCGAAAAGCACGACGCTGTAGGGCTTGCGGCGGATCTTCTCGGTGAGCTGTCCGGCCTCATCGTACCCGACGTAGCCCGGAGGGGAACCGATGATGCGCGAAACGCTGAACTTTTCCATAAACTCGGACATATCGAGCCGGATGAGCGATTCGGGGGAGTTGAAGAGATCGGCGGCGAGCCGCTTGACGAACTCCGTTTTGCCAACGCCGGTGGAGCCGACAAAAATGAAGCTCACGGGCTTGCGCTTGGACTGCAGCCCCGCGCGGCTGCGCTTGATAGCGGCGCAAACGGCGTTCACGGCCTCGTCCTGGCCGATGATATGTGCCTTGAGCCGTCCGGCAAGACCGGAGAGACGCTCAAACTCGTCGGCGCGAATGTTTGAAGCGGGGATCTTCGTCCAGAGCTCGATGATGTGCGCGAGATTGTCCGCGGTGAGCTCCGGCATGCCCTTGGCTTCGATCTGAGAGAGCTCATCCTTGAGCTGAAGATCGCGGCTGCGCAGCTCGGCAAGCTTTTCAAAGTCGCCGTCGCACGCCGTGCCGCTGAGCAGAAGCTCGCGCTCCTTGTCGAGATCGGCGCATTCCTTTTTGATCTCGGCGCTGCGCTCAATGTCCTTGTTGTGGAGATTCACGTCCGAGCACGCCTCGTCGATGAGGTCGATGGCCTTGTCGGGGAGGAAGCGGTCGGTGATGTAGCGCTCGGAGAGCGTCACGGCCATGCGGCACATCTCGTCGGATATCTTCACGCCGTGGAAGTCCTCGTAATACTTGCGGATGCCCTTGAGAATCTCCACGCTGTCGCTGAGCGAGGGCTCGGCGACGGTCACGGGCTGGAAGCGGCGCTCAAGCGCGGCGTCCTTTTCAATGTGCTTGCGGTATTCATTGAACGTCGTTGCGCCGATGACCTGGATCTCGCCGCGGGAGAGCGCGGGCTTGAGAATGTTTGCGGCGTTCATGCTGCCCTCGGCGTCGCCCGCGCCGACGAGATTGTGCACCTCGTCGATGACAAGGATGATGTTGCCGAGCTTTTTGACCTCGTCG
>DPHR01000020.1:0-7799 GCA_003522945.1 Clostridiales bacterium
CTCCGGCGCGGCCGAGGGGGCGGGTTTGGGGGACGCGCCGCAGCCCGCGGTCAGCAGCAGAAGCGTGCAGGAGAGCAGAAGCGCGATCGTTTTGGAAAGTTTCATAGGAGTGCACCTCGGTGTTCAATAATAAATAATAGAAATATACGACCATAGGACGCATGGAGCAGCGGTTTGGTTCGTATGAAATGAAAAAGCCTCGGAAGCGGTGCTTCCGAGGCTTTTGGAAAGTCGGGGATCAGTGCAGCAGATTCAGCACCAGCGTGAGAACGACGAACGCGAGCGCGACCCACTTGGTCATCTTCGCCAGAGTACCGTCAAGCGTTTTCGCCTTACCCTTGGAGAAGAAGGTCTCCGCGCCGCCAGCGACAGCGCCGGACAGACCGGAGCTTTTTCCGGACTGGAGCAGCACGACGACGATCAGGAAGATACCGGCGAGGAGCTGGATGATGGTGAAAGCAAGAACAAGACCGTTCACGAGATTCAATCCTTTCTATTCTAAAAGAAAACTTTTTTGCGCTTAGATATGTTACCACAGCCACAGCCAAAAAGCAAGCTATTTTTCGCCCCCTTCCGGCTGAAATGCAGGGAACATCCCCGCGGCTTGACTTTGCCCTGCCGCCAGAATATACTTTATAAAAAAAGACACGGAAATCCCGACAAACGACCGGAGGAACAGAGCCTATGTGTACCTGCCTTATCGCCGGCCGCCGCGCCTCGCGCAGCGGCTATGCGCTGCTCGCCGCCAACGACGACTGGGACGATACGCCCGCCCTTCTCACGCACGTTCCGCGGCAGAAGCATGCGCCGGACGCCGTATATACGCTCGTCGGCGGCCATACGATCCCCGAGATCGGCGAGACCTGCGGCTATCTTTATACCGCCTGCAAATACGAGATCGGCACGCTCGACCGCGCGTGGGCCGGCGGCACGAACGACCGGAACGTGTCCGTTGCCGGCACGGGCGTGATGGCGTTCAAAGCGATCCCATGGGAGGGCATGGTGCTCGAGCCGGACGATATCCCGCTTCTGATTCTCCGCCGCGCGGAGACGGCCCGCGGCGCTGTGGAGCTCATCGGCGAGCTCGTCGCGCGCTACGGCCTGCGCCCGTCGGGGCTCGATACCTGCCAGAGCGGGGCGACGTTTTCCATCGCCGACCCGTCCGAGGGATGGGTGCTGGAGATCACGCCGGGCGGCCGCTGGGTCGCGGTGCGTGTGCCGGACGACGAGGTGTCGGTGCGCGCGAACGCCTTCGGCACGCACGACGCCGATCTGACCGACACGGCGAACGTCCTTGCCTCCGAAGGTCTTGCGGACTATGCCCGCGCGCAGGGCTGGTGGAACGGCGACGAGCGTCATTTCGACTTTGCCTGCGCCTACGGCGCGGACAAAAGCCCCAACGAGTGGGGCCCGGAGCTCGACTCTATGAACATGCGCCGCCGCTGGCGCGCCATGGAGCTTCTCTCCGGCGAGCTGCAGGACGAGAACGAAACGCTCTACAGCGTCCGACCGGCGAAACCCATCACGCGCCGGACGCTCATGGACGTCCTCAGCGACGTGTACGACGGCACGAAATACGATCTCACAAAGCTCCCCTCCGGCGACCCGTTCGCAGATGTGACGCCGGACTACGCGCTCTGCCGCCGCGGCACGCTCTCGAGCATTGTGGCGGACTATGCGCCGGAGACCGGCAGCGTCCTCTGGACGGCGATCGCCACGCCGCGCATGAGCTTTTATATGCCGCTCTATATCGATATTGACGGTCTGCCCGCCTTCTGCGAGGCATTCCTGCCCGGAGAAGGGGAGAATACTTCGCTCTTCTGGGAGTTTAAGGAGCTGTGCATTCTGACGCAGCGGCGCTTTGCCAGACATATGGAGATCACGGGGAAAGCGAAGCGCGAGTGGGAAGCGCATGCCGCGGCAGTCCTTGCCGCCCACAGCCGGGATATGGCGCAGCTTCCGGAGAGCGAGCGCCGCGCCGCGCGCACAAAGTTTGACCGCGCCGTCCTCACCTCCGCGCTGGAAACATGCCGCGAGACGCGGCATGCCCTGCTTCTGCAATATTGATATAGGAAAAGCGCCCGATGGATTTTTGATCCATCGGGCGCTCTCTATGTTTTCTTATTTCATCGCGGCGGCAAACTTCTCTTCCATAAACTTCCGCGCGTTCGTGATCTCGGCGCGCCAGTCCTGGCCGGGCTCATACCACATTTCGATCATGTACGGCCCGCGGTAGCCCTCGCGCTCGAGCTGGCCGAGACACGCGGGGAAATCCACGCACCCGCTGCCGAAGGGGACGCATTTGAACTTGCCCGGGAAGTCCTCCGTCACGGCGAGCGTATCCTTGAGATGGACGCCGACCATGCCGTTCCGTCCGAGTGATATCTCCGCGGCGGTGTCGTTGCCCCAGGCGGAGAGATTGCCGACATCAGGGTAGACCGTGAACCACGGCGAGGGGAGGACGGCCTTGTATTTTAAGTAGCGGGAGATGCTGCTCATGAGCGGCGTATCCATGATCTCCATGGCGAGCATGACCTGATACTTTTCGGCGATCTCGCACGCGCTGCGCAGCCCCTCTTCAAAAAGCCGCAGGCTCTCCGGCGTGGAGGGCTCATAGTACACGTCGTACCCGGCGAGCTGGATGACGCGGATGCCGAACTCCCGCGCGAACAGCACGGCCTTTTCCGTGATCTCATGCGCGCGTGCGCGCACGGCGGGATCGGCGCTGCCGTAGGGGAAGCGGCGGTGGCCGCTCAGACACATTGACTGGATGGGCACGCCCGTTTCGCGCATGGCGCGGTGGAGCACGCCGCGCTCGGTCTGCGTCCAGTCGAGCCGGGCAAGACGCTCGTCCTTCTCGTCGACGGAGATTTCCAGATAGTCAAACCCGAGCTCCTTTACCGCGCGCAGACGCTCCTCCCAGGTAAGCTCCGGCGGGAGCGCCTTTTCGTAAAGGCCGAGCAGATGGTTTCCAAGCATGTTCGATCATTCCTTTCCCCAGACCCAGCCGGACGAGCGCGGCGCGGCGGTGCTTTTGCGGATGTGCAGCTGTGTGCTGACGTGGATGCTGCAGGTCGTGCGGATGCGCCCGCGCATCTGCTGGTGTATGATGTTGACAGCCCAGCGCCCGATGTCGGCGCAGGGCACGTCCACGGTCGTGAGCGTTGGCTCGCTCATAGCGGAGAATGGCAGCCCGTCAAAGCCGATCATGGAGATATCCTGCGGCACACGGATGCCGCGCTCCTGCATGGCGCGCATGGCGCCGAGCGCAATGCTGTCGTTGTTGGCAAGAAAAGCGGTCGGCAGCGCGATACCGCGGTCGAGCGCTTCGCCGAACGATTTGCGCGCGCCGTCCATCGTGGGGAACACGCGGCAGATAAGATCATCCGAGTACGAAAGCCCAGGCTGGTGCATCGCCGCTTCAAAGGCGTCGCGCCGGGCGTTGTCGTTGCTCGAAGGTATGGAATTATAAAGAAAGCCGATCTTCCGGTGGCCGAGCGAACGGAGATACTCCACCGCCTCAAATACGGCGCCGGCATTGTCCATCGTCACAGTCGAAAACGGCAGACGTTCGAGCGCGTTGTCCACGATAACGAACGGCTTCTGCAGCCCGTCAAAGTATGAGAGATCCTCGCGCTCGATCTCCGTGCCGAGCAGGATCACGCCGCCGGTGGTGGCGGTGTCGATCAGCTCGGCGCGGTTTATGGCGGAAAAGTCACTGAAGGCGTTCACAAGAAGATTGTAGCCGTGGCGGCGGCATTCCTCTCCGGCTGCGTCCATGATCTGCGTGACGAAGCCGGGGTTGCCGTTGACAAGATAGGAGTGCTTGCTGTATTTGAGAAAGCATAGATTGCTGTGGGCGTGGATGCGTTGGGGCGCGTCCTCCGGACGGATCTGGTAGCCGTTTTCCTGCAGAAGCCGGGTGACGAGCGCCCGCTTCTCATCGCCGATGCCGGGCTTTCCGTTGAGAACGAGGGAGACCGTCGTCAGCGATACGCCGGCAGCGTCGGCGATTTCGCGCATTTTCATCCGTAGTGCCTCCTTATGGTTGTTTAGTAAAACGGTGTTTATGTACATCTTTATTCTATATGATTTCGCTAAAAATGGAAAGACTCTTTTCACAGAAAAACCATATAAAAATGCGGCGGTAAACTTGGACAATGTTCTGAGTATGCTATGCACTTCGGATAAAATATCCATAAGAGCGAGGGATAGTATGCGGCCGATAGAGCGGAATGACGAAAAATGACGGGGGTTTTTGTTTATTGTACCGCATTGACATACGAGAGGAAAGAACGTATCATTAAGATACGGTAAGCAGCGGGGAAAAGGGAATGTTTACTAAACAGCGTCCCTGCTGCGTAAAAAGCCAATAATAGGAGGAAAGAACATGAAAAAAGCATTGGCACTCGTCCTTGCCCTGGTCATGGTGTTTGCTCTGTGCGCCTGCGGTGCCGCAGCCGAGACCCCGGCAACTCCGGAGACTCCGGCAGCTCCGGAGACACCGGCGGAGCCCACGGCCGAAACTCCGACAGAGGCTGAGACCCCGGCCGAGGGCGAGCTTCCCTGGGCGGGACACACGCTGTACGTTGCCAACTGGCAGGGCTACAACTCCGACGAGGATTACTGCGAGAAGGCCTTTGAGGACATGACGGGCGCGCAGGTCGAGCACGTCTACTTCAACTCCTACGACGAGCTGATGACCACCCTCATGACCGGCGGCAACAAGACGATCGACGCGGTCGTTCTCTCCAACAACTATACCCAGTGGTTCCACGACGAAGGCCTGCTCGCCAACGTCGATCCGGCGAAGATCCCCAACTACGCCGAAGTGGCCGATGTTTACAAGGACCTCAGCCCTTATGCCGTGGATGACGCGGGCAACCTCTTCGCATTTCCCTGGTGCAACGGCACCTCTTCTCTCGCCTACAACCCCGACAAGGTCGATTTTGAGCTCGAGCATTGGTCCGATCTTCTCAATCCTGCACTGAAGGGTCATGTCATGGTCCTCGACGGCGACGGCGACGACTGGGTCATCGGCTGCCTGCTGGCGGGCGAGGATTCCGACGATATCGAGAACGTTGATATTGAGAAGGTCCGCGCCGCGCTCAAGGAGCTCAAGGGACAGCTCCTCGGCTTCTGGGCTTCCAACGACGAGCAGACCATCCCCTGGCTCGCGGGCGACTTCTGGGCGGGCGAGATCTGGTCCGGCCCCTACAGCCAGCTCATCAACGATCCCAGCACCAACATCAAGCTCGTCCACCCCACCGAGGGCACGGTCGGCTACGTTGACTATTGGGCCATCGTGGAAGGCACCGATGAGTACGATCTCGCGTGCGAGTGGATCAACTGGATCGAAAGCGAAGAGCAGCAGACCGCTATGGCTACCGGCATCAGCGACAAGTACCCCGGCGAGTACTACACCTATACGCCGGTCAACGCCAAGGCCATCGATAATCTGACGCCGGAGCAGAAGATCACCCTCGAGCTCGACCCGATGCCCACCTGCATCAAGCTCCTGCCTTACATCGCTGATCCCGAACTGAAGGACGCCTGGACCGACCTTTATCAGGAATTCGTCGGCTAAAGCGCCCGGCACATAACGCATCCAACGACAGAATGCCGCCGGAACCCCTTTCGGCGGCATTCTTTTTTAAAAGAGGGGCGGTAATTGAAAATGAAAAAGAAGAGAACCAAATTTCGTCCGGGCGCGCTGTGGACGACGC
Organism: Clostridiales bacterium; assembly: GCA_003522945.1. Classification (GTDB taxonomy): domain Bacteria; phylum Bacillota; class Clostridia; order Oscillospirales; family Oscillospiraceae; genus Apopatocola. The sequence goes on from DPHR01000020.1 coordinate 5,727, forward strand.
CGAGCGTCATTCTCCTGCTGTGCCTGACGATCCTGCCGCTTTTGATGCTGCTCGTGTTCAGCTTTATGAACCGCAACATCTTTGCCGGACAGCCCTGGCCGGGCTGGACGCTGCGCAACATCACCCGTATGTTCGGCTCCGCGACGTTCTGGCGGCTGATGGGAAAATCGCTCCTTACGGCGGGCGAGGTCACGCTCATCTGCATCGTTGCGGCGTACCCCGCGGCGTGGGCGATCGCAAAGATCGTGAAGCCGCAGCACCGCAGTACGCTTATGATGGTCGTCATTCTGCCGTTTTTCACATCGCAGCTGCTGCTGATCTACGCGATGATGAACCTTATCCAGACCGGCGGTCTGCTGCTCACGACGCTCGACGCCATCGGCATACACGGCGCGAAAACGTGGCTTTATACGAACAAGGCCACGGTACTCATACTGACGTATGAGTATCTTCCGTATATGATACTGTGTCTCTATTCCTCGCTTGAGGGCATCAACGACAACGTCATCCAGGCATCGCTGATCCTCGGCGCGAGCAAGACGAAAACCTTTACGAACATTGTATTTCCCATGAGCGTGCCGGGGCTGCTCTCCGGCATATTGCTCGTGTTTGTTCCGGTGGCCGGCAGCTTTGTCGAGCCGGGACTTGTCGGCGGAGCGGGCGGCTCCATGGTCGGCAGCATGATCGATACGCAGTACTCCGGTTCTCTGAACATGGGCTACGGCGCGGCACTTTCCTGCGTGCTGCTCATTATTCTGAGCGTCATCATGGCCGTTACCCGTATTGCCGCCAACCGCGCGCAGAAAGCGATCGGAGGTGATATCGCATGACGAGCAAGGCCTTTCGCCGCACGATGATGGCATGTCTGTGCATCGTGCTCGCGTTCATGTATATCCCGATCATCGCCATCATCGGCATGTCGTTCAACAAAACGCCGTACGGCATGTTCCCGTATGTGTTTACGACCCAGTGGTACAAAACGCTCTTCACGACGAGCAACCTTCTTCCGGCCTGTATCCTCAGTCTGAAGTTTTCCTTCCTTGTCACGCTGGCCGCCGTCGTGATCGGCACGCTCTGCTCCTACGGCCTGCAGTACTACGCCCCCAAGTGGGCGGCGCGGTTCAACTTCGTGCTCCAGCTGCCGATCATCATCCCGTGGCTCGTAACGTCGATCTCCCTGCTGCTGATGTTCTCGTTCCTCGGCTCGGGGCGCGGCATGGGCACCATGTTCCTCGGCAACCTGATCGTTGTGCTGCCGTACGTTGTGCTGCTCGTCAACGGCCGGTTTCAGGATATGGACCGCTCGCCGGAGGCAGCGGCCCGGCTTCTCGGGGCAAGCCCGCTGCGCGTGTTTTTTGATATCACGCTCCCTGCCATCACGCCGGGCATTCTGGCCGGCGGCATTATGGCAATGATCATGTGTTTCAACAACTTCGTGCTGCAGTATTACCTCATCCCTGTCGGCAGGAATACGCTGCCGACGCTCGTGTTCACCCGCATCCGCAGCGAGTATCAGGCCGATCTGAACGCACTTTCGGCGATCATCGTTCTGATCGCGGTCATCGTTGTGATCGCGTTCTCGCGGCTGGGCTTTTCCGCGGGCAGCCTGTTCGGCATGTCCGGCGGCGCGAAGAAGAAAGGAGAATAACCGATGGCGGATCTTTCGGTAAAAGGATTAAAAAAGAGCTTCGGCGACCATGTCGTTCTCAAGGGCGTCAGCTTCGATGTAAAAAGCGGGGACTTTCTCTCGCTGCTCGGCCCCTCCGGCTGCGGCAAGACAACGATCCTCCGCATCATCTGCGGTCTGGAGACCGCGGACGAGGGCGAGGTGCTCGTAGACGGTGCGGACGTGACGAAGGTGCGCCCGGAAAAGCGCAACATCGGTCTCGTGTTCCAAAACTACGCGCTGTTCCCCTCCATGAACGTGGCGAAAAACGTGGGCTACGGCCTCAAGATGCACAAGGTCCCCCAGCCGGAGATCGACGAGCGCGTCAACGAAGCGCTCGAGCTTGTGAAGCTCGGCGGCTATAACTCCCGCCGCGTGACGCAGCTCTCCGGCGGCGAGCAGCAGCG
>DPHR01000020.1:7990-12496 GCA_003522945.1 Clostridiales bacterium
AGCAGCAGCGCGTGGCACTGGCCCGCGCGCTTGTCACCAAGCCGAACATTCTCCTGCTGGACGAGCCGCTCTCCGCGCTCGACCGCAAGGTGCGCGCCGAGATGCAGTATGAGATCCGCAATCTCCAGCGGCAGATCGGCACGACGACCGTGTTCGTTACGCACGATCAGGAGGAAGCGCTCACAATGTCCGACCAGATCATCCTCCTCCACGACGGCCAGATCGAGCAGCAGGGCGACCCCTTCACGATCTACAGCCAGCCGGCGTCCGTGTTCGCGTCCGACTTTCTCGGCAAGGCGAACCTCCTCTCCGGCGTTCTCGCGTGTGAGGACGGGGTATGGTGCGTATGCAGCGAAAACGTCCGCATTCCGGTCAACCACGTCGGCGGCAGGGAGGGCGACACCGTCAAGACGGCGGTGCGCGGCGAGTATTTCGAGTTCTGCACCCCGGAGACCGAGGGCGCGAACCCGTTCCATCTCGAAAAGAAGATCTTCACCGGTCTTTCGTGGAAGCTCATCGGCACGCTGGGTACGCAGCCGCTCGATATTTCCGCGCTCGGCACCCACGCCGGAACGCTCTCGGAGGGCGACGATCTCTTCGTCCGCATCCGCCCGGAGAACGTGGTCTACTACAACAATAACTGATTTTCCCCTTACGAAAGGAGTTCCAGCATGGCAAACCAGTACGAAGCCGCCCGCGACATATACGCCGCCTGGGGCGTGGACACCGAAGAAGCGCTGCGGAAGATGGACACCATCCCCGTTTCCATCAACTGCTGGCAGCTGGACGATCTCACCGGCTTTGAGGATTTTGACGCCGCGCTGACCGGCGGCATCGCCGCCACGGGCAACGCCCCCGGCAAGCCGAGAAGCGTGGAGGAATACTTCGTCTCTCTCGACAAAATGCTCTCGCTCGTCCCGGGTGCGAAGCATCTGGCGCTGCACGCGGTTTATCCGCTCACAAACGGCGTGAAGGTGCCGCGCAACGAGATCCGCCCCGAGCATTTCGCCGGGTGGGTGGACTATGCCCGCGAAAAGGGCATCGGTCTTGATTTTAACCCCACATACTTCTCCCACCCGATGCTGCGCGATAACTGGACACTCGCAAGCCCCGAGAAGGAAGTGCGCGATTTCTGGGTACAGCACGGCATCGCCTGCCGGAAGATCGGCGAGTATTTCGGCCGCGAGCTCGGCGAGGTGTGCATCACGAACCACTGGATCCCGGACGGCTCGAAGGACACCCGCGTCGATACGCTCGGCCCGCGCGAACGGCTCGTCGAATCGCTCGACCGCATTTTTGCCGAGCCGCTCGACCGGAAGTATAACCGCGACTCGATCGAGGGCAAGGTGTTCGGCCTCGGTCTTGAGAGCTACACCGCCGGATCGCACGAGTTTTACACCAACTACGCCCTCACGACCGGCAAGGCCATGGTCTGCATGGATACCGGCCATTACCATCCGACCGAGAGCGTTGCGGCGAAGCTCTCGTCCTACTTCGTGTTCGGCCAGGAGATCATGACGCATCTCTCCCGCGCCGTGCGCTGGGACAGCGACCATGTCGCCACCGTGTCGGAGGATACCGTCGCCATCATGCAGGAGATCAAGCGCTGCAATGCGTTTGACAAGGTGCATCTCGGTCTCGACTTCTTCGATGCGAGCATCGACCGCGTGAGCGCGTCAGTTATCGGCGCGCGCAGCGTGAAAAAGGCGCTGATGATCGCCCTGCTCGAGCCGACGGACAAGCTCATGGAGGCCGAGCGCGAAGGAAACTTCACGCGCCGTCTCGCGCTGCTCGAAGAGTTCAAAATGCTCCCCGCTGGCATCGTCTTTGACGAGTACTGCCGCCGGCACGACATGCCCGGCGCGGATTGGGCGGCGAAGCTTTGAGCCGCCGCTTTATCATCGACACGGACACCGGCTCGGACGACGCCTGGGCCATCGTCGAGGCGCTCTGCGCCGAGGACATCGCCCGTGTCGAGGCGATCACGACCGTGTGCGGAAACTTTCCGCTCGATCTCTGCACCAAGAACGCGCTTCTGGCGGAGGACGCGGCGGGAGGCTATCTCCCGCCGGTCTACCGCGGTGTGGAGCACCCGCTGCTCTCCCAAAAGAGCTTTGCGGCGTACCATGTCCACGGCGAGGACGGCCTCGGCGGGCTTGACCTGCCCGCACCGGCACGCAAGGCGGAAAAGAAGCACGCGGTGCCGGCTATCATCGATCTTGTGCGCGAAAACCCCGGCGAGATCGAGATCATTACCATCGGCCCACTGACGAACATCGCTGTCGCGCTCACGCTTGCGCCCGATCTCGTGCGGAAGATCAAAAAGCTCTGGATCCTTGGCGGCAGCGCAGGGATCCGCGGCAATCTCACCGAGTGCGCCGAGTATAACGTCGGCTCCGACCCCGAGGCGGCGGAGATCGTTCTGCAGTCCGGCGCTCCGGCGGTGTGGATCACGCTCGATACGACCCGCGGCAGCACCGAGATCACTCCGGACGAGGTGGAACGTCTGCTCGCGTCGCCGTCTCCGGCGGGGCGGTTCTGCGCGCTCGCCACGCAGCGGCTGCGTGAATTTTATAACGAGATCCGCGGCGGCAGCGAGACCTACGGCGTGGTGGACAGTCTCGCTGTCACCTCGGCGCTGTACCCGGAGATCATGACGAAGCTCGTTGCCGCTAAGTGCCGCATAGAGCTGCACGACGCGGAAAAGCGCGGATATTTCCACTTCGATACGGCCGCGCCGGAGGCGGAGCACAACGCCGTGCTCTGCACCGCGGTGGATACCGCGCTCTTCAAACAGCGCATGTATGCCCTTCTCGGCGCGAAATAACAAAAATCATGCCCCGTTTCGGTTTTCGGAAACGGGGCATTCTGGGAAAGGAGAAGATCCATGAACGATTTTATGTATTATAATCCCGTGCGCGTCCACTTCGGCGCGGACGCCATGAGCCATCTGCCGGAGGAGCTGGGCAAGTTCGGCGCAAACGTCCTGCTCACCTACGGCGGCGGCAGCATCAAGCGCACCGGCCTCTATGACCGCGTTCTTGATGTGCTGCGCGCGGCGGGGAAGAGCGTCTATGAGCTCTCCGGCATCATGCCGAACCCGCGCACCGAAAAGGTGTACGAGGGCATCGAGCTTTGCCGGAAGCATAAGATCGACCTCATTCTTGCCGTCGGCGGCGGCAGCACGATTGACTGCTCCAAGGCCATCGCCGTGGGAGCACCGGCGGAGGGCGACTTCTGGGAAAAGTTTTATGTAAACTGGGAGAGCGCCGAAACCGGTATCCCTCTCGGCGTCATTCTCACCATTCCGGCCACGGGCAGCGAGCTGGACAAGTCCGCCGTTATCACAAATTTCGCCACCGGCGAGAAAAACTGCTATGACAGTGAGTATGAGTTCCCGCGCTTTGCCATTCTTGACCCGACGCTCACATACAGCCTGCCGAAAAACCAGATGGTGAACGGCATTGTGGACACCATGTCGCACCTGATGGAGCTTTATATCTCCCCGCCGGACGACGATTTTCTCACGGACAATCTCGCCGAGGCCGCCATGCGCACGGAGATCGCCGCGGCGCGGCGAGCCATCGTGGAACCCACGGACTATGAGGCGCGGGCGAACCTTATGTGGACGAGCAGCTTTGCGCTCTGCGGCATGCTCAATAACGGGAAAAAGACCGACTGGGAGAGCCACTGCATCGAGCATCCGCTCTCCGCGCTCTTCGACGTGGCGCACGGCGCGGGTCTCGCTGTCGTACACCCGGCGTATCTCGAGTATATCTGCGAGAGCGCCGCGCCGCGCCTTGCCCGCTTCGCCCGGAACGTCTGGGGCATCGATCCCGCCGGGAAGAGCGAGAGCGAGCAGGCGAAAGAGGGCATTGCCGCGCTGAAGAAATTCTTCCATGAAGATCTCGGCGCCCTGGCGACGCTGCGCGCTCTCGGCGTGCCGGAGAGCTGCTTTGCGCGCGTCGCGGAGCTCACCGATCTCAGCTGCTACAGCTACCGGCAGCTCACCGCGGACGATGTGATCGAGATCCTGCGCCGCTGCTATTGACTGCTATGGAAAGAGAAACGCTCGAAAAGCTCTATGCAGGGCTCATCGGCATGGACGCCGGTATGCGTCTCGGCGCGCCGGTGGAAAACCCGTTCTGGACGTATGAACGGCTGCAAAGCTATTACGGCGACATCCGCGGCTATCTGCGCGAGCAGCGGTATTATACCGCGGATGACGACGTGAACGGTCCGCTCATCTTTGTGCGCGCGCTTGCGGACAACGCCATGCCCAAAACGCTTGCGCCGGAGACGGTAGGGGAGACGTGGCTCAACTACACCCGCCGCGGCATGGGCATGTTCTGGTGGGGCGGCGAGGATGTCTCCACCGAACACCGCGCGTATATGAACCTCCGCCGCGGCGTGAAGGCGCCGCGCTCCGGCAGCATCGAGGAAAACGGAAAGACCGCCGCCGAGCAGATCGGCGGACAGATCTTTGTGGACACCTGGGGGCTCATC